>WQSN01000022.1 GCA_009787835.1 Treponema sp.
GCGCAGGCGATATTATGCTGCATCAGATTTTCCGGTCTTAAGAAGAACCTGACATATTCCCACGCGGCTTCGGAAACTCTTGAAGATTGAGGTACGCACATACTCCAGCCGGTTTCAGCGGGGAAAGCTTTGATTGTGCTGTAAAACGGGAATTCGATAAAATCAAAATCGACGCCCAATGTTTTTCCGTACTCTTCTTCAAGCAGGGCAATTACCCATGGCCCGCGAGGAACCATCATGGCGTTGTTTTGTCCAAGGAAGTGAGCGCCGTCAATTTCATCGCCCTGCGCGCCGGTCGCTGAATCTGTATTTGTCAGGCGATCGACCACCACATAATCTACCAGTGTTTTTAGGGCGCGTTCCGCTTCCGGGGTTGTAAGTTTAAATTTGCCGTTAACCCAATACTCTCCGCCCTGGGAAAGAATCATGGAAAGGAATGTAGTGGTAAGCGTATCATCGGTTGTAAAATCAAGACCGCGCATTGTAAAGATGTTTCCGTTTCTTGCGGTTGTTCTGCGCGCTACATTTATAATTTCATCCCAGGTCTTTGGATACGGAATTCCAAGCCTTTCAAATTCAACTTTATTTACCAGCATTCCGCCGTATTCATTGTTGAACTCAAGCGGTACGCCGAAATATCTTCCGTTTACATTAAAAGCGCCCATAACCGGATCATAACAATCATTCAGAAGGTCTGATATTAAATCAGCCGGTACCTGACTAAGCGCACCCGATTTTGAAAAATCAAGACCCCATCCGCCCCAAATCTCGTACAGATCAGCCCCTGCGCCCCGCGCCATTAATGAGGTTTGAATTTTCGCCTCAAAGTCATCATAGGGGAAGAAAGTCGCGACAACCTCGATCCTGTCCTGGGATGCGTTAAATTTCTGGATCATTTGCCTGTGGGAGTTGTTCCATGCTTCATTTACATGGCCCCAAAATTCCACTCTGATTTTTTCACCGGCTGCCCTGCTAGTACCGCTTTCCTTATTACAGGTTGTAAACAGCGATAATACAATCGCAAGAACAACGAACATTACCAATGTTCTTTTCATATTGGATTCCTCCTGATTAAATTGTTAATTTTCACGGACAATTAACTATGTAAAATTATGAAGTTGGAGTTAAAATATGTCAACTGTTTAAATATGAAACTAAATAACACTTCATCTGAAACTTACTCTGATGAACAAAGCCTTCTAATCATTGCCAATGAAATTGATATATCATATAAGTAATTATGTCATCGGATATTTTAAAAAAAATTGTTGATAAAAACCGAAGCGGTCAGCAAACCGGTCTTTATTCGGTTTGCAGTGCGAATGAAATTGTGTTAAGGGCGGCAATACGCCATGCCGTTATGCGCAAGTATCCGCTTGTTATAGAAAGCACCTCAAATCAGGTAAACCAGGATGGCGGCTATACCGGAATGCGCCCGCATGAATTTGCAGCTCAGGCGCGAAAAATAGCCGCGGAAGAAAACATGGCTCAGGAAAACCTAATTCTGGGCGGCGATCATCTTGGACCTTTGATTTGGCAGAAAGAACCTGAAGAAACAGCCATGAAAAATGCCATGGAAATGGTTCGTTCCTATACTCTTGCGGGTTTCACCAAAATACATATTGATACCAGCATGAAACTGGCAGGCGATCCTCCGGGGCCGCTTGAAATAAACGTCTGCGCCCGGCGTGGAGCAGTTCTGGCGAAAGCTGTATACGAATGTTTCGCAGGTATGAGCGATCAAACACGGCGGCCTGCGCTTGTTATAGGCAGCGAAGTACCCATCCCAGGAGGCAGCCGGGAACATGAAGACAGCGTTACCCCCACAAAAGCCGAAGATTTCCTTGAGCAGGTCAGGATTTTTAAGGATGAATTTGGCAAAGCAGGCGTTAATTTTAACGATGCAGCCGCCTTTGTGGTTCAGCCTGGCCTGGAATTCGGCGATGATTTTATCTGTCATTACGATTCACAAAAAGCAGCGGAATTGACTGAAGCCTTAAAGTCAACACCCGGCTTAGTTTTTGAAGGCCATTCCACAGATTACCAGATGCCTGAAAAACTTTCAGAAATGGTCAGGGACGGCGTTGCCATCCTTAAGGTAGGGCCGGCTCTGACATTTTCACTGCGGGAAGGGCTTTTTCTTCTGGAAGCCGCCGAAGAGATTCTTGTTCCCTCCTCCTTGCGATCAAAATTTAAAACAACGCTTCTGGAAGAAATGGAAAAATCAAAACAGTATTGGGAAAAATATTATTCAGGCTCCAAAGTTGAAGTTGAGTATAAAAAATTTTACAGCTATTCAGATCGCTGCCGATATTATTTTCCCTTAAATAATGTTCAAGACGCCATGCAAACTCTTTTCCGTAATTTACCGGAAGTCCCCGCAGCCCTTTTAAGCCAATTTTTCCCGCTGCAGTACTGTAAGTACATGGAAGGAAAACTGATAAATGACCCGATTTCCCTGATATGTGATCGTATTGGAGATATATGCAATGGCTACGCTGTTGCGTGCGGATTTAATTAATTTTAATTGAGGTTGTGACAAAACTAACCGAGTTTTTGAAACAACCTAAATTATGTCATTTATAAAACATTCTATTTACTTTATTTACAAATCAGCTTATCAATGTTAGAATTCTCATTATGCAGGTAAAAGCGCAGTTTAGAGAACTGGGAAGAAAGATCATTGTACAGCGCTACCTGCTGCTGCTGTCAATTCCGTTTATTGTTTGGCTGTTTATTTTCAGGTACATCCCCTTAATCGGATGGATAATGGCGTTTCAGGATTATAAACCGCAGCTGGGGTGGTTCGGCTCTCCCTGGGTAGGTTTCAAGCATTTTACAGATTTTTTCAGGCACAATCTTTTTTCAAGCGTCATGCAGAACACGCTTGGCATGAGCGTCATGATGCTTGTTTTGGGCACTTTCATGGCAATTACCTTTGCCGTTCTTTTAAATGAGCTTCGTTTTCTGCCGTTCAAGCGTTTCACGCAAACAGTTTCATATTTGCCGCATTTTGTTTCCTGGGTAGTTGTCGCCAACATTGTTACGCAGATGATGGCCATAACCGGCCCTGTAAATGATCTGCTCCTTGCGCTGGGCATTGTAAAGGAACCTACCAATGTAATGATAAAGCCGGAATATTTCTGGTGGATTGTTGTGTTAGCTGATATATGGAAAGAGATGGGCTGGAACGCGATTATTTATCTGGCCGCCATGGCGGGAATTGATTCCCAGGTGTATGAAGCGGCGGAAATTGACGGAGTTAACCGTTTTCAGAAAATATGGTATGTTACACTGCCCGGAATACAGGGCACAATCATAATTCTTTTAATTCTTAGCATCGGTAACATTATCAACATCGGTTTTGAAAGACAGTTCATGCTGCAGAACGCGGTTACTTTTCCAAAATCCCTTACGCTGGATTTTTTCGCGTTCAGATACGGTTTATCACAGTACAGATATTCGTTCGGCACAGCCATCGGCATATTTAAATCCGTGATTAGCATTATAATGCTTTTCCTGGCCAACTATTTGGCCAAAAGATCCGGCACAGGAAGATTATTTTAAAGGAGAAATTGTGGCGTCCATTTATAAAAAAAATTATATTGATGTCATTATTCTGGTCTTTATGATAATAGTGATTATAATAACGCTTTATCCTTTTTTAAATGTAGCTGCCAAATCATTAAACGATCCGATAGATACTGTAAAAGGCGGCGTTCATATCTGGCCGCGCGTTCCCACATTGCAGAATTATATCGGTCTTTTTGAGGCGGGAAGCAATTTACCGGTTGCTTTCCGCAATTCCGTATTGCGCACTGTAATAGGCGCGGCAAGCGGCGTGCTTTGCTGCGCCATGTTCGCGTTTGTGCTTAGCCGCAGGGATTTTATTTTCAGAAAGAGTTTTACAATCTTCCTTGTTATTACCATGTATGTATCAGGCGGTTTAATTCCTGATTTTCTGCTTATCAGAAGTCTTGGCCTTATCAATACTTTCTGGGTTTATCTGCTTCCCGGCCTGATTAACGCTTTTAATGTTATTGTGATCCGCGCGTTTATGGATACGCTTCCCCTGTCATTGCAGGAGTCCGCGAAAATTGACGGAGCGAATGATGTCACAATTTTTTTCGCAGTGATCCTTCCGCTCTGTAAACCTGTTCTGGCGACGATTGCTTTATTTATCGCGGTTGGTCAGTGGAACAGCTGGTTTGACACTTATATATACGCGCGCGGCAATACTCAGCTTTCCACCCTTCAGTATGAACTGATGAAGGTTCTGGACAGCGCTCAGTCGGTCGGAAACGCAGCGGATATTTACTCGCAGAATTTGCGCACGGCAAGACGGAGTCCTGAGGCCATAAAAATGGCAATTACCGTTATCGCGACAGTTCCAATTTTGCTGGTATATCCGTTTTTACAGAAGTATTTCGTTTCAGGCATTACGCTTGGAGCGGTAAAAGAGTAATTAACTTTTAATTTATTAAAAGTTAAAATAAATTTAAGGAGATGAAAAATGAAAAAACTTGCTGTGTTTTGGGCGGTTATGGCAATTGTCATTACATTGCTCATTGTAACAGGATGTAAAAAAGCAAGCGGCGCCGCCGCTTCAACCTCGGGCGGAAAAACCCCGATTACATTTACATTCTTTAACGCGGATGCGACAGAAGACCTGCCGTTTAACGATCCTGTAGCGAGGGAAATCACCAGGCAAACCGGTGTAACCCTGAACATTGATCGCCCTGTAGGCGGCAATTATCAGGAAGTAGTGGGTCTCATGATTGCTTCAGGAGAACTTCCGGATTTGATTTTCGCGAAAGGCGATCTCACCATGCTCATTGACGCAGGTATGGTAATTCCGCTGGATGATCTGATTGAAAGAAAGGGCAGCAACCTGAAAAAGTTATACGGTAATATGCTGGGCAGGTTGAAAAATACTACTGAGGATCCCCGGATTTACAATGTTGGAACCTATGCAGTGCATAATGGCATGTGGTCTACAGACGGAATCATGCAGATTCAACACGCTGTTTTAAAGGAACTTGGCTATCCCAGAATGAAGACCCTGCAGGATTATGAGAACGCGATCAGAACTTATTTGCAGAGGAATCCAACCATAAATGGGCGCAGGACAATCGGTTTCTCCCTGTTGATTGACACATGGCAGTGGTATATCGACCTTTCCAATCCTTCATGTTTCCTTCTTGGATATCCTGATGACGGTCAATGGATCGTAGATCAGAATACATTGGAAGCCTATTACAAGTTCTTCCATCCACAGGCAAAAGAATATTACAAATGGCTGAACCGCATAAACGCGGAAGGGATTCTGGACCCTGAATCGTTCACACAGACAGAGGATGAATGGAGAGCAAAAATCGCGTCAGGCAGAGTCCTTGGCATCGCGTATCCGCTCTGGGGTTATGAAGAATCCAGGCAGTCTCTTGTCGGCGACGGTATGCAGGAAAGAACATTCGCATATCTTCCCATAACGCTTAATGAGAATTATCAGGCCGCATCCCTTATGGATCCAGGATTCAGCGGAGGCTGGGGGGTAGCGATCACTACATCCTGCAAAGACCCGGAAAGAGCGTTTGAATTCCTTGACTGGATGGCGTCCGAAGAAGCGCAGGTACTTATTAACTGGGGAATTCAAGGCACCAATTACAATATTGTTAACGGAAAACGCGTAATGATTGAATCTGAAAGAAACGCTTCCGTATCAGATCCCAACTGGGGCAGAAGAACAGGCGTCGGCATTTATCAGCATCCATTCCCGATGTACGGCCGCGGCTTTATTGATTCGACAAACAACTTTATAACCAGGGACAGCCCGGAAACCATCAGGGAAAGATATCTCGATGTTGAGGTGGAAACATTGGCGGCTTACGGAGCCGAAATGTGGACTGATCTTTTCCCGCCGACAGAATCACTTGGCGTTACGCGCCATGGCCAGGCCTGGCAGTACGCGCTGCCGCCAGAACTGAACTCGCTCATTTCCGAAGCGGATGACTATGTAAAGACCGCGTTATCCAACATGGTGCTTGGACGTCCTGCGGACTTTGACGGCGCGTGGGACAGAATGCTCACCCAACTGCGCCGCATGGGCGTAGAAAACGCGCACTCGGCAATGACGCAGCTTGTCAGAGACAAGGTAAGGCTGTGGGGTAACTGATCCAATAAGAAATGCATGCCTAAAAAATTTATTTGGGGGCCTGTCAGCGGCCAAAAGTAACGTGCATGCACGGCACTTTTGCCGCTGCCACCCCTCAAGTACATTATTAGGTATGAATTTCAAATTTCAACAAATCAAAAAAATTGTAAACTGAGGATGTTCCAAATCTTTCGAACCGCAGGTTCGCGTTTTTGGAATAGCTTCATATAATTTTTATATTTTCTTCAGGTTTCAGAAGTAACTTATGTTCATGATTAGGTTCCAGCAGTAAGATTGAAATTTCATTTTTGTTTTTATTTATGATTGTCAGTGATTTGATCTTTCCGTTTTGCCACACAAATTCCAGTTCCAGGTTACCTTTTGAGCGTACTCCTTTAATGCTGCCGCTTTGCCATTCGCGCGGAAGGGCGGGGAGAAGATCGATTATTACATGGAAGGAGTTTTCATTGTATCGTATCCGGCTTTGAAGCAGCATTTGGGTGATGCCTGAAAGCGCGCCGAAATTTCCGTCTATCTGGAACGGAGGGCCGTTGTTAAATAGATTTGGAAGAGTATATTCACCCAGCAGGGTGCTGAGGCTTTTTCGCGCCGCTTCTCCGTTTTTAAGGCGGGCGTAAAAATTAATGAGCCATGCGAGGCTCCAGCCTGTGTGTGCGCCGTTAAATGACAGGCGTCGGTCTATTGTTTTTCGCGCGGCTTCAGCCAGTTGCGGGGTTTCATCTAACGTAATACTGTCTCCGGGCCAGAGCGCCCACAGATGTGAAAAGTGACGGTGTCCCGGCTCAGCTTCTTCGTATTCTTCGTTCCATTCGCGGATTGTACCGTTACTGTGAATGGCGGGAGATGGTATACGCTCCAGAACAGAAGCGAACTGTTTAGTGTCAGTATCCTGAATGTTTAAAATCTCCGCCGCGCGGACAGCGGACTGGAAAAGTTTGCGCAGAATTTGGTTGTCCATTTCGCAGCCCGCGCAAAGACTGACAGTTTCATTATTAATTATGAAACTGTTCTCAGGCGATGAAGAAGGAGAGACAATCAGGTAAGGTTCGCCGTTTTCATTTTTAATTTTACCTGGAACTAAAAAATCAACAAAAAAGACACAGGCTTCCCTTAATAAATAAAAATATTTATTAAGAAAATTTTTATCCTGCGTGTACTCATAATGTTCCCAGATGTGAATACAAAGCCATGCGGCGCCCAATGTCCAGTATGAAGCCGGTATCCAGTAATCGCGCGGAGAAGCGTCCCCCCAAACATCCGTGTTGTGGTGAGCGGTAAAACCGCGGCAGCCGTACATGACTTCGGCTGTAACTTTCCCGTTAGGATACATCCGTTCTGTCAGGTCAAACAGGGGCTGTTCAGTTTCCAACAGATTGCACATGCCCGCAGGCCAGTAGTTCATCTGCGTATTAATATTGATGGTATAATCACTGCCCCAGGGAGGATCAAAATACGGGTTCCATATACCCTGCAGGTTCGCAGGCAGGGACCGTCTGGCTCCGAAATTTTGATGATCCGGCGAAGGCTCTCCTTCGTATGAAGGAGAACTGCACGCCATTAGCAGATAACGGCAGAAATTAAAATAGCGCATAACATCTTCACCGTTATTTTTTATATCGAGCGTCATGCGGTTATACAAACCGGCGTGTTTGTCAATGTGCCGGGCCAGTAACTGTTCCCATATCCGCGTAACGCTCTCAGGACAAGGAATACCAAAGACGGTATTATCTGCAACACCGGCGATACTTTTCATGCAGGCCTTAAAATAATCCGTCTCGCGAAAACCTGTGCGAATGTCAGCTAACAACAGGGCTTCATCCGCTTTCTCCACGGTAATAAAACCGCCGCAGCCCCGCCGCGTGCCGCCCTTTTGAATGACTTTTATCATGGCGCAAAAAGGAATGCCGCTGTCCCTTGTGATAAAAGCGCAATCTTCTGTATTTCCCCTGCGATCCAGAAAAACACCGCGATCAAGTGAAGCGCGAAAAGAAATTTTTCCTTGTTCAGGTTTCTGGTCAGCGTTGACTGCCGTGAAACGCAGCGCCAGCAAATCTTCAGAAACGGAGATAAAACATTCCCTTGTGAATAATGCGCCTTCATGTTCAAAAGAAATGGTGTGTAAAGCGCGCGATAAATCCAGTTCGCGGCGGTAATTTCGCACCCCTGTATCACAGCCAATCATGCCTGATGAAGAGACATCTTTAAATAGCGGGCCTGCTCTGGTTCCTGAAAACCGGTGACCAAACATTCCTTCAGGAGAAAAATCAATTAACAGTTCACCCGCACTCTGATAAACGCACTGAGTCGCCGGAATGCCGGAAAAAGTTTCAAGGCAGAGTTCTTCAGCTTCTGCGGCGCGGCCTTCGTCCAACAGCATTCTTACTTTGGGCAAAGCGCCGAGCGCACTGGGATTGTTACGATCCCTGTACTGCCCCGACCAGATTGAATCCTCGTTTAACTGTATCTTCTCCCTGTAAGGCGATCCGAAGATCATTGCGCTTAACCTGCCGTTTCCAAGAGGCAAAGCTTCTTCCCATTTTTCGGCGGGTGAGTTAAAAAAAATTCTGTCAGATGTCATGATAATTTAAATCTTCGCGCCGGGTCTTACCAAAAGGGGCATACTGAAAAAACCGCATTTTTCCGTAATCCACCGGCCGCCCTTGACAGTTTCATCAGTCAGAAGGTTTTTCCATTCTCCTTCAGGAACATAATATGTAACTTCATCTTCGCTGAACACAGGCGCTACCAACAGATCCCCTCCCAGCATATACTGCCGGTCAAGATACGCGCAGGCGGGATCATCCGGGAATTCCAGAAACATCGCGCGAAGAACGGGAATGCCTTTTTCATGAGCTTCCATGCCCGCTTTCATGATGTACGGTTTTATACGATTTTTTAGTTCTGCGAAGAAACGGCAAACATCTGCGGACTCTTCATCAACGCTCCACGGCACACGGTAAGAACTGCTGCCATGCAGCCGCGAATGGGATGATAATAAACCGAACGCAAGCCAGTGCTTAAACAATGCGGCGTTTGGTGTTCCTTCAAAACCTCCGATGTCATGGCTCCAGAAACCAAAACCGGAAAGTCCAAGCGAGAGTCCGCCTCTTAATGTTTCAGCCATCGCTTCAAAAGTTGATTCGCAGTCGCCGCCCCAGTGCAGCGGATAACGCTGGCTGCCTGATGTGGCGGATCTCGCGAACAGGCACGCTTCACCTTTTCCGCGTTTTCTTTCCAGCAATTCAAATACCGCTTTGTTGTACAGATATGTATAATAATTATGATGACGATGTGAATCACCGCCGTCAAAATAATTTGCATTCTCCGGAATTCTCTCGCCGAAGTCAGTCTTGAAACAATCAACTCCCATATCCAGCAATTTTTCCAGATGGTTTTGATACCACTTAACAGCCTGCGGATTGGAAAAATCCACAATTGACAATCCCGCCTGCCAGTCATCGGTTTGATAAACAGAACCGTCGCGGTTCATAAGAAGATATCCGCCTTTCTTCCCTTCTTCAAAAAGCGGAGAACGCTGCGCGATATACGGATTGATCCAAACGCAGATTTTTAAACCTTTTGCTTTTATTCTCGACAGCATACCCGCGGGATCGGGGAATGTTTCTTTATCCCATGTAAAATCGCACCAGTTAAAACCTTTCATCCAGAAGCAGTCAAAATGAAAAACAGACAGAGGTATTTTTCTCTCTTCCATTCCATTAATGAAACTCATAACTGTTTTTTCATCGTATGAAGTTGTAAATGATGTTGAAAGCCACAAACCGTAACTCCATTCAGGCAGAAGAGCGGGCCTTCCTGTAAGCGCGGTGTAATGCTCCAGAATTGTTTTTGGCGAGGGACCGTAAATGATAAAGTACTCCAGAACTTCACCCGTTACGCAAAATTGCACGCGGGTAGTTTTTTCGCTTCCGACCTCAAAAGAAACCTTATCGGGAGTATTTATAAATACTCCGTAACCTTTATTTGTCATATAAAAGGGAATATTTTTGTATGCCTGTTCGCTTGCGGTACCGCCGTCCGCGTTCCAGATATCGATTGTTTGCCCGTTTTTTACAAGCGGTCCGAAACGTTCTCCGAGCCCGTATACAAGTTCGCCCACAGAAAGAGAAAGCTCATCTTTTAAATATGCTGTTTTAGGTTTATGCGGACCCCATCCCTGACTTACCATATACCCAAGAGATTTGCCCTGATTTTTGGTCAGTATTTTTTCTTCGCCGTAAAAAGTATTATTCCATCTATCGCCGCGATCAACTGATACTGAAAGAGCGCCGCTTTCCAGAACAGATTTGTTTTCCGTTATGCGAATAACAGGTTTAAAATCGGAATCAATCTCCAGCGGGAAATGAGGTCCCTTATCCTGAGTCCCTTCAAAATGCGTAATCCTTACCTTTATTATGTTTTTCAGCGGACTGGAATAACGAACCGTTAAAAGCTGCATATTAAGCGTATCGCCCCGGTGCCGCACAGGTCTTTCAGGCGCGTACACAACAAGTTCATCTCCCTGCTGCTCAACCTCAGCGGCGCAGCCTGCGAAGTGCGCCTGAATGCCGTCTTTTATCAGCCAGTATCCGTTTGTAAATTTCATTTTTAGTCTCCTGTGTTATATAATAACATTTTAAACTGAATATACAACGGTTCATTACAGGACTAACAGATTTTTCACCAATGCAATTTTACAGGAGAAAAAAAACAGACTCTAAATAAAAACATCATCTTCATCTTCATCTTCTGTTTTATCATCGGATAACGGCAAATCAGTGTAGGAATTCAACACCATGCCAATTATCCGTGAATTTATGCCGGACTGTATCAAAAGCGCCGCTTCTTTTTTGATTACTTTAATGAGATGCGAATATTCATCGGTATCCTGCGCTATAATGTTAGAAAGTATTTTATTGATAATCTCCGAATCGGTTCCATCTATTACCAGACTAATTCCGTATTGGAATATATCCCTCGCGTTAACTTTATCAGTTTCCAGTTCGTCTTCCAGAGACAATAACCCTTCCCTGCGTGCCTTATCGGCCAACGCAAGAGCCTGTTTAGAAAAAACCTGATATTGCCAGATAAATTCGCTGCGATTCATGGTATTAACTCTCCTTCCGCCGCTATTATTATTTCAGCGGTACTTTCCAGATGATGTATAACAGCAATGATTTTCTCCTGCGCCTTTTCAACGTCCTTCAAACGTACCGGCCCCATATACTCCATATCTTCTTTTAACATACATGCCGCGCGTTTGGACATATTTTTAAATATCTTGTTCTGTACTTCCATACTCTCACTCTTGAGCGCCAGCGCCAACTCCTGGGAATCCACTTCGCGCATTATCTTCTGAATGGAGCGGTCATCTATTTTTAAAATTATATCAAATTTTACAGGTAAAAAATTATCAAGAATGTAGTGTGCGCCGGGACATATAACTTTGGCGGTTATCCACGATGCACCTTCCAGATGCAGACTGTTTATTGTATCGCAATAACTGGCAGCATCAGCCAAAATACTTATAGAGAATTTTTCGATTGTTTTATGGCGTCCGCATACAGTTACAACAACATTATTATCATCGCTCATATAACACCTCCTGCATGTCTTTGTACTGGTTATTATATTATGTTTCATCTTTATATACAATAATTTTTAGGAGGCATTCCCTGATTGCATGGTTTAAAAATATACTATAAAATACTGGCATGGCGGACAGGGTTTTTACAGTACTCGACCTTATCGACCTGGATCTCAAGGAACACAATTCATTGAATCTTCGCTGTATCGGCGGCAGAAAAGGTCTTGTGAGAGTTATTGACATCCCCGACCTGAACCGCCCCATGGGCGCGATTATGGGTTTCTTCGAGGATTTCGCCTATCAAAGAATTCAACTTTTTGGCCGGGGGGAGGTTTCCTATTTAAGGCGGCTTGAAAACGCGAACGAAACAAAAACAATCGAAGAAATGTTCGCCTATCCCATGCCCTGCTGTATCTTTACCCATAATTTGTACCCTCATAAAGATTTTTTTGAAGTAGCTGAAAAAACCCAATGCCCCATTTTACAGACGGATCTGGGATCCGCAGATTTTACCGCGAGAATTATGCGGATACTTTCACGGGTTTTCTCTCCGCGTCAGATTGTTCATGGCGTACTTGTTGAAGTATACGGTCTTGGTATTCTGTTACAGGGGGATTCGGGCGTAGGCAAAAGTGAAACCGCACTGGAGCTAATTCACCGGGGCCACAGGCTGGTAGCGGATGATGTTGTAGAGCTTAACTGCATTTACGGAAATACGCTGATGGGCGCGGGAGCGAATAAAATCATAGGGCATCATATGGAAATCCGCGGACCGGGCATCATCAATATAACGCATCTGTTCGGGGTAAGGGCCATCAGGGACCGCAAAGAAATCCAGCTTGTCGTTGAACTTGAAGATTGGAATTCATCAAAAAATTATGACAGGCTTGGAATGGAAAATCCTACTGTTGAATTATTAGGAGTTACAATACCCAGATTAACAGTGCCGGTAAAACCGGGCAGGAATATACCAATCATTATTGAAACCGCCGCAATGAATGAAAGGTTAAAATCAATGGGGTATCACGCCGCCAAGGAATTTAATAAAAACATCCTCAGATGGATTGAAAGCGGCTCTACCCGTTCAGTCTTCTTTGGAGACGATGATATTATTTAAGGAACGTATTAATGATAGAAAAAACAGTAAAAGTTATAAACAGGGCGGGTATTCACGCCAGACCTTCGGCATTACTTGTTCAAACAACAAAAAACTTTAAATCATCGATATATTTTGAAAAAAACCAGGATCGCATTAACGCAAAATCAATCATGGGTATAATAACTTTGGGCGCGGGTTACGGAGCGGAAGTAAAATTAATCGCCGAGGGAGAGGATGAAAAAGAAGCGGTAGAAGCCCTGGTAAAACTTTTTGAGTCCAAGTTCGAAGAAGAGTAAGGAGCGCTTTTGAAAAAAGCCAAAGCCCGTCCTGAATATTCAATAATCAGCGTGCGGTTTATGATACTTATCTATGCGCTTCTTTGCATTCTTACCATTCTTTTTTCCCGTGATTTTTTTATTGATACCCTTTATGAAGGAAAAGTGCCGGACCGTTTAAGCCTGATTGTATTCTTTACCGTTCCATCGGTATTAATTGTTGTCCTCGCGATTTCATTTGTCGGCCTTCTCGCGGATATTGTATCCAGCCGCCCGGGAAGCAGATTTCAGGCAAGGCTTTTGGCGTATTTTATAGTAATAGTCATTTTCGCGGCAGCGCCGGTAATAGTTATGACAAGCGCGGCATTAAATGAAATTGTCCGGTTCTGGCAGAGTATAAACACTTCTTCCGCTACACGGGCGGCAAACAGTTTTGTAGCGGAGAATTACACGCTGCATCTGGAACGTTTTGAAAATATCCTGAAAGAAAACAATTTTACGCGTCCTGATACAGGATTAAACCTGCCGCAGGATATTGCCGCCGTGCAGGTCTTCCGCAGCGCGGACGGTGATTGGACAGAAAATTCATTCTCAGGCGACGGGCGGTTTTCCCTCGCTTATCCGCCATCGCTGGAAAGCGGATTTACAACAAGGGAACTGCCAAGGGACAGGGATACAATCCGTTATGTGCAAAGACCGGCGCAAAATACGCTGATTGTAATTAATTATAACCTTGGCGGTGAATTTGACGCGGGAAGGAACGCTCTGGAAAATCAGACGGAACGTTTTGAAACAATTAATACATTAAGAGCCAACATCCGCCCGCTTATCATATACTATTACGGGGTATTTTTTCTTCCCACGCTGCTTATGACAGTAATTGTCGCCATTTCATTTACGCGGCGCATAACTCACCCGATTGTGGATTTAACAGAGGCGACACGGCGCGTCGCGGACGGGGATTTTTCAATCCAGATACTCTCCCGGCGCAATGACGAGCTTGGTCTTTTAATCCGTTCGTTTAACGCCATGGTGCAGGACCTGGAAAAATCCCGCGCCGCTTTGGTAAAACATGAAACAATTTCAATCTGGCAGAATATGGCGCAGCAGCTCGCGCATGAGATAAAAAATCCGCTAACGCCGATAAAACTTTCCGCGGAACGTGTGCTGCGCAGGTGGCGCAATGACCCCGGGAACATCAGCGATATTCTTGAAAATTCCATGATGGCGATAATTCAGGAAACAGAAGGGCTTTCCGCCCTGTTAAACGAATTCAGAACATTGTCAAAACCGATGGAACCGTCGCAGTCATGGACCAGCCTTAATGCCTGCATTGAGGAAGTAATCAGCACATATTCAAACACATATCCGCGCGTGGAATTCAACACAGAGTACGCGAAAACGGATATACAAATAAAAATTGATAAACACCGCCTGTCGCAAATACTGACAAATCTTTTTATCAATGCGATTGACGCCATGAGCGGAAAAGGCATAATAGAAATACGAACAGACCTTGTCAAAAAAAGGGAAGTTTGTTATTGTAGGATAAGCGTTAAAGATTCAGGCATTGGTATTGGCAAACAGGAAGGTCAACTCGTCTTTACTCCGTATTTCACTACAAAAGAATCCGGCACAGGTCTTGGGCTTCCAATCGTTGAAAGAATTGTAAACGATCACGGCGGTTCTATCTGGTTTGATTCGGCGGAAAACATGGGATCAACATTTTATATAGATTTACCTGCAGAACAATCTGCGGTCAGCCATCGTACCGAAAGTCCGCCTGATGAAGGTTCTCTCGCGGAGAGTTAATAATGTCAAAAATTTTAATTATAGATGATGAGCCAGGAATCAGAAAAACACTCGCGTCAATTCTTGAAGATGAAAAATTCAGGGTTTTTACCTGCGAAGACGCGCTGTCCGGCATTGAAATATTAAAACGCGAACCAATTGATTTAATTTTTCTTGATGTACTGCTTCCGAAACTGGGCGGCATTGAAGCGCTGGAAAGAATACGGAAAGAATGGCCGATGACAGAAATAATCATGATTTCGGGCCATGCAAATATCGACATGGCGGTCCGCGCTGTAAAATTGGGAGTCTTTGATTTCCTTGAAAAACCGCTTTCTCTGGAGAAGGTTCTTACAGTATGCAGGAACGCGCTTGCAATAAAAAAACTCCGTGAAGAAAACAATAATCTAAAAAAGATAAGCCGGATTGCAAGCGAGGACATAATCGGAACAAGCGCCATTATCAGAAATATCAGGGAAACCGTAAAACAGGCAGCCGAAAGCGATGCCCGTATTTTAATAACCGGCGAAAACGGCGCGGGAAAAGAAGTTATCGCAAGAGCGATTCATCAATGTTCATCTCGCGCAAACAGTCCGTTTATAGACGTTAACTGCGCGGCGATACCGGAAACGCTGATAGAAAGCGAACTATTCGGCCATGAAAGAGGCGCATTTACAGACGCGGTATCTACACGCAAGGGGCGGTTTGAACTGGCGCACGGAGGAACTCTCTTCCTTGATGAGATAGGCGACATGAGCCTTTCAGCGCAGGCTAAAGTGCTGCGCGTTATTCAGGAACAGAAAATCGAACGTCTTGGCAGTGAAAAAACAATTGAGACCGATGTGCGCATAATAGCCGCGACCAATCAGGATCTGGAAAAAGCCTGCGAAGAAGGCCGCTTCAGGCGGGATCTTTTTTTCAGATTGAATGTTATCCCCATTCATGCCCCGCCGCTGCGGGAACGATCTGAAGATATAATTATGCTGCTGCACAATTTCCTGAATACGCTTAATAAGAATTTAATACTGGAAACCGACGCTCAGGAACTTCTTGCTTCCCATGACTGGCCGGGAAATGTAAGGGAGCTGAAAAATCTGGCGGAGAGGATCGCCGTAATGCACCAGGGTGATTACATTACAGGATCCGAACTGCAAAAACTGCTGAACAACAATAAAAAAAGCAAAAGAAAAACATCTTCCAATGACGCATCTCTGGCAGGATCGCAGACAGGTCTGCCTGAAGGCATTCTGGAAAAAAATTACAATGAAGCAAAGGAAAATTTTGAAAAATTTTATCTGGAGTTCCAACTTTCAAAAAATGGTGGTATAATAACAAGAACGGCGGAAGCAATCGGCATTTATCCAAGTAACCTTCACGCCAAACTCAGAAAACACAGCATATCAACTGCAAATGTAAAAGAAGAATAGGGTTATTCGATACCCGGATGAGACAGAGGATAATATGAAGGAATTAACAAAACGCCAGAATGAAGTACTCACCTTTATAGCCGCATACATCAGGAAACATTCGTATCCTCCGACCATCAGGGAAGTAGCGGAAAATTTTTCCATATCAGTCAAGGGAGCGCATGATCACATAACAGCCGTAAAGAAAAAGGGTTATATTAAACAGAATGGGAAATGCCCGCGGACAATGGAACTTACGCGTGTGGAACGCGATGAAAATTCTGATTTAGCGGAGATTCCCCTTCTGGGCAGAGTCGCAGCCGGTATTCCGCTTCTTGCGGAAGAAAATTTTGACAGAACAATTGTTATGCACCGTTCCCTTCTGAAAAAAAACAAAAAGTACTTCGCGCTGAAAGTTGTCGGCGATTCAATGTCAGGCGCAGGCATACTGGAAGGCGACACGGCGATTATTGAAAAGCAAAGCACGGTGCGCAGCGGTGAAATCGCCGTCGCGGTTGTGGACGAAGCTGTCACGCTGAAGCGTTTTATCAAAGAAAATTCAAAAATAATGTTAAAAGCGGAAAATCCGGCTTATGAGCCCATTTACGGCCAGGATGTAAAAGTAGTCGGGCGGCTGTTTATTATTTTGCGCAGTTACTGAAAAAATTATGAGCGCGTATATTTTCCTTGGCCCCGAACTGGGAAAAAAACAGGATGCCGTCAATAATATAAAAGAAAAATTTCCAGGCGCTGATGAAATTGTTTTCTACGCGGGAGAGACAAACTCAGGGGCAATCGCGGACGCAATGCAAAACCGTAATCTGTTCGCTGACGCGCAGATCGTTATCGTAAAGAACGCGGATTTAATCAAAAAAAAGGACGAAATAGATCTGCTTGTTTCATGCATCAATAACACAAAAAATTCAGATAACGCTGTTTTAATCCTGCTCTCGGATGAACTAAAACTCGCAGCCGCTCTTGACAACGCGGTCCCAAAAGCCAGCCGGCAGGTTTTCTACGAATTGTTTGAAAGGGAAAAAAATGAATGGCTGCGGGAGTTTTTCAGGCGCGAAGGTTTTATTATTGACAGGGACTGTACCTCCACAATTCTGGAAATGGTAGAAAATAATACAGAAGCCTTAAGGAGGGAATGCTCGCGTCTTGTTCAGTTCCTGCGCCGCAGTGAAAACCTCCCGCAGGAAAACGGCCATCAAACAGGATCAAAAAACCGTCCTGTAAAAACTGAAGACATAGAAAAATGGCTTTCACATAACAGGGAAGAATCGGCCTTTACGCTGTTTTCCCGCATCGCATCAGGCGATCTTTGCAAAGCGCTTGAGTCCCTGTCTGTAATGCTGGCGGCAAAAGAAAGCGCTCCAGGTATCCTCGCGGGGCTTGCATGGTGTTTCAGGAAACTGGGCGACTATATCGCGCTGCTTGAAAAAGGAGAGCCAGGTTATCCTGAACTTGCGAAAATCGGACTGTCTTCGCCAAAAGTTAAAAGCGATTATGTCGAAGCCGCCCGCCGCTACAAAACGCAAAGCGTAGAGGCATGTCTTGCTCTGACGGCGGAATATGACTTATTGCTGCGCTCGCCTGTCGCAGTAATGGAAAAAATTTTAATGGATAAATATATACTGGCTGTTTTTAAAGCGGGCGCTTCCTAAAAATTTTTTATATAATCATCAATTGCTTTTGCAATTTCGTCAAATTCGCTGTGAAGCAGATATTCGGCGATTGCGCTCAGGAGTTCCCTGGCTGCGGGTATCCATGTTTTTTGCTTTAATTCTGTCAGCGCTTCCCTGGCGGCTTTTTTGTTATACGCGGCACACGCGCCCTGAATGGCAAGCAGTTTTTCCTTTAAATACGGGCTGTTTCCCTCTGCTTCCTGCGCTGATTCAGCGGAATTGACGATCCCTTCAAATTTATGAATTACGCCGGACAACTGTTCAATGAATGACGGAAGCTCGCTGAAAATCAATTCTTTATCCTGATCCCTGCCCGCCTGTTCAAGTTTTGCAGCCAGAGAAGAAAGATCGCTTTCGCCGATATTCGCCAGAGCGCTTTTCATCGCGTGGATGTTGACGATAAACAGGGCCAAATCATCGTTTCTGCGGCACTTGTTGACACATACCGCTTCCAGAATCGCCGAGGCTTTTTTCGCGTCGCGGATAAAAACTTCCGCCAGCTGTGAATTGACGGATCCGGATTGTTCTGCGGTATACAAATTGTTTTTTTGTCCGCGCGCCTCTTCAATTATTTTGGATGATTGTTTATCGCGGATCAATTTATTAAGAATGGAATTCAACTGGCGGCTGTCTATGGGTTTGGAAATAAAATCATCAAAACCGCTTTTGATAAACATCTCCGCCTGACCGGCGAGCGCATTGGCTGTTAACGCGACAATCGGATGAGTGTAACCCATTTCGCGGATTATTTTTGTTGTTTCAATGCCGTCCATTCTGGGCATCATGTGATCCATGAAAATAATGTCGTAATGGCTGCCTTCCCTGATTTTTTCAATTGCGTCAAAGCCGCTCAGGGCGGTATCCATTGACAATCCGTAAGGAGCCAGAAGTCCTCTTGCGACATATAAATTTGTTTCAACATCATCTACAACCAGAACACGGCCGTACGGCATGAACTCCCGCTTTAACTGTACAGTTCTGATTTTGGAAACATTGTTAAAGTTAAGCAGCATAAGATTATCCGCCAGTTCTTTGCCAATAGTGCCGACAGTTGTAAATTGCTGAGGCAGTTGAATTTTAAATGATGATCCAAGACCGGGCGTGCTTTGTATGGATATATTGCCGTTCATAAGCTGAATCAAACTCATTGTAATGTTCATGCCAAGGCCTGTTCCCTGGGTTTTACGGTTTGCTTCCATGTTAAAGCGCGCGTATTCACTGCCCAATTTTTCAACCTGTTCCGGCGTCATACCCTGCCCGGAATCACTGATAAGGAAAGTAAGCGCAATATTGGAATTTTCATCCCCGTCAATCTGCTCGACAGAAACTGTCAGATTAACAGTGCCTTCTTCGGTATATTTGAACGCGTTGGAAAGTACATTGTTTAAAATTTGCTTGATGCGAAGTTCATCGCCAACCAGCAATACAGGCAGATTTTCATCCACATGCAATGAAAATTCAACCGGTTTGCTTTCGTAGCGCATAATATTAAGCTGAACCGTATCATGAATTAAACTCGCGATGTCGTATTGATCCAGTAAAAGTTCCAGTTTTCCAGCTTCAATTTTTGAAAGATCCAGTATGTCGTTAATAATTCCAAGCAATAAATCGCCTGAGCTGTAGATTCTTTCCATCGCGTCTTTCGAGCTTTGCGCAAGCGATTCATTCTGAAGCTGAATTTCGGCAATACCAAGAATTGCGTTCATGGGCGTCCGAATTTCATGGCTCATTCTGGCAAGAAAGTTGCTCTTCGCTTTGCTGCTCTCTTCGGCAACTTCGGCTTTCCGCATTTCAGATATCATTGCCTTTTGCTCTCTTAAATCCCTGATGTACTCTGTAACCGTATATTCATCCTTGTGTCTGACGCGTATACAGATAATGTCCGCCGGTATGGATTCCCCGTCTGATTTCTGGTGCATCCATTCAAAACGGCTATAACCCTCATCCAGGGCTTTCCTGACAAGCAGCGATCCTTTTTCTGACGACAGCATTCCATCAGGCTGATACTCAGGCGACAGAAAATTAAATTTGTCAATGAACTCCTGTTTGTTTGACAGGTCAAACATTTTTACCGCTTCCTGATTACAGTCAATCAGTTTTAAATTTTTATCCCAGAAGATGGCGCAAAGGGGCGCGGCGTCAATCATTATCTGCGTGCGTTCTTCCGCATCGCGCGTTTCCAGAATCTGAATGTTGCGGTTAATGGCGCTGCTTATCATTAACCCCGCGGAAGTAAGTATGCTGATTTCATCATTGGAAAAAGTATGCTCAAGACGGCAGTCGGAAATACTGAAAAGTCCCCAGAAATAATCATCCAGAAACATCGGGATAATAACAATTGATTTTAACTCGTAGTAGCCAAAAAAATTCCTGGCTTCCTGCGACAGTTGGGAAACAGGCGCGTTTATAAATTCACCCTGTAAAAATAATTTGTTCCATTCATCTTTTAATGTGTTGGGAAAATGCAATCCGGCCGGCACAGGCCTGCATTCCCTGCCGTATCTGCTGAGCCACTGGTATCTTAAAACAAAACATGTTTCGTTTTCGATTGTTTCATTGCACCAAATCTGGACGCGATCGATATTCAGGCAGGTTCCCAAAAGTTCAAAACTTTTTAATATCAGTGTTTCAAAGGAATCTGCGCTTTTGCTTGATAAAAGCAGTGTCGCGGCGCTGTTCACAGTGTTAAGCAGCTGCGTTCTTTGCGCGATTTCCTTTAACATTTTATTTTGTTCGCGCATGTCGCGCGTGTATCCTACAATTATGTATTCATCCTTGTACTTAACGCGGTTCAGGGTCACTTCGCACGGCACAGGTTCCCCGTTAGGTTTCTGCTGCGTCCATTCAAGCCGGGCAAAACCTTTATTCATAACATTACTGGTATATTCGGCTATAATATCATTTGACCAGCTTCCGTCAGGCTGATACTCAGGCACAAGTTCCTTAAACCTCTGAATATATTCCTGTTTGCCGGGCAATCCAAACATCTCAATGGCTTTCTGATTGCAGTCTATAACATTAAAATCCTTATTCCAGAAGTTAACGGCGAAGGGAGTGGCATTAATCATAATCTGAGTACGCTCATCCGCCTTGGCTTTTTCAATGGAAATACGCATCAGAATCCATATAAGCAGAGCCGCGAAAAACGCGCCCAGTACCGAAAGAATTGCGGCAAGATCCCTTGTGCTGTGAAAATAATAATTTCCGGGCGTAACAACTCCCATGTACCAGCCGTTTTCCAGCCTATGAACAAAAACAATGGATTCGGTGCCGCGGTAATCGGTAGTTGTAATTTCCGAGAGTACGCCTTTAAGCCTGATCTCTTCGGTAAATTTACTGATCCCGCTCACAACCTCGCCGATTGGCATTCCAATCATCGAAGGTTCAGGATGCGCGATTATTGTCAGATTCTGACTCAGCAAAAATCCGTAACCGTCTTTGACAAATTGCGTACTAACAACATGTTCCCTGATTCTGTCGATCAGCACATCAAGGCCGATAACTGCAAGCGGTTTGCCTTCGCCGTCCTGAAGAAGGCGTGAAAATGTTATGGAGATTTCGTTTGTAAATATGTTAACATAAGGCTGAGTAATTCCTATATCGCCCGCGGCGTAAACAGCCGCCGAATACCAAAGACGGCTTGCCGGATCATAATCATACGGCGCAATCCAGTCCCTGTTGCCTGTCAGAAAAACATCATCATAAACAGGGAATAAACCGAAAAATCCGGTAGTTCCAATCATCCGCTCATTGACGCCTGAATGCAAAAAATCGGTGATGAAAGTGAGATACTCATGCACATCTTTTTCTGAAAGTCCGTTCAATATCATATCGCGGATTGTTTCGGAAATGCTTCCCAGCAGCGTTTCAGGTTCAAGTAAATCGGATTTAATGTTAACTTCTGTATATGATATGGCGTTATTCGCGTATCTGCGTAGATGATCGCGTTCCGTATTGCTGATAAAAATATAACTTGATATTACCATCAGCGCGAATGCGATTAACACCAAAAAAACCTGACCGTACTTGACCAGAAATTCCTGTGTTATCCGCATTATGGAACGCATCAATCGCCTGCCTTTACGGCCTTAAATAAATCCCTGACTTCATAGAAAACCTGCGCAATTCTTGGATCATACTGTGTGCCGGCGTTTTCCATGATGGTTTTAACAGCGTCTTCATGCGCAAACGGTTTCTTGTACGGTCTGTCTGAAACAAGCGCGTCATACACATCGGCGATTGCCATAATGCGCCCCTGTAAAGGGATTTCTTCTCCCTTTAGTCCGTGCGGGTATCCTTTCCCGTCCCAGCGCTCATGATGACAGCCCGCGAACAATCTGGCGTTACGCAAAAATTCTCCTTCGCCGGTGCGGGCGATAATTTCATCAATTATCCTTTCCCCTTCCTGCGCGTGGGTTTTCATCACCTCGTATTCTGCGTCTGTAAGCCTGTCAGGTTTATTAACAATGATATCAGTTATTGATATCTTGCCAAGATCGTGCATACGCGCGGATGAAACAATTTTCTCCACATCCCAATCGCGGATTTCATTGACATATATTCCGCGATCCTTCATTCCGCTTATCAGAATTTTTATATATATTGAAGTGCGTTCAATATGCCCGCCTGTTCCCTTATCGCGGTTTTCTACCATGTCCGCGAGAACAGATACAATACTGTTCTGCAGCCGGTGAAGCTGCGCTGTCCGCTCGCGGATTATCTCGTCAATATCCAGATGAGTTTTTATCCTGTTAAGAAGAACAGGTCCGGAAAACGGTTTCGTAACAAAATCAATCGCGCCCATCTCAAAGCCGCGGACTTCCACTTCCTCATCGGTGCGGCCTGTCAAAAACATTACGGGTATATCAGACCATTTTTCCCTGGACTTTAAAATACTCAGCGCTTCAAATCCGTCCATTTCAGGCATTTCAATATCCAGTAAAATCAAATCGGGGGAGACTTTATTCAAAAGCCTGAACATGGTAGAAGCGGACGGCATGGTCATTACACGGTAGTGATCATCAAGCGCGGACTCGGCCATGGATAAATTTGTATCGCTGTCATCAACAATAAATATAGTTTTCATCAGTACCTTAACTTAATATATTAATAATAATTCCAGTATTTTAACGCATATTCCGCAGATACCAGGAATATTATATTCCAGTTTGCGGGATTCGTCAATTTTATTATTCGTGAGCCTGGTTTAATACCGCGCTGCACTGGCGGCAGTAAAAATAAAACTTTCAACTGAATGGCATTAAACCAGACGATATAATTTATTTCCTTACAAATGAGCCTCCGCGGAAATTAAAAAGTTTTTTAGCTTTAACAGCGAAATCATTCAACCTTAAACCTGGAAACCTCTTTAATGAGCGCGTCAATGCCTTCGCGGTTCATGGCGGAAATTTCACTGACATGATTTATCGCGTAGTTTATCTGATTAGCGCCTGAGGCCATTTCATTCATGCCTAAAGTAATTTCCTGGGTGATTATTTCCAGGTTTGAGCTTTCCTGTATTACTTCTTTCGCTCCCTGCAGCATTTCTTTTGAACCGCCTTTTACATGGCGTGTAATCTCATTAACCTTACCGATGCCATCGAGTACCTGCTTGCTTCCTTCCCCCTGCTCTTCCATCGCGCTGCGGATACTGTCTTCCTGTTCCGCTACGGTTTTAACGCTCGAATCAATCGCTTCAAATCTATTCATGACATTTTCAGTTGAGACAGTAATTTTGTCTATTGAAGACTTGATTTTTTTCAGCACTATACTGATGGTTTTGGATTGTTCGCTGGAACTCTCCGCGAGCTTGCGGATCTCGCCTGCAACAACTGCGAAACCTTTACCTGCGTCTCCCGCGTGGGCGGCTTCTATCGCCGCGTTCATCGACAGGAGGTTGGTCTGACCCGCGATGTTTTCCATAACGGAATTAATTTCAAGCAGCCCTTCCGATTCACGGGCGATTTCCTGAATGTCAGACGCTACATCATGTAAACCTGTTCTTCCCGCTTCCGAAGCGTCGCGTAATGTTTTAACATTTGATGAATTCTTTACAAGAGTGTATGTAACCGACTGCACATTCGCAACCATCTGTTCTATGGCCGCCGATGCCTGCGATATATAGATACTTTGTTCTTCGACATGGTTGTTCAGTTTATGAATATTCGCAGTTACCTGTTCCATTGTAGCGTTTGTTTCGGTAACGCCGGCGCTCTGGTTTATTACCCGCGCTTTAATGCTCTGAATGTTAGCTGTAATCTGATTCACGGCGGCCGCCGTTTCATTCATGTTACTTGCAAGATCATGGCCGATGCCGGATAACTTTAAGGCTTCTGTCTTGATACTGACAACAAGGTTTTTAATTTTTTCCAGAGTATTGTTAAAGTAACGCGCAAGATCACCTACTTCATCTCTTGAGTTATTGTCAATCCTTCTGGTTAAATCGCCTTCTCCTTCTGATATATCCTTGAGCGTATGGGTTACGCCGATTATCGGTCTTACGACATTATGCACAACAAAGAATATTATAACGGAAGCTACCACAAGTATTATCACCGCGAAAATAATGGCGAATGTTGTCATCTCGCGGATAGGTCTGTTCATTTCATTTAAGGGAATGCCAAGCATGAGACTCCACGGCGTGTCCATGCCGTTAACCCTGACAGGCTGAAAGATCACATGCAGATTCGTTCCCATGTACGATGAGTACCGCGTCAAAATTACTGATGTCCCGTTTTTAATTGCCTGAACTACCCGGTTCTGTTCGTTTCCAAGCAGATCTCTTTCTGACGGGTTTATGCTGATATAGTCTTTAATTCTGCTTTCATCGTAATGCGCGGCTATTAATCCGTCATTGGCGTAAACCGCGGCGACTCCCCTGCCGTTGTACAATTCCTTGACAATCTCATTAACTATTTCCTGTAAATCGCTGACATAATTAATGCCCAAAAGCCCTATAGGTTTGCCGTTTGAATTTTTAATGGGGTACATAACCGCGATTACAGGAACATTTCCGTAATTATAAATATCCCTCCAGACAGGAGAAGCGATCTCCGGGTTATTTGTCATGTTCGCCAAAAAATCCTTCCAACCTTCATAACCTTCTTCTACATATTCCACCAAACCTGTTCTTCTGCGTGAATAAAATGAATAATACTGTCCCAGCTGTGCATCCCGCCTGTCTATTGTATCCGGCAGCCATGCTGTCCAGATACCCATAATGAGCGTATTTTGCTGAACTGTGCTGCGTAAAAAATCATTATAACTTTCACGGCGCGTATTCTCCGCAGTGTTTTCATAATCGCTTAATATAAGCGCCAATATTTTTCCGTAGTTGACATACGTTTCTATGCGCCGCTGAATTTCAATGGAATTGGCTTTTGCCATCTCCGCCGCGAACTGAAACGTCGTCTCAGTCTGTAAACTACTTGATCGCGTAAGCGTAAAAACCGACAAAATTACAATAACCGCCAATATCATAATAAAAATGATTGAAGTTAGTTTTATCCTAAGACTCATGGGATTCCTCCTGAAGTATTTACCATCGCTATGGTACGAGAAAAATTTTTATCGCGATACTTAAATATAAAAAGAATAGATATTGATCAACAAGGAAATAAATTACGTTTTATAAGAATAAATTCAGAAAATGCGATAAGAAAATAATGCTGTTATCCGCAAACAGGGTTAATATTAAATTAGCGCGTGTCCATAATACTGTTCAGAAACGGAAGTTCCGGAACAAAGCCATTATTTTTCCAGAATCAAAACAGAAGCCGCCGGTAGCATATAACATTCTTCAGGTGAAAATATTTTATTGGTTATAAGGTCACGGCAGGCATAAGGAATGGAAATTTCACTCTCTGCGGTATTGTGATTTAAAATAAAAATGTATTCTTTTTCTCCCTTAACGCGGCGAGCTGCTTCTATTCCTTCCTTTGCGCGTAACACAGGCTCAATCCCGTTTTCTTCGCAAATCATCGCGGAAAAACGGTATAAAAAATCAGAGCGCAGTTTTGCGCCGAAATACCAGACACGGCCTTTGCCGTAATCATTGCGGCATAAGGCGGGCGTTCCGGCGTAGAAATCGCTTTCATACAGCGCGACAGCCAAAGCTCCTTCGCAGTGGATAATATCACATAACATTTCGGCTTTCCATGTTCCGGCGATTTTATCCCATGGCCCGTCCTGAACCGCAAAACCGTTTGTCCTGTCCGGCAAAAGCGCGTCTGTTTCTTCTACCCACAGGCCGCAAAGCCGGCGAAGTTCGCCAGGGTAGCCAGTCATCGTCACAAGATCATTTTCGTCCGTCATGCCGGAGAAGAAAGTAGTAACAAGAACGCCGCCGTTACGCACAAATTTATCAAGCTTGTCCGCAAAGCCGGGTTTGATCATGTAAAGCACAGGAGCGTAGAGTATTTTATAATTATCCAGGGGAGCGTCAACATCAATAATATCCGCGCTGAAATTCTGACCCGCCGCAGAATCATAAAAACGGAATATTTCTTCAGGATAATTTATCCCGGTTGTGGGGCCTGAAGACAGCGCTGTCGCCCACCAGTTATCCCAGTCGTATAAAAACGCGATCTTTGAATCGATACGGCTGTCCAGGAAAGTATTTCCAAGTTTAATTAATTCCTCTCCCAGAGCCGTTACTTCGCGGAATACACGGGTATTTTCATGGCCGCAGTGATCGATAACCGCGCCGTGGAATTTCTCACAGCAGCCGCGGGAACGCCGCATCTGAAAAAACATCACCGTGTCGGAGCCGTGAGCCAATGCCTGATAACTCCACAATCTCATAATACCCGGCCTTTTTATCGCGTTATACGGCTGCCAGTTCTGTACGCTGGGAGTTTGTTCCATAAGGGAAAAAGGTTTCCCTCCTCCGCAGCCGCGCATAAGAGCGTGATTCATCGCGGTGCGCGTATATGGACAATTTGGATAAGGGTAACTGTCCCATGAAATAAAGTCCATGCGCCTGCCCCATTTAAAATAATCCAAATCCCAAAATGTGCCCATTAAATTCGTGGTTACAGGAATGTTAGGTGTAATCTCCTTCAGAATGTCCGCTTCGATAAGATAACAATCCAGAAGGCTGTCTGAATTGAAGCGCCTGTAGTCTATTGATTGAATCTGACAGCTGGACCGGTTTATGGGCCATTCTCCGCCCAGATTACCCGGGATAACAATTTCTTCCCAGTCATAATAGGTATGACCCCAAAAGGATGCATTCCAGGCTTTATTTAAGGTTTCAATGGTTTTATATTTTTTGACAAGCCACATGCGGAACGCGTTCTGGCAATTATCGCAATAGCAAAAACCGCCGTATTCGTTTGAAACATGCCAGGCGGCGATATTATCCAGTTTCCCATAACGTTCGGCCAGTTTGCGCGCCAGCATGCCGGAAAACATTCTGTAAATACCGCTGTTGGGACATGAATTCTGCCTGTCGCCGAATTTTCGCTTGGAGCCGTCCGAATTAACGCGCAGAACTTCAGGATATTTGCGTGCCATCCATGCAGGATGAGTCGCGGTTGATGTCGCAAGGCAGATCTTCATTCCCGCGCCGCTTACCATTTCAATAATTTCGTCTAACACTGAAAAGTTGTACTCATTTTCTGACGGCTGCAGCATCGCCCAGCTAAAAACATTTATTGTTACAATATCAATATTCGCGAGTTTTAAAAGCCGCATATCTTCCGCCCAGATTTCCCTGGGCCACTGTTCCGGATTATAATCCCCGCCGTAGAGAACCTTGTTAACATTACCCGCTAAATTCATAAATTACCTTCCTTAATTAAATTATTATAAAATGTATTAATTACTTTTCAGAAGCGCTTCAAACCCTGAAATAACCCTCTGCGAATCCCACTGGATGCTTCCGACAATCCTGCTTATAATTTTTCCGCTGCGGTCAATAATGAATGATGTGGGAATTGCTTCAACTCCGTAAAGGGAACCTGTTCTGCCGCTCTGGTCCAGGAAAACAGGAAAAGTATAATTATTGCTTCTTAAAAATTGCTGTACTGCGGAAGATGTTTCTCCAATATCAACCGCCAGAATTTCCAGTCCCTGATTTTGCAGACGGTTATACAGAATTTCCATGGATGGCATTTCCGCCCTGCACGGCGGACACCAGGTAGCCCAAAAATTTAAAATTACAACTTTTCCTTTGTAAGAAGAGAGAGTTCTGGTTTCTCCGTTAAGCATTGGCAGAGAGAAATTAATTGCATCAGGCCGCTGCCCAAGAACGCGGATATTGGCCGCCAGCAAAGCCCGTATCGCGTCAGATGAAACCTGCGCTTCCGCTGATTGCGGACCGGTAAAAGAAACCATAATAACAAGATAAAGAAGAATAAAGAATTTTTTATTCATAACAATATTATAGATTTAACAGCCATTCAAGCCAAGAGCCGAAAACCCTGAAGGGCAGGGCTTTATCCGCCGACCAGTCAATATACTGAAACTGCCATCTTTGCAGAGTTATATTCAGCGCGGAAAAACGGCCTGTTAAAATAAGTATGCCAATAAACAACAGGAGGATTCCGCTTGCAATTTTTATTACCTGCGCATGATCCCGGAACCATTTTTTAGTAACAAGGAAGCGGTCAAAGAAAGCCGCTGCAAGAAGAAACGGAACGCCAAGCCCGAAAGAGTAAATGGCAAGATAAAGGGCCGCTAACCCAGCCCTGCCGCTTTGTCCCGCGAGAAATAATACGCTTGCAAGAATCGGACCAATACAGGGAGTCCAGCCCGCGGCGAAAGCGGCTCCTGTTAAAAATGTTCTGACATGCCGGAAGCGCGCATTTTTTCCTGTTATGCGCAACTTTTTTTCATAGTTCAGAAAAGACAAAAAATCAAAAATAACATTCAGCCCCAGGACAATTACGGTAATTCCAGCAGCGATTCGTATATATTTTGATATTCCCCCCATAAGCCAAAAAGTAGCGGAAATAATTATGCTAAAAAAAATAAAAACCGCGGTAAATCCAAGAATGAAACTGACAGTGGCGGAAAGCAGACGGAAACGATTCGGTCTTTCGCCGTTTATTTCACCTGATACCGGAACGCCTCCAAGAACGCTTAAGAATGAAGGTATTAGGGGAAGCACGCAGGGAGAGAAAAAAGAAAGAAGCCCCGCGATAAAAACCAAAACCAGCGATGGGTATTCACTCACTTTTAAATTATAATAATCTGTTATTTATCCTGCAACTGCACGCTATAATAAATCGCTCAAAAAGACTAAACCTGACATATACCTTAGGAGTGATTTTTTTGCGGCGCGATATTATAATCATAATATGAGTAAGCAGCCTCATTCTTCGGATACTGAGACGGATACGGTCAAGAATGAAAAGAAGGAATACCTGACTCAGCAGCTCATAACATATATCGGGAATAAACGTTCTTTGCTGAATTTTATTAATAATGGAATAATAACAGTAAAACAAAAATTAAATAAAAATAAATTAAAAATTTTTGACGTTTTCAGCGGATCGGGCATCACGGCAAGATATTTCAAGCAATTTTCTGATTTGCTGATTGTAAATGATTTGGAAAATTATTCGTATGTAATTAATCAATGTTACTTGTCCAACGAAGATAAAATTAATTTTTCTTCTTTACGCGAATACTACAAAGATATAACCGCAGAATCAAACAGGGAATTAAAGCGCGGAATCATAAGCGAACTATACGCTCCAAAAGATGATGAAAATATTAAACCCGGCGAAAGGGTATTTTACACAACCGGAAACGCGATGATAATTGATACTTTAAGGCAGTTGATTGACAAAATCCCGGAAAAAGAACAGAAGTTTTTTTTGGCGCCCTTGCTTTCCGAAGCGTCAATACACGCAAATACATCCGGAGTGTTTAAGGGATTTTATAAAAACAGCGAAACAGGCATAGGGCAATTCGGCGGAAAAAACAAAAAAGCGTTATTCAGGATAACAGGCGGCATAAATTTACCTTTCCCGGTTTTCAGCAATTTTAACTGCGATACCATTATATGCAAAGACGATTCAAATAAAATAACAGGCGATCTGCCGGAAGTTGATCTCGCGTATCTTGATCCTCCGTATAATCAGCATCCCTACGGTTCAAACTATTTTATGTTAAACTTAATTCTTGATTATAAATATCCAGAAAAAATCAGCAGTATATCCGGCATACCGGAAAACTGGAATAGATCATTTTACAACAGGGGAAATCACGCTTTATACTCGTTAACGCATCTTATCGAAAATATTAAAGCGAAGTACGTTTTAATTTCCTTTAATTCGGAAGGCTTTATAACCACGGAACAAATGAAAGAAACACTCAAAAAATTCGGGAAATTTGAAGTGCTGGAAAAAAAATACAACGCGTTCAGGGGAAGCAGAAATTTGAATACAAGGGATATTCATGTAAAGGAATATTTATACTTACTGGAAAAGTAGAATAATTATTAAACGCGGGCTGCGTAAATCCCTGTCAGGGCCATAAACGGCCGTGAGCTTCTACAACGCATGCTTTGGCATGGCATTGTACGTGATCCACGCCGAATGCCCCTGCCAGAGATTTACGCAGCCTGCTTTAATGTTAATAAAATTTTATAGGTCATATTTCTATTCCCAAAAAAATAAATTTTTCTCAAAAAAATTTAACCAATAAATAAATTACTCCCAAGGCGTGTGCGCGAAACTCTACCGGCGACATATGGCGTGGATCACCTAGATGGCCACGCCAAAGCGTGCGTTATGCAAGGCCACGGTCATTAGGAGCCGGTAGGGTTTCGCGCACACGCCTTAGGAGTGACCATCATCACTACTTGACAATTACTTCGCAGTACTATTGAAACTTACGCGTGTAAGTGATATATTTCCCATAATGGCAGGAATACACCCTATTTCTGATAAAAATAATACTCTGACTGCTGGAAATAAAACGGTGAAAATAAATTGGGGTTTACGCGCTTCTGAGGCTGGTAATCGCGGCTTTGGGGTAGAAAAACACTTAAAGTTGGGGCTGTTCCAAAACTTTCGAACCGCAGATTCGCATTTTTGGAACAGCAGCCTTGGATGTAATGGAAAAAGCGGGCGCGAACCGCGAACCGCGAACCGCGAACCACGAACCTACAGTTCGATGGTTCGATGGTTCGATGGTTCGATGGTTCGGTTAGGCCGCTTTTTAAGAGATTGTTCCGAAACTAACCAGGTTTTGAAGCAACCTCAGTTATTCTCTTTTTCAAAATTTAGGATAAAAGACGGAAACGGGTCTATAATTCGGCGTACCGGAAGTTCGCCGGATCAAAAACCCGCCCGTATTTTATATTGCCCCGTTGGGGTTAAGTCTGCCCTTTAGGGTAGTTAATCTATGGCTTCCCAGAAGCCCGGACCAAGTCCGTATGGTTACCTGCCTGCGGCAGGTGTCTTAAAAAAAGGAGTGTTTTTATGGGAAAAACATTAAAAATGTTTGGGATTATCGCTTTTGCGCTGATAATCGGACTTTCTATGACAGCTTGTGATCTAGGAGATGACTGTGTTCATGAATATCCTGCTAATTGGACTACTACTGCGGCAACATGTACAGATGCTAGTTCACAATCGAAGGTTTGTACTCTATGCGGCGGCGGAAAAGTATTTGACCTAACTTATACACCAACCCTCGCTCTTGGTCACCAACGCGCTGGTGCTTTAGACGGTCATAATGAAAATTGGTGCACCACTCCAAATCAAATATGTTCGCGGACAGATTGTACTGTAGCTTTACCAGCTTTACCGCATAGACCTGGACCATCTCATTCTGGTTCTTGTACTAATGGCTATACATGTTATTATTGCGGTGGTGAGGGAATTACATCACACTCACCAACTGGTATTAATCCGAAATCAGCCACGTTTATAAGTTGTATTGAAACACATCAAATATGCGCATATTGTGGGTTTACAGGTTCATCATTCAGTATATGGCATGAATACGACAGTAATAATGGTAAATGTATTAGGTGTGGTATGTCAGAAGAGAATGCAGGTACACCCCCAGAAGAAGGCGAAGGTGAAGGTGAAGGTGAAGGCGAAGAAGGCGCGCCTACGAATATGTACGCTATTTTTAAAATTGCTGATACTTTCTATGTTATCAAACCTATGGAATTACCAGAAGATTTACTAGATGTGGAAGAAGAAGAAGAAATAGATATAGATGCTATACTAGCTGTTATGATAGAACTTAAGCTTTCAAGTTCTTCAAATATAGATCAAGTTGTTAGCGATATACTTAAAGACGTTATTGACAATGGATTTACATCATGTACCATATATCTTGGTGATAGAGGTGAATTTACTGGTAATGTAAAGTTAGATATCGGTAATAATCGTATAGACTTTGGCAATGGTTGGAGTAATAAATTAATTAATCTTGGCGGAAGTATAACATCATCAAACACTGCCAGCACGTCAACAGCAATGGGCACAATAAGGATTACCGGAAATAATGTTACTATCAACAGCGACGCTGATATAGAATGCACCGGACCTGCGAGCAGCGCGATTCAATTCAACGGTACCGGTAATTTAATTATCACCGGCGGCACGATTTCGTCTTCTCCTAGTACACAATATACAACAATACACTCAATTAATACTAATGATCATAATAGTACTATGACCGATAGTAATGTAAATATCTTTTTAGGCGGTACTCCTACAATAACAGGAACTATATTCCCTTCAGGCAGCGATAAACTGTCTGTATTTACAAGCGGTTACGACGAATTTCATCCTGATGATAATGTGTACAAACTTCATTATTATCCTTATGCAGCGGGAATAATTGCGGTAGTAAACGGCAAAAACTACATAGATAGTTTTACAGTAAACACTGGATACACATTGGTTGAAGACGGTAATAATTTAAAGATGGTACCAGCGCAACAGGAAAGCAGAAGAAGATAAAGCGTTAGCTGCAACCGTTATCAGGTTTTAAAGACTGCCCTGCGTTACCGCAGGGCGGTTTTTTTTGCGGCAGGGGAGGAGGTTACGCACACGCCTTGGGAGTGACTTTTTTGTGGCTGGTTTAGGGGAAGAAGGGGAAGGATGAGAATATATATTTATCCGTGGACTATATAAGATGTTGCGGGTATAATTGGCATGTATAGTGTGGAGTGGGGAACCATACAAAACACCTGAATGAAATCTGTGAAACAGGGGGATTGTAATAAAATGTCAATTTTACTTGATAAAGACATTCGGGAGATTTTTACAGTACATCATGCTAAAAGATATCCCAGGAGCATTCTGTTGAGTGAAGTTAGAGTAAATAATGGGTTAGCAATCGCCGATTTGGTATCAATAGGCGGTAAGACTTCGCATTGTTATGAAATAAAAAGCGATCGGGATAAAATTTCCCGTGTTCTTGAGCAGTCAAAATCTTATGAAGTCGTTTTTAAAAAAATCAGTCTTATCACAACGTATAATTTATATAAAAAAGCTCTGGTTACTATACCTTCATATTGGGGTATTGTTATCGTAAGTAATACGCCAAAAAACAAGGTTTATTATTGCCGTAAAGCGTCTGTCTCACCGTATTTTTCAAAACAAGACGCTTTATATACTTTATGGCGCGATGAATTATTAAAAATTTTATTAATGAAAAATATAACGGAAAAATCATCCGGCAGGGCGAGCCGCAGTATGCTAATAGATACATTATGCGGTAAATTAAGCAATTTAGAAACATGTAAATGGGTGAATTATTTTTTATTAAACCGGCAGTATAATCAGCGAAAAACAAGCTGGTTTAAATAGAACCTGTCTATAATGCGGCTAGATAGAGCCTTTTATTATTTCGTTTATCATAAATTTTATATGAGCGTTAACAGTAGGTCCGATTATAGATGATGGAGTGATTTTTTTTGTTTTTTGTTTCGTTCTTTCATGGAGATAATTATCTCCCCATGAGAAATTTTTTCCTCTGAAAAATTTCTCGTTAATAATTGTTTTGCCCTGTGAGAAATACTGGTCAAAACCATGTGTCTTTATTTTATGCCCTCTTATAATATATTGTGATTCAAGTGTTGAATATATTATTTTTGGAGTAATGACATTTAACATTGCTTTAGGGTCGATATTTATCTCCGAATAACCGGGATCAACAATTGTATAATCGCCAAAGATTAAATTTAATTCAGGATAGTAATTTAATATTTCTCCGAATAATTTAATTTCATGCCTGTTTATTTTGACATAAGTGCCGGTTTTTACCTTATCGCCGATTGGGGTCGGAAGACTGGAACCGGTAATTACAAAATTTGTGAAATTTTCCATGTTTTTTAAATAATCCAGTATCCTGATAATATTAATTTTGCATTTTTCTGCAATGGCGTCATTATCAATATAATTACAGTCTAATAATGCAATAATATTTACATCAGATTTAATTCTTTTTATTATATCATTTAAATCTTTTTTATATGCTAAAAAACCGTCAAAATAGTCCTGAGTTATTCTGAGCGCAATCTTTCTTGTTTTGTAATTGGCATAATCAATGCAAATGTCCTTATGGGTTTGTACTCTGTCAAATCCAATAACCGGAATAATATCAAAGTTGCTGAATGAATTTAACAGGTATAAATAATTATTATCGCCATTAATGGTAATTTTATCCGGCACTTCAAGATTATCAATAAAGAATGAGAAAGATGATTCCAGCTTGCCTGACATTCTTTTTGAGCATCTGTCAATTTTTGTCTTTAATGTAATTTCTGTTAATTTATCATCTCTTGAAATTTCCAATAAAGGTACAATACTGTTTCTGTCTGCTATATCCAAATTAAAAAGCGCGGTAAGTTCACCGTCCTTAAATTTCAGAAAAGGACTGTATTTATTCATATAAATCATTTCTATTAATTTTAATTTTTTGAATAATATCATTGAAAATTCGGTAATTATTGGTATCTTTACGTATTATCCCTGCAAGTAATGCCGGATGAACATTATATTCTGCTGCAAACTTTAATAAATCAGATGAAATTTTGGTTTTTTTTGGTTTACATACTCGGTAAATCTCAGGACTAATTATCGAATCTTTTGCAAGTCTGTTTGCTTCCAGTTCAATTTCTTCCTGTGAATCTGTAATACTCACAATTCCGCCGGTTAAGTGTTGCTTATGTAATATTATATGTGATAATTCGTGCAAAAGCGAGAACAAAAGATGATCCAGCCTTTCAAACCTTACTGTTAGTCCTACTGCAATTGAAGATGAGCCGGTTATGTAAACTGCTCCATCTATTTTTGTACCAATCAGGGGTTCAATAAAATAAAGTGAAATTCCCCTTGCATTCAGGAAATTTTTAATTTCAGCAACAATATTTTCCTTAAAACAAATATTAATAATTTCCTTTAAATCGCCTTTATCCAGCGAAGAAATATTATTTACGGAAAAATCATCATTATAATTTTCCGCCATGTCAATAAAACGCAATGTCCAGAATTCCTGTAAAGGTTTATTTTTAATTTCATTTTTTTTAAACATCATTTTGTTATCAGTATCCTGCAATAATACTTTAAAATGCTGTTTTAAATAATTTTCAGGTATGGATGAGCTTTTAAAATAATTATACCTGTCAATTACTGTATTAATATTAATATTATTAATATTATTACTTACAAAAAAATCATCAATATCAAACATTATTACTCTCCAGAAAAGATATTGCATTTTCCCTGTTAATTTCATAGAATAATAATCCATCTTCATCATTATATTCAGGTAAGTTAACCATTCCTATCTTAATATAATATTCATGTGCTTGTGGAAGGGAATGCAGGCAAAATCCATGATTATAATGATATTTTCTGATAAAATAAAATTGAACCTGTTTTAATATTTCTGTGCCAATACCTTTATATTGGCGGTCATGTAGTGAAGAATTTCTATTCCACGGAGCGCTTGATAAATATTTGATATAAAAAATATTAACGCTTTGGAAAACAGATTTTTGTGGATGATATGTTAAACATACACCCTGAACGCCATCTGAAGTTCTCAGGAAAAACCAATTATACTCTGATGTATTGAAAAAAAACGCTTTCTTTGACCAGTTCCATTTAAAATCTTCAAGCATAATATAATTCTGAAGTATTTCCCTGTAACTGTTCACTTCAGCGGCATTGACTACATACTGTAAAATTATATTAGTTGTAAAATCTTTCCATCCATTGCATTCAAGAATTGAAGATTTGCTTAATCCCAATTCAATTGAGTATGGAACGCTTTCTCCATTATTCTTGGGAACTGATCCATTACATATTATTTTAGGAGATGAATATGCGTCTAAAAAATCAGTACCTATACGCATATTAACTATTTTATAACATTTAAATTTTTTTGTCCAGATCTCGCATGAGAGAACCAGAAACACAAATGAGGCTGTTCCAAAACTTTCAAACCGAAGGTTTGCGTTTTTAGAACAGCAACCTTGGATTTAGATAACAGCCAAATTATCTGCTGTACTTTCCGCTGACCTTGCACATCCAGAAAGAGAAAGCTCCGCCAGCGATAAATGTAACAACACAGGCAATCGCGCCGGTTTGTAAATAATTATAGTAGCCGCCTTCCTGCTGCCAGCCGGAAGCGATTGCGGCTATAAGAATGGCGGAAGCGAGGACAAATCCGATAATAACATGGAAAAATCCGGTAAATAATTTTTTTAACAGGAACTCTATCAGTTTGGAAAATGGTATGACAAAAGCTCCCATGCCCAGAACGAATGGCAATAACACGGCGAAATTTAAGCTTCTGTAAGCGTCTATCATCTGGCCGTACAATCCGAAAAGCACAAGAAAATTGGAAGAGCTGAAACCGGGTATGAGCGCGATAAACGCGACAATCCCGCCTGAAATAAACGAAGTTAAAGGATTTAGTTTTAATTCGCCGAATGCCCAGCTTCCGGAGAACAGCAGAAAGAACGCCGCGAAAATAAAAGTACAAATCATTATTATAATGTGCATGGGCTTTCTTCCCTTTTCTCCGGACTTTGACCAAAGTTCCGGCATTGTTCCCAGAATTGCGCCCGCGAAAAACCATAAAAACGGTGTCTGGTAATTGTCTTTTAAAAAACTTATGGGATGAGAAACAAGGTAGATTCCAGAAAGCGCGCCAAGCCCTACAGGGAGAAAAAACAAAAGGTTTTTAATAAAATCTTTTCTGATATTCGCGATAAACGTGACAATCTTTTCATATAATCCAAAAACGACAGCTAACGCCGCTCCGCTGATTCCGGGAAGAACAAAATCCATCCCGATAACCGCTCCCTTAAAAAATCTTAAAACCCAGTCAATCATTGTCACCTCTTTATCACGGCGTAGCCTGATCAGGGGATACGCTTATTCAGATAACTGTGAAAGAGGAATTGGTTTGGGGCTGTCGTTTTGCCCTTCAACTTTGGCAAGTTCTTCCAGCAGTTCCTTTCCTTTACGGGATAACCTTTCCGGTATTTGTATTATCAGCTTGATGTAAAGATTGCCGCGTGCGTTGCCAGCAAGCGAATTTCCTGATGGAACTCCCTCGTCACGGATACGGAGCATTTTTCCGTTCTGGATACCGGCCGGCACTTTTACCTTGATTGTCTTGCTGTCCAGTGTCGTTACGTGAATATCCGCGCCGAGAGCCGCCTGCGTTATGGAAACGGGAACGGCGCAGTAAAGATCATAATCCTGTCTTTCAAAATATTCATGCGCCTTTATTCTGATAAAAACATACAAATCCCCCGCCGGTCCTCCGTTGGGGCCGGCATCTCCCTGTTTGGGAATTACCACGCGCTTTCCGTTTTCCACTCCGGCGGGAATTGTTACCATTATTTTCTGCCGTTTTTTCTGGGTTCCCGAACCGCCGCAGTCTTTACATGGTTTTTCAATTACATACCCTTCGCCGTTACACTGATGGCAGGTAGTGGCGACAGAGAAAAATCCCTGACTGTGGCGAACCTGTCCCGAACCGCGGCAGACAGGGCAGGTTTTCTTTCCTCCTCCGTCCGATGTTCCGGCTCCGTTACAGGTTGAGCATGATTCATTATGTGAATATTGAATTTCCACTTTTGTGCCGAAGACCGCATCCTTAAAAGGAATTTCAATATCGTAACGGAGATTGGAGCCCTGTCTTACCCCTCCGCTTCCCGATGAACTTCTGCGGAAACCGCCGCCGCTGCCTCCGAAAAAACTTTCAAAAATACTGCCAAAACCGCCTTCGCCGAAAATATCTTCAAAGCCCCGGAACACACTGGAATAATCACCCTGCCCGCCCATTCCTTCCACTCCGGCAAATCCAAATTGATCGTAAGCGGCTTTCTTCTGATCGTCGGCGAGAATTCCAAAAGCTTCCGCCGCCTCTTTAAATTTTTCCTCGGCCTGTTTATCGCCGGGATTCTTGTCAGGATGGTACTGAAGAGCGAGTTTCCTGTAGGCTTTTTTTATGTCATCTTTGGATGCGCTTTTATCAACACCGAGAACTTCGTAATAATCGCGTTTAGCCATTTTTGGTAGGGAGTGGGGAGCGGGAAGCAGGGAGCAGGGAGCGTTGTTAGAAAACTAAACGTATAATTATCACGCTCAGATTGCGAACAACAATCCCTACTCTCTACTCCCTGCTCCCAACTCCCATTACCCCCTATTTTTTATCGTCGTCCACAACTTCGTAGTCCGCGTCTTCGGCGCCTTTGGTGTTGCTCCCGCTGTCTGTAGATCCGCCGCCCATGTTTGGGTTAAAGCCGCCGCCCATATCGGGACCCGGGCCGCCCTGCTGACCTGCCGCGCCTGTGTTCGCGCCCTGTTGTTTGTAGATTTCTTCGGCGATTTTATAGGAAGCCTGTTTAAGAGCTTCGGTCTTGTCTTTAATTAATTGTAGGTCTGTGCCTTCCAGCGCTTTGCGCAAATCGGCAATGGCTTCTTCAACTTTGGACTTGTCCGCTGGATTTACCTTGTCGCCAAGGTCTTTAATGTTCTTTTCGGTACTGTAAATCATCGAGTCGGCTTCATTGCGGACTTCGGCTCTTTCGCGCTCTTTTCTATCTTCTTCGGCGTGGAGTTCCGCTTCTTTCACCATGCGGTCAATATCAGAATCGCTTAAACCGCTGGAACTTTCAATGCGGATCTTCTGCTCTTTGCCGGTTCCAAGATCTTTCGCACTGACATGAACAATGCCGTTCGCGTCAATGTCGAAGGTTACTTCAATCTGCGGAACTCCGCGCGGGGCGGGCGGTATGCCGACAAGATCGAAACGGCCCAGAATACGGTTCTGGTTCGCCATTTCGCGCTCGCCCTGCAAGACCTGAATGGAAACTGCAGTCTGACCGTCTGCGGCCGTGGAGAAAATCTGGCTCTTGCGTGTCGGGATGGTTGTGTTACGTGTAATGAGTTTTGTCATGACTCCGCCGAGCGTTTCAATGCCGAGCGAAAGCGGAGTGACATCCAGCAGCAGTACGTCTTTAACATCGCCGCCGAGGATACCGCCCTGAATCGCCGCTCCTACCGCGACAGCTTCATCGGGGTTAACGCCCTTGTTTGGCTCTTTTTTGAACATGTCTTTTACAATCTGCTGCACTGCCGGAATTCGGGTGGAACCGCCGACAAGGATAACCTCGTCAATTTGATCCGCGTTAAGTCCGGCGTCCGCGAGCGCTTTCTTACAGGGTTCTTTGGAACGATCAAGCAAATCTCCCACCATCTGCTCAAACTTTGCCCGTGTCAGGGATTTTTGCAGGTGTTTGGGGCCGCTCTGGTCGGCGGTGATAAACGGCAGGTTAATTTCTGTCGTCTGCATGGCCGATAATTCAATCTTTGCCTTTTCAGAAGATTCACGAAGCCGCTGCAGCGCCATACGATCCTGACCCAGATCGATGCCTGTATCCTTTTTAAATTCCGCGATAAGCCATTCCATGATTCGGCGGTCAAAATCATCGCCGCCCAGGTGAGTGTCGCCGTTAGTGGCTTTTACCTCAAAAACGCCGTCGCCCAGTTCAAGAATGGAAATATCGAAAGTGCCGCCGCCAAGATCATAAACGGCGATTATTTTATCTTTTTTGGAATCCTTGTTAAAACCGAAAGCTAATGAAGCGGCGGTCGGCTCATTGATAATTCTCTTTACTTCCAGCCCCGCAATTTTACCGGCATCCTTGGTTGCCTGGCGCTGAGCGTCATTAAAATACGCCGGAACTGTAATTACCGCTTCGGTAACAGATTCGCCCAGATAGTCTTCCGCGGTTTTCTTCATTTTTTGAAGCACAAAGGCGGAAATTTCCTGCGGCGAGTACTTTTTGCCGTCAATGTCCACACGCACATCGTCGCCCTGTTCAGCGATACGGTACGGAACCAGCTTCATTTCATTGGAAACCTCGGAATAACGGCGTCCCATAAAACGTTTAATCGAATAGACGGTATTCTCCGGATTAGTGATCATCTGGTTTTTTGCCGGGGCGCCGACAATTCGCTCGCCCTTGCTGGTAAACCCAACGATAGAGGGGGTAGTGCGCCCGCCTTCGGAACTTTGAATAACAACCGGCTCTCCTCCTTCAAGGACGGATACGCATGAGTTTGTCGTTCCTAAATCGATACCAATAATTTTTCCCATTTTATTGCTCCTTAAATTTATATATTAAATATATTTATTTTTAATGAATTAGGGAATGGGGACAGATTTCCCTCCCCTTACGCTCCTGTTTCTTCCGGCATTAATACCTTTACTTTCGCCGCTCTAATCACCCTGTCTTTCAGAAGGTATCCCTTCGCGAATTCCTCCTGTACAGTAGGCTCGCTTACATCCGGGGATTTTTCCATCATCAAAGCTTCGTGGATGTTTGGATCGAACAGCTCTCCGGCGCAGTTAAAACGTTTAAGTCCCCATTTGCCTTCAAGCTGGCTTGTAAGCCGTTTTTCAATCATTTTTATGCCATCCAGAAAGCCCGATAAATCTGTCGAGCTTTCTCCCGCCTGAATCGCGCGTTCAAAGTCGTCAATTACAGGAATTATATCCAAAAGCAGACTTTGATTGGCATATTCTATCGCGCCCTGCTTCTCCTGGTTCATCCGTTTGCGGAAATTCTCAAAATCCGCAGCCTTTCGCAGCAGTTGATCGCGTATTTCCGCGACTTGCGCTTCCAGGGTTGCAATTTTTTCCTCCGCAGTCAGCGGCTTGGCGTCCGTCACGGCGGCTTCCGCCTCCTGAGGCTGGTTTTCAGGCTCGTTTACGCCTTCCGCGGACATTTCCGCCCCGTTTTCATCAGCCTGATCTTTTTCTGCGTCCGGTATTTCGGACTGTGTTTCCTTTTTAGACATTACATCTTCCATATAGTAATAAAATGTAAATTGGGAAATTTCCCCATCTACTTAAAAAATACAAAAAAACTGCATTTGGGTCAAGGAAATTCCATTGAAATTTTAATATTTATGAAAGGCAGAAATGTATGCTTTGTTATTTATTTTTAAGCATACATTTCTGCATTTTATTAGTTAATACTTCAGTCAGCGTACTGGCGTAATTGTCCGGGACAACCAACAAGAGTTTTGGAAAAACCTCAGCTAATAATATTATTCCCTAAAGGTATTTACTGCAAATCCGATATTAATATTGATGTGGGAGAAATTAATAAAAGCATATTGCTTGATAAAGCAGAATGCTTTTAGCACACCTGGTACAAAGTTTTAATAAGCAAGCTCCCCTCTGTATTAAATTGTAAGCCCGTTGGGTATTGGAATTTTATCACGGCGTGGAAGCCGCGGCGTATAAACGACGCCGAAAAAGCCAAAGGAGTGAGTATATGATAATTAATCATAACTTAAGTGCAATGTTTGCTGACAGGACCCTCAAGACTACCCAGAATTACCTGGATAAAAATATGGAGAAACTGTCCAGCGGACTACGCATCAACCGCGCCGGTGATGATGCTTCGGGGCTTGCTGTATCAGAAAAAATGCGGTCTCAAATTCGCGGGTTAAA
>WQSN01000023.1 GCA_009787835.1 Treponema sp.
CCCCCGTTCCCGCTTTATGCCCTTCTTCCCTTCGCGGTTTTCAACCGCTCCGGTCCCGCCGCTTCCTGCGGCGGGCGGGCATTTCGCGTAACGGTACTTATCCCTGCCTTGTTACTTGAGCCTGCAAAAACTAGGGGCGGACCACGCGGAAACCGCGGTAGTAGTCACGGTAAGTCGGTGAGCTGTTGTTCCGGCTCGCGGAACGGACGCGAGCGGCTGAAAAGCCCCAGCCCCCGCCGCGAAGCACGCGGTTAGACCCCGAAGAAACGCCCACCGGGTCTGTTTGCGCTCCGCTTGGGTATGTTCCATACCAATCCCAGCACCATTCCCATACATTCCCGTGCATATCGAATAATCCCCAGGCATTGGGCGGTTTTAACCCTACTTCATGTGTTCTGCTGTTACTGTTATCCCAATACCATCCTGTGTTATCGCTTATCATATTTCCTGTATTGTACACAGTCGTTGTCCCTGCGCGGCAGGCATATTCCCATTCGGCTTCTGTGGGCAGCCTGTATCCATTCGCGCTCCTGTTCCATGTTACATTTGCTCCGCTTATTGTATACGCAGGAGTTAACCCTTCCTGCCGGCTTAACCAATTGCAATACTGTACCGTGTCATTCCAGCTTACAAGCGTTACCGGATGATTTTCTCCCTGGTTAAAATACGGATTTTTCCAGTTTGCGTCCGATTTCAATTCCCACTCTGTTGTCCATACATAACCGCCGCCGCTTTTCTCGGCATCTGTAATATATCCTGTCGCGTTCACAAATCGCCTGAACTCTCCAACTGTAACTTCATACTTACCCATGTAAAATGAACTTACTGTTACCTGATGTTGTGTTTCATCATTATCGCGTCCTGTCTCATTCGCTGGGCTGCCCATGGTAAAGGTTCCGCCGTTTATGCGTACCATATTTGCGGGAACTGCCGGAGGTGTTATACCGGTAGAACCCAGGAAAATACTTGTTGTGCCTCCCGCCCGCAGGGATAGTTCGGGATGCTGGCTGCCATTTGTTGCGTTTATCATTGCAGACATGGTTCTGTCAAAAACGTCAAATACGCTTAGGCCGGGAGTTTTAAGGTTATTTAACAAGTATCCTGTAAAAAGTCCGTTTCTGCCCTGTCCGTCAGACGCTGTCTGTCCTGCGCCGGCCGCGTACATTACGATAGTGCCTGTGGGAGCGCGGCTTACTACGCTCAGTCCGCGGCTGCCCGATCTTGCCCAGCTAAAGGGATTATCGCGGCAGGCGTCAAGCACTACCATGTTCAGTTCGTTTCCCGCTTCGCTCAGGCTGTCCAATATAAACTGAAGAGGAACCGCGCGGGTGCGAAGATGTGTATCGCTTCTTATATCTTCGGCGGCTACCGGAATCAGATAATTTTCCCCGCCTGCCTGAACTCCGTGGCCCGCGTAAAATAAAAATCCGTAAGTGTTACGCGAACCTCCAAGACGGCGTTTAAGATTCAATACTGCGTCTTCCATCTGTTCAAGGTTTCCGTTTAATACTTTATCAACAGTAAAACCCAAATCGCGCAGCGCCGCTTCCATATCATTGGCGTCATTTACAGGATTTGCAAGGCGGCCAATTCCGGTATAATTGCCGTTCCCGATAACAAGCGCGAATTTCTGCTGCGTAAAAGAAAATATTGTAACGATAGTAAAAAGTGCGAAAAAGACAGTAAACCTTTTCATGTTTAATCTCCCCTGTTTATATAAAATCATATCATAAAAAAATAACAATAATCAATAAACCCCTCTCCCTTTTCAAAATTTATATTTTTTGTAATAATATTTTCATGAAAACAAACAGAATTAAGTTTAAACCATGGGTAATTTGCCTTACATTACTCATGACACTGGTTATCCAGGGAACAGGATTCGCGAAAGGAATCAGGGATTATTACGCGGAAAAAGTTCCGCTTACAAACCGCGCCCTCACGGGAATTTTACCGAACGGGCTTACTTATTATATTCTGGAGAATACTTTTCCGGAAAACAGAGCACATCTTGCGCTAATTGTAAACGCGGGTTCTGTTGTTGAAAAAGACGATGAAAGGGGCTTCGCTCATTTTGTCGAGCATCTTGCGTTTAACGGCACAGAGCGTTTTCCCGAGTATGAACTTATAGACTACCTTCGTTCGCTGGGAATGCGTTTCGGAGCGGACGCAAATGCCTACACTTCATACGATGAAACAGTGTATCATTTTGATGTTCCTGTAGAAACCGTAAACGGCGTTAAACGCATACCAGACAGGGCGCTTGCGATTATTGATGACTGGACACACGCCATAAAATTCAATCCTGAAGACGTAAAAGACGAAAGCCTCGTTGTGCTTGAAGAGTTACGCGCAAGACTGGGCGCCATGGAAAGGGCGCGCAAGATAATTCTGCCAATTCTTTTTCAGGGAAGCGCTTACGAGGACAGGGATGTAATCGGGCTTGCGCCCATGCTTGAAAACGCAACATCGCGGCAGTTGAGGGCATTCTATGACAGGTGGTACAGAAGCGACAATATGGCTATCGCCTTTGTCGGTGATTTTGACGGAAAAGCGCTTGAAGCTGAACTCGCCCGCCATTTCAATATGCCAAAAGCCTCCGCGCCTGTAAACCGTCCGCATTACGAACTTCCCGCGCCCGTAAACGGAAACTTCAATGTGCAGATTATTACAGACCCTGAACTTACAGCTACTTTTTATGACATTTACTACAAGGTAAAACCAATTTCGCGGAAGGGTACGCTTGATAATTACCGCGAATCGGTTATTGATAATCTGATATATACAATGCTGTCCCTGCGTTTTGCGGATGCGGCGACAGATCCGCAGTCCGCGACCAATGGTTCATGGGGCGGCGTCTGGAACTGGTCCGCAAACGCGCGGTTTTATTCCATGGAAACCCAGCCAAAGACGGGAAACTCCGAACAGGCGTTACGTGAACTTCTTCTGGAAAAAGAATCAATGCGCCGTTATGGATTTACCGAAGGCGAACTTACTCGTGCCAAAATATCTTTGGTTTCATCCCTTGAAAGAATGTTATCTGAAAAAGACAGAATGGATTCACGCAATTTCATAACGGGTTTTACAGGTTATTTTCTGTACGGCAAAAGCATGCCGGATATTGAATGGGAATTAAATACAGTAACATCAATGCTTGACGGAATTGATTTGAATGAAATAGCCAAAGCGTCAGCGGCTTATTTCGCGGATAATGATATATCAGTATTTTTGCTTGCTCCACAGGCGGAAGCAGAAAATCTTCCGTCCGCTGACAGAATAAGGGCGATATTCAGGGAAGCGGAAAGCGCGTCAATTTCTCCGCGCCAGGATGTTTCCCTTTCAGGCGATTTACTGGATAGCGAACCTGTCTCAGGATCGATTATATCGGAGACAAAAGATGAGCAAACAGGCGCGTATATAATTACCCTGTCCAACGGAGCGAAGGTAATATTAAAAGAGACTGCGAACAGAAACAATGAAATTGTATTTTTCTCAACCGCAAAGGGAGGAACCGCAAACTCGACAGCGGACACTGTTACATCGGTAAAGCTTCTTTCCGAAATGATCAATTTTTCCGGTCTTGGCCCGTATTCGCGCACTGAATTGATAAATAAACTGACAGGGAAACAGGTTTCATTTTCTTATTCGAATTCGGATTATCACAGGGGTTTTCAGGGTTCATCCACAACGCAGGATTTAAAAACGCTTTTTGAAATGATACATCTTTTCTTTACGCATCCCAGGCTGGATGAAAGAGCAATACAGGCAATGATCGATCAGTACAGAACATACCTTGCCCATTACAGCGATGATCCTCAAACCTATTTATCGCTTGAATTAAACAAGTTGATTCACAATAACCATCCATTATTTATGCATCCGGAAGCAGCCGATATGGACAAGGTATCCATACAGCAGGCAAGAGCTTTCCTTGAAAGATGCATCAACCCGGGCGATTATACTTTTATTTTTACAGGCAATCTTGATTTGGAAACAATGCGCCGGCTTTCGGCAGCTTATATCGCTTCGATACCCGCGGGCGTTTCCATGAACAACTGGAATGATCCGGCAATACCGTTCCCCGAGGGAGGAAGAAGGACAATAAACAAGGGAATGGATGAACGAAGCATTGTTTACGCAGCCTGGTTCGCGGACGCTCCTTCGGTATTTGATGAGCAAAAAAATCAAACATCGGCTGTTTTATCTGAATACCTTGGCATATTGCTCAATGATGAAATACGGGAAAAACTGGGCGGAGTATATTCAATCTACGGCGGAGCATCGGTAAATACAATTCCCAAAGGCGAGTACAGGATTGAAGTTTTCTTTATGTGCAATCCGCAGCGCGTTGATGAATTATTTTCCGCCGCACAGAAAAACATTTTTGATATAATTAACCAGCCGGTTAATATGGATATATTTAACAAGGCAAAGGAGGCTCTGTTAATGGGTCATGAAAGATCCATTCAGCAAAACCTGCACATAGCCCAAAGTTATTCAAATTCATTTGTGTTATACGACACCCCCCTTAACAGGCTTGACACGCGGCCCGCTTCAATTAGGTCTGTAACTGCGGAAGCCATGCAGGCGCTTTGCAGGGAAATGCTTGTTAACAATCCTGTGCAGATGATTTTATATCCTGAAGGATGGAATTTGGGCCTGTAATACACTGAGAAATCAGAAACAGAGAAAATGAGAAGTTGTTAAACCGCTCTTTCTCATTTCTGATTTCTCATTATTCAAGTCTTCCAGACTGGTATACCGCTACTCCTTCCAGACTGAAGGAGTCTCCATCCTGCAGCACAATTTTTCCAAGCACATCAAGAGGGCGTTCGGAATTTATCGCGACAGGCATGTTAAATATTACTGTTACAATCCCCTGCAAAGTCCTTCGCGTATCGTAGCCTACAAGGAAATCAAAACGGGTATGTTCTTCCGTCACTACTGCGTTAGTCGCCATGCCTCTCCATATAACATGCACGTCCCTGTAAATAACAGGTTCATTTCTTACATCTTCGTAGGAGGTGTTGTCGTTTCTGTTGAAATTATCAAAGCCGGGAATTTCGGTATAGGTCAGCAGAAGACGCGCTTTGGATTTAAGGCTCTCCGATGCGTTTGATTCCAGGATACGGTTAATATTTATCTTTGCGGCTTCATCGCGGTAAGAGGTAAAAAGGGACAGAGCCCTGTCATAAAGCTCCAGGGCCTGATCGCGCGTAAGAATGTAACTATAGGAGCCGCCGACCTCAACAGGCGAGATGCGCTCCTGTCCTGACAGAACAAACTCAGATGAAGGACGGGGAGTCCTTGTTTTAAACGGGGACGGCAATACGCGAAACTGTACAAGGAGAGAGTAAGCAATTCCCAATACAACTGCAAAAATTAATAACGAACCAATTATTATTTTTGGCGTAAACGCGGAGCCGGGAATTTTGGGAAATAATTTAACAAGCCGCTTCTGCGTAAGCCAGTCCGACAGCTCATCGGCTGAATATTTGCGAATAACGGTCAGCGCTTTTTTCGCTGTTCTATTGCGCGGGTCCATTTCTTTAACATCAAGGTAGTAATCCACAGCCTGCACAGTGTCCATGCGTTTAAGATGAAGGACCGCAAGACCCAGCATTACGGAAGGATCCTTCATTTTAATCTGGCGCGCGCTGCGGAAATATGCCAGAGCTTCAATGAAACTGCCGGCATGAAGGCAAATAACAGCATACAGATAATAATATTTAAAAGAGCCGTAATAACGGTCCTCTTCAGCTTTTAAAATTCTAATCGCGCCTTCATAATCCCGTTTTTTCGCGAGCAGAGCCGCTTTACTCAGCAATGGATCCATTTTCATCGTCTGACACGCATTACCTGTTTCCGCTTAATCTGTTAATTGACGCTTCAATTTCCAGAAGATCCTGCTCGTTTAAAAGTATTTCACCCGCAAGGAACTGAGAAATTACTTCATGAAGTTTCAGTAATGTAAGTATATCGGATTCTCCGTTGGCGGCGGCAGTATCATCGGCGGCGGCGTCTTCATTGGTTTCAGAATCAAGTTCAGGCCATTCAATATTATCCATTACAGAAGCCGTTATCTGCGATGATGTATACCACTTTGTATCTTCGGCGGTAAGGTAGATTATATAATTGAATGACGCGCCCGGCGCAAGCGTATCCGGTTCATAAAAATAACAAACGGCGGAGTCGCCGATTGAATACGGAATGCTGTTAAATGAATTTCCCAAATGATAGGGAGCGTTCCATGGAACATCGTTCAGTTTCTTCCAGTTTGCGAAATGAATATAATCCGGCGTTTTTGAATCTTCATTAAAAGGATTTATTATATTCCCCATCAGCGAAAGATTGTCTCTTTTTGAAATCCAGTAGCTTTCACCGGAATCGCTTTTAATTATTGTCTCGGCTGTAATGTCCTGGCTGCCGGTAATAAACGGGATTCTCCTTCTCCCCTCGCCCAAATACGTATCGATAAGCATCCGCAAACCAACAGGGGTATCGCGCTGACTTTTATTTTCTATGCTAATCTCTATCTTTATTCCGTTTGCCTCATGCGAACTTGAAGTTTTTACGGGGGTAATAACCTGCCTTACCGACAGGAAACGGGATTCATAAACGATGGCATTTGTTTCGCGCGTATTATCTGTTTTTATTTTGAATGATCCCGGTTTGCCAAGCTGATAGGAGCGGCCGTTTACATTAACAGTTAAATAGCTTGTGGGTGATAAATGATGGCTTATCAATGGCTCATAACCTGCGGCTGCGGAACCTGCGAGATAGAAAAAAGAAAAGCTTCCGTTTTTTTCATTGAGAAGCAGACGAATCAATCCGTCTTTGGTTTCTGATGCAGGTAAGCCGGCCAATACGGTAATAATTAAAAAATTAATTATTAATATTCGCCGAATCACCGCAGACCTCCCAGAGTATCATACTGCATTATAAGCCGCTGTATATTTTCTTCAAGCTGCACGGCTCTGTCCCTTAATTCCTCATTACCGTGAATATCAAAACTATCGATCATTATTCCGGCTTCTTCAGGCTCAGCCTGCGCGGCGTTTCCTGCAATCTGGCTTTGTTGATTCACAGGAGATGAGTTCTGATAAATGCCGCCAGCGTTTCCGGCTTCAGCAGGACGCGGACTCTGATTGGTTCCCTGGAGTTCAGCAATCCGCCTTGAATAAATATTGAGAGTATGTTCATAAGTTCTTAATTTCCGCAGATATTCTTCGTTATTTTTTAGGGATTCTTCGTGGCTCCACCTTAATAGCGACAATAATTCAGCTTCGATTTTCTTTTGTTTTATAAGATCCAGGCGGTAGGATGACACTTCAACTCTGGGGCTGAAAGGATACCGTGAGATAACCCAGGCATAGAATCTCTGCGCTTCATCAAACTGACCCATTGAATAAAGACATTCGCCCATCCAGAAGAAAGCAGCGGCTTTTTGTTCGGCTTTTTCCGTGTCATCTGAAGGGATGCCGTCGCTGAAACGTTTAAATAGCAGCAGGGCGTCTTCAAAGTACCCCTGATTGAAATACGCTCTTGCACGGTGATAAACCATATCTTTGGCAAATGATGAATTGGGAGCCGTTCTTTCCAGTTCTTCCATATCCCTGATGGCTGAACCGTAATCGGCAAGCGCCAGTTCCGCAAGTATTACCCAATAAAGCGCCTGAGTCCTGTCTTCAGGAGTAGCCGCGATTTCCTGTGCGCGCCGAAACTCCGCCGCGGCCTCATTCATGCGTAATTCATTATAAAACCTGTTCCCGTTCAGAAACCTGCGCATATACTGCGTCTGAGCGTTTTCCTGGGCAGCGGATACTCCTGCGGAAAACACCAGTAAACCGAGTATACATGATAAAAACACGCACCCTTTTTGAATCATACCAATATTATAATAAATTTACGTGAAAAATGCCAATGAATATTGAAATCTAAAGTTGCTGTTCCAAAAACGCGAACCAGCGGTTCGAAAGTTTTGGAACAGCCTCTACCTAAAAAAAATAATTATTGTGTAAATTTCTTTCCCAGCACTTCCTTAAACCGGATAATCTCCCAGCCTCGTTTATTGGCCTCTTTTGTCAGGGTAAAATCCGGGTTTACGGCGACAGGCTTGCCGCAGTATTCCAGAAGCGGGATATCAGTGTAGGAATCGGAGTAAAAACTAATATCTTTTTTGGGATCCAGACCGTTTTTTTCTATCCATGCTTTTACAGCGGTTTTCTTTTTATCGCCGAAAAGACTTAGCCCGACAAGACTGCCGGTTGTAATTTCGTCACTGAACTCCAGTTGGCTTGCCAATGATCCTTCAATGCCGAAAAAACGTTCCAAAGGATTAATAATTATATCAAGGGACGATGTCGCAAAAATAATCTTCTCGGATTTTTTTTGTATTTCCCTTATTAGCTTTTCCGCGCCGATAAAAATGTCGCCTTTAACGCGGCGCTCAAAAGCAAGATCAGAAATGCGCATAAGCTCGCTTTTTTTTATGCCTGCAAGTTTTTTCACGGTGGTTTCGATAAAATCCATATCAGGGCTTCTGATCTTATACTTTATCCAGTCAAACGGAAGACGGCGGATTTGGGAAAAACGGATAACTCCGTCACCTAACGCTTCGCGCAGGAAATGCCATGCGCCGGATTTGTCTATAACCGTATGATCAACATCGAATATATGTATCACTATACAAATTCCAGGTATCTGCTTTCATTTACCGCGCATTGCGCGTAAATACCGCGCATCTGCTCCGGCAAAAGACGGGCCATCTGTCCCATTATTTCATCTAAAATTTCATCCCTCTCTTCACGGCTTGGTTTTCTGTCAAAATTGATTTTGAATGGACGGCCTGCCCTGAAGTTAAAAGTCGTTCTTTTTAATGACTTTAAATTATTCCAGATATTCTCTCCGCCGTGATGTGCGACAGGAAGTATAGGGACATTGGCTTCAATCGCAAGCTGGATAATTCCGGGCTTACCCCTTCCCAGCACTCCGTCTTTGCTTCTTGTCCCTTCGGGAGCTATACACATGTGAAAACCGTTTTCAATTTTTTCGCGCACGCGCTTAAATGATTCTGAAAAAGCGCCGTGACGGTCAATAGGGACCGCCTGATATGTATTGAAAAGAAAAGCGAAAAAAGGATTTTTCCATGTTTCGGATTTTACAAGACCTGTTACATACAAAGGATAACTGTACGCGACAAGTATCGGAACTTCAAGGAAATTAATGTGGTTAAATACTACAAGCAGCGGCTTGTTTCTGGATAAAGCCTGAACAAACTCCCGGCACTCAACCCTGCAAATAATGTTTATCGCTCCCCTTAAAAAGAAGCTTACCGCCATCCGCCTGAAGCTGAAGCCCATATTATGGTCCGATAAGCCTTAGGGCTTTTGGTATGCAGTTTATTTCAAGTTCTTTTCCGTCGCAGCAGACAGTTTCTCCGTCGCAATGAGCAGCCATTCCGCCTTCCAGAGCCGTAAGGTGAAAACGCAAAGCCCTGTTAAAATTCACTCCTTCGCACTGCCCCTGGGTTCCTTTTGTGTAATGTGAAAGAATTTTAAGCAGTTTCATGCGCGAACTCTGGTGCTGCACATAACAGATATCCAGAAGACCGTCATCAAGAATTGCGTCCGGGCCCATGTAAAAACTGCCGCCCATCCGCCTTCCGTTTACAATCGAAACCAAAACCGCCTGAAGCGTTACTTCGTTTTCATCAAAGCGAATGCGCAGTACAGGCGATGGCTCATAACGCGCCACGGTGATTATGGCGCCCAGTGCATAGGAAATGCCACTTTTTATTTTCATTTTCGCGGCTTCAAAACCTACCTTTGTGTCAAAACCAATCCCTATTCCGTTAATAAAATAACGCCCCTCCTGGAAAAAACCTCCCTTTACAAAACCCGCGTCCAGGGGTTTTTCATTGCCTTTAAGGAGAATCTGCATGGCTGTATCTACATCATCAGGTATTCCCGGAGTTGCCGAAAAATCATTGCCCCTGCCAATTGGAATGATGCCAAAAACAGGCGGAACTTTTGCCTGACGAATAATTAGCCCGTTCGCTACCTCATTACATGTCCCATCCCCTCCCGCAGCAACTGTAATATCATTATCATTGATTGGCAAATCGCGGACAATATTCAAAGCATGACCTGGTGATTCAGTTTTTATTATCTGAAAACTACGACCGCTCCCGCGTAAGATTTTTTCAATTTTTGGAGCTTGTTTATCCGCTTTCCCCTTACCCGCCGTTGGATTAAGTATAATCCAAATTTTGCCAGTTTGCGTCATGTGAAAATTATAACATATTAATAATAAAAAGCAATACGGCGAATTCAGGGGGAATTCACATGCAATACCATATAAGGATATAATATTAATATAATCATATTAGGAGAGATACAGTGTTTAATGCAGAAAAGATCAAGGATGAGATTATTCAATGGGTACGGGATTATTTTGAAGAAAACGGAAGAGACTGCAGCGCAGTTATCGGAATAAGCGGCGGAAAGGATAGTTCTATAACTGCCGCAATTTGCGCCCAGGCTCTGGGGCCAAAAAGAGTTTATGGCGTATTGATGCCATGCGGAACGCAGCATGATATCGGCTACTCACAGGAACTTGTCGATCTTCTGGGAATTAAATATTATACAATTAACATTAAAAACAGTGTAGAATCTCTTATAAAGTCAGTTAACGAATGCGGTCTTTTGGTTAACAAACAGGCGTCCATAAATACTCCGGCAAGAATCAGGATGACATCTTTATACGCTGTATCCGCGATTATAAACGGCAGGGTAGCAAATACATGTAATCTCAGCGAAGACTGGATTGGTTATTCCACCAAATTCGGAGATGCAGCGGGCGATTTCAGCCCATTGTCTCAACTGACTGTAACAGAGGTAAAATTGCTTGGCAGGGAACTGGCGCTGCCTGAAAAATTTATCAATAAGGTTCCGGAAGACGGACTTTCAGGATTAAGCGACGAAGAAAATATCGGCTTTTCTTATAATGTTCTGGACAGGTATATCAGGGATGGCGTTTGCGATGACGTAAAAATTAAGGAAAGAATAGATACTCTGCATAAAATAAATCTGCATAAAATAAAATTGATGCCAAGTTATTCTTTGGGAATTTAATCCCGGTGATTTCATTAAAAGAAAAAGTATTAATCATACCCGTTTTTTTTCTGTGCTTTTTTTCCGTATTTGCGCGTGATGTAGAAATAACTGTTCTGGATATGGACATGGAACTTCCCCTGGAAGGAGCCTCTGTCCGTTCCTGGGACGGGAATGTGCATATAAGCGGCGGAGACGGAAAAGTTGTTATCGGCGTTCCTGATGACAGACAGGTGGTAATACAGGCGGCATATCCGGGATATGAAACAGGCAGATTGATAATCACCATAACAGAAAATTCCTATACTGCCTTTCTTCGTCTGTCCGGCATAATGGAAAGCCGCGAACTTGTTATCGAAGCGGTAAGACCCGGTTCCGGTGAAACAAGGACAGGGCGCAGTGTCGCAGTAACCGGACGGGAAATAACCCAGACCGCGGAAATAGGGATTATCGAAGATGTAATAAGTTCAATAAAATTGCTGCCGGGCGTTGGTTATGCCGGTTTTTTCAACGCGCAGCCAAGCATCAGAGGAGGCGAACCTGCTGATATGCGCGCGTCGCTGGATGGTTATTACATACTTAATCCATATCACTGGGGGGGCGGATATTCAATTTTCGATCCGAGGATGGTAGACAGCGCCCAGCTTTCCCACGGCGTATATTCAAGCCGTTACGGACATTCAATTTCCGGTTTACTGGAAATAACAACAAAAAAACCTTCCCCATCTGAAACCCAGTTTGAACTGGGAATAAATACAAGTTCGGCCAGTTTTAATTATTCGCTGCCATTTACAGGCAGCGGCGGAATATTATTTATGGGGCGCATTACCTACTACAGCCCCGTTCTCGCGCTGGCAAAAGAACTGGGAAAAACAATAGACGCCCTTTCCATTGTTAACTCTGTGCGCGTTGCTCCGTATATCGGAAGCGCAGCCGTTACGGGAAATTACCGTTTTACCGATACTTTTGAATTTACCGCGTCTGGTTTTTGGGGAATGGACGGCGTCGGAGCGTCTTTTGAAAATTCCTCCAGTACGGCGCTTTTGACAAGCTCTTCTTCCATGGACGCGGACTGGGCCAATTATCAGGGCTTTATCAATACAGCTCTTCTGTGGAATCCGCGAAACGATATGCTGTTAAAATTAACAATGGGAACTGGTTACGAACAATCTTTGCTTGACGCAAATATGCCGTTTAACATTTACAGTAAATCATTTGTACAAACGCCCGCAAACGAAAGATATTATAATATTTTAAAGCATAAATATGATGAAGAAAATCCGTACAGTTTTTTTACAGAAACATTTTATGAGCAGGACAATCTAGCTTTCAATGCCCAGGGACGGATTGATTATGACTGGGATCCCGGAAAAGGATTCCTTCTTGCAGCAGGCTTACAGGAAATGTTTACCTTTTATAATTCAACCGGAAACCAGCAAATAAACATAGAAAAGAATTTATACAGATTTGATCCTGATACACAGGCGCTGTTATTTGACATAATGGGTATTTCAGATCCTGTATTAAAAAATTATCTTATTCAAAATCTGATCGTCAGTCTTCCTCTTGAATATAACCCTGACGCGGAAAATAAATTATTCACTACATCGGTCTACACACTTATGGAATATAGTTCTCCCGGCAGGCGGTTTAACGGCGAGCTTGGATTGCGTGTGGATCACTACTATCTGAATGGAAAAGGGATTTCTCTCGGATCAGAGCCGGCTTTTAATCCGCGGCTTAATCTTGATTTAAAAATATTCCAGGGACAGGGTATTATGCGATCAATAGATCTGAGCGCGGGAACCGGTCTCTTCTCCTCAATGAACAACAATGTTTTTATCGCGGAAGAAGAATATAATATCGCGGAATTAAAACCAAACCGCAGCTGGACATCGGTAGCGGGCGCGAGACTGGAATTCTCATTTGGGCTCGTTTTAAATATTGAAGGGTATTACAAATATATTTTTGACCGTATGTATATTCCTGTCAGCGCTGGTCTTGACGGCATTGAAGTGCGCCCTAATTTTGACGGCGAAGGAAGGGCCTGGGGTATTGATCTTTTACTTCAGAAACTGCAATCGCGTTTCTGGGACGGCTGGCTGTCTTATTCATTCAGTTGGGTTAAGTTCCGCGATCCTGACGGCGGAAACGCCGACATGGGATTTTCAGGCGGTATACGGGGTAATGACTGGTATTTCCCGTCATACCACCGTTATCACAATCTAAATCTGGTTATAAACATTAAACCCGCGCCTAAAATAAATATTTATACCCGTTTCGGTTTTGCAAGCGGCGTTCAACTGTCCCGGCGCACCACAGATACCCCGTTTAGTTATCCCGTCTACATGTATTATCATGACAATCCTGAAGACAGCAAATTTATCGAGGTATATTACTGGCCTTCTGTACGGGATGAAAACAACCGCACAACCCCATCTCTGCCATTGGACATGAAAATATCAATCTTTGGAAACAATAAAACCGGAAAAACCAGATATGAAGTATACGCGGCAGTAGAAAATATACTTGCATTATTATATACTTCAGAAGGGAATACCAGTTTCAACAGGTATACCGGACAAGTAGATACAGGCAGCACTACGGCAAGTTATGAAATGCCTATCCCAATACCATCTTTCGGGGTAAAGCTCAGCTACTGAGAGGAAATTGATGAAGAATAAGCGTAATTTAAAATATTTATTTTTATGCTTAACAATAACCGTATTATTCACAGGCTGTGTTTCCTTGATGGAAATGACAGGACGCGCGCTGGACAGATCCGCTTTTGAAGAAAAGAAAATTTCACATTATCAGATTGAGAAAAAAGCCGGTGAATGGATCAACGCGGAAGTTACCATAACAGAAAACAAGGCCGGTGATCGTTCAACGGTAATAACTCTGAATGATTATCCCATGATGATATTGCGCGGCACTATACCTGATGAAAAAGGCGGTTTTAGCCTTACATCACTTGAATACCTTGCGGGGAATGTTCACGGCTGGAATGAATTTACTCTCGATTTGGCGGGAGAAGGGAAGCTGTTAATTGAAAACGTTCCGTTAATCGGAGAAACCGCGCTCCTCATTTTAAGCAGAAAAATCGAAACTGTGCAAATTTCCGCCGGGCGCATCCATCAATATGATACCAGAATTGTCGGCAATCAGGCGTTATCAGCCTTGCGCAACCGGTATGAACGCATCGTTTCAACAGTTGAATGGATGGCGGATTTTAATGACGCTCCCAATGGGATGACGATAAAACAATTTGAAGAATACTGGAAACCCAGACTGTTTCCGGAACTGGTATCCAAAAAAAAGAGACCTTCAGGCTGGCAGAAAGAGGGCGATGAAACAGTCAAAGGCGAGGATATAAACTGGAACATAAGTTATACGCAGAGAATTTTACCGGAAGAGTTATGGCCGATCCGGAACTCAGGCACATTACTCAGGGACTGGGAAGAAGCTCTCGCCTGGATATACTTGGAATATGAATGGGAGAACATCAAGGAAATGCTTTCCCGTCAAATATTATTACGGGAAAAAAAGTGAGGTAGTTTTATGGAAAATAATCCGTTTTCGTTGTTGGATCTTTTTGAAATGGGAGGTCCCATCATGTGGCCTCTCCTTGTCTACTCTATCGTGGCTGTCGCTATTGTAATTGAGCGAATTATTTACATAGCGTACCATGATCTGCGAATTGACGATTTGAATTTAAAGGTTTCGGAATATGTAAAATCAAGCAACTATACAAGGGCTATTGATTATCTTTCCGGTATAACTGAAAAACGAATGGGCGCGCGAATCTTTCTGGAAATGATGAAGCAGGTAAAACCAGCGCCTGATTATTCTGAACGCCGGATTGAACGCGCTACTGAAACCGAAGCCATTAAATGCGTAAATTCTCTGGAAAACGGTTTTAATTTTCTGGTTGCACTGGGTTCCCTGTCTCCGTTAACCGGCTTTTTGGGAACGGTTACAGGAATGATCGGCGCGTTCAGGTCGATTGCCGAAGCTACGGAAGTAAACGCGCAAATTGTCGCAAGCGGCATTTATGAAGCGTTGATTACAACAGTATTCGGTCTTATTGTTGCTATCATTGCAATGGTAGCCCATTCAATTTTAAGTCATATTATTGACAGATTTTCATCCGGTATAGAAAACGCATGTACTGAATTAATTGCTGAGATTACAACAATTCAGACTACCGGCGCAAAGACCGTCGGTAGTCAGGCAGCAGGTAATCAAGCTCCGATCCAGACCACAGGCAGTCAAACCGCTGAAAATAAAGATACTGCTTACCAGGCACCTGTAAAACACATAAGCAGCCACAGAGCATCAGAAAACAATACTCAGCCTAATGAAACATTTTCGGACTAGAAACAGTCATGAGAATAAAACGGCCGAAAAGGCAGGGGTTTCTGGAAACATGCGCCGCAAGCGATATGGCGTTCCTCCTGATTATATATTTTCTGGTTATCGCCGGTTTTAACTTAAATAAGGGCTTTTTGGTTACTCTGCCGGAAAAGGATTCTACAAGGGAAATTTTAAGGGAGGATCTTTTACGCTTTGAAATGGACAATGACGGAAATGTTCTGCATGAAGGAATAATACTGAATTTAAATGAAGCAAGAACTATTATTCAAACAGCTCATGCAGGCAATCCGGGTATAGCTGTAATTATAACGATAAGCAGCCAGGCTGTGTGGCAGAAAGTCGTATCCTTTATAGAACTGGCCCAGGATTTAATGATTGAATCTTTTTCTTTCTCCATGAAAAAGGATAATACATGAAACTGAAAAGGAAAAAGAGAAATATTACAATCGCTGTTTTTTCCATGTCCGATATAGCGTTTTTACTTTTAATCTTTATCATGCTTGTGTCTTTGATAAATTACAGGGTAACGGTAAATATAGAATACGCCGAAGCAGAGCGTGCGCCGAGGACGCAGACTGAAAAAAATCTTGAAGTATGGCTGGACAAATACGGAGAGATTTACCTGAACGGAACCCATGCTGAATATGAAGAGCTAGAGAATAAAATTATTGAATTATACAATTACGCGCCTGATACGCGCGTGCATATTATAGCGGACCGCAACACCCATTATGAAGAGATTAATAAAATACTGGAAATTTTTCAGTTTCACCAATACCGGCTTGTAAGTTTTGTGGTAAAAACTGATGAATGAAAAGAAGCTGCGTCCGTGGATTTATGTTTTTGTCACTCTGATGCACTTTATATTAATTTTATTTATTGTCTTTGAGACGGATATAAAAATAATTCCGGCAATCGAAAACACAAGAATAATAAGATTAATAAATCTTGAAGAAATTTCCCCGCAGCTTCAGACATTATCCCAGCCGCCGAGGCCTCAGATTCAAACGCAGTCTGAGCCTCCACAGCCGCAGGTACAGAGACAGGCTGAGCCTCAGCTAGAACCTGTGGAACCGCATCCGCCTTCCACTTTGCCTGTAATACTGTCGCCGTTACACGAAGATGATGATATTCCCGAAGTTGAATCTATCGCAGAAGTAATGATAGAAACCGATATCCCGCCGGTTCAGACTGTTGTCGCTCCGGGGACGCATATGGTTCCGGCAATTGATTCTGCATCTGACGCGGCAGGCGGTCCTTATCAATCTGAAGATGAGTATCTCCCGGTGCATCTTGTATCAAGCCCTGTACAATTCGATGTGAATGAAATTATAGCGGCCCTTGTTTATCCTCCCATCGCGCTGCGTTCCGGTATTGAAGGAAGGGTAATCCTGGAGTTATTTATTGACAGAACAGGGGCAGTGCAAAGAATAACTGTTTTGCGCGAAGAGCCTGAAGGCAGAGGTTTCGGCGAAGCCGCTGTAAGGGCATTTACAGGCAGAACCGGAAGCCCTGCGATGGATTCAAATGGCAGACCTGTCTCCATGCGTCTGCGTTATCCGCTAACTTTCCGCCCTGTTCGCAATTAGTGTCTGAAGACGAACTTAAATGAAAAATCTTTTTAATCTCCGCGGTAAAGAACCTACAGTTAAGGCGCTCTTCGCCGGCGGATAAAAACAGAATCAAAAAGTTTAATAAATAAACATCGCATCTCCGTAGCTGAAAAAAAGGTACTCATTTTTTACAGCTTCAGCGTAACTTTCCATAATGAGCTGTCTGCCAGCAAAGGCGGAAACCAGCATTAATAATGTGGATTCCGGCGTATGGAAATTGGTAAACAACGCGTCTGCAACTTTAAATTCATAGGGCGGGTAAATAAAAATCGCGGTCTTATTTTCCCCGCGTTTTAGTTTACCATCATTCCAGGCGCTTTCCAGAGTTCTGACGCTTGTGGTTCCAACTGCGATTATTTTACGTCCTGTCTTTTTTGCGGCTTCTATTTTTTCCGCTGTCTTGTCTTCTATACAGAACAATTCTTCATGCATGACATGATCTTCAATATTTTCACTGCGGACAGGAAGAAAGGTTCCCGCTCCCACATGAAGCGTGATAAAAACACTCTCTATGCCAAAGGATGTTATTTCATCCATAATTCCCTGGGTAAAGTGAAGCCCTGCGGTAGGAGCCGCGGTTGAGCCTGTTCTGTCCGCGTAAATTGTCTGATAACGCGAAAGGTCGCAGGGAGCGTCTTTTCTTTTTATATACGGAGGCAGCGGAATGAGTCCGTACTTTTCCAGCCATTCATCATCAATAAGTGTATTGAACTCAAGCAGCAAAAACTCATCTTGTGCGTCCATTACAACAGCGTTAGCTGCTTGTCTGCCATCTTTATCAAAAAAAATAAAACTGGATCCCTTTTTCTTTCGCCGCGCCCGTTTTACCATGGTTTTCCAGACAGATCTCCCTGTTTTGCAGTCGTAATTTTTTAGATTCTCCAAAAGCAGAAATTCCGCTTCCGCTCCTGTTACTGTTTGTTTTCCGATAAGCCTCGCTTTGCGTACTTTTGTATTGTTAAAAACAAGCAGCGGCTTATCACCGCTGCAGCTTAAAAAGCGAGTGTCCGCAAGTATCTGCGGCAAAAAAGAGACAGTTCTGTGAGCGCGTTCTCCTGTTGCGCGATCCAGAGTCATAAGGCGGCTTTGTCCGCGCTGTTCGCTGGGATATTGCGCGATAAGACGCTCCGGCAGATCAAAGGAAAAATCGCGTCTGCTTGTCAAAAAAGAGATCCTTCGCCGGCTGAACTACTGTTAGGCGCAATTCCAAGATGGCCGTAGGCAAGGTTTGTTACCATTCTCCCCCTGGGACTTCGCTGCAAAAGACCTGCCTGAATCAGATATGGCTCATAATAATCTTCCAGTGTTTCTACAGATTCCCCCATTGTAATTGCGAGCGTTTCCGCACCGACAGGGCCGCCCTTATATCGTTCTATGATTATTTTTAAAATCTCCCTGTCCTGTTTCTCAAGTCCAAGAGAATCGATTTCAAGCCGTGAAAGACCGAGCCGGACAATTGCCTGTGTAATTGACGCTTCTCCCGCGTACTGGGCAAAATCACGCATCCGTTTTAACAGCCGGTTCACTACCCTTGGCGTTCCCCTTGAAGATGAGGCCAGAAGTGATATGGCTTCGTTATCTATCTTAATATTGAGAAGCCCGGCTGAACGGCGGATTATAGCCTGTAAATCCTCCTGTTCGTAAAAAGAAAATCTGCATGTAATTCCAAACCGGCTTATTAACGGGCTTGATACTCCGCCTGCCTTGGTAGTCGCCCCAACTAGAGTAAAAGGTTTGATTGATATTCTGATTGTTCTCGCCATCGGCCCCTGCCCTATTACCCAGTCAATCCCATAATCTTCCATCGCGATATATAACAGCTCTTCAATGGCAGGTTTCAGACTGTGTATCTCATCAATAAAAAAAACATCGCCCTTTTTTAAATTGGTTAAGATGCCAACAAGATCTTTTGGCTTATCCAAAGCGGGCGCGGTAGTCTGTATAAAGCTGGTTTTTAACTCATTTGCGATAACCTGGGCTAATGTTGTCTTTCCCAAACCTGCGGGCCCAATCAAAAAAAGATGATCCAGACTCTCCCCGCGCTGTTTGGCGGTAGAAATAAAGACAGATAGATTTTCCTTCATTACCTTCTGACCCAGAAATTCGGATAGGAATTTTGGACGCAGGGTTATATCCCGGTCTTCTTCTTCAATTTCCTGCGGCCTTACTATGCTTTCATTATTAGCCATTATTTGTTTTCCCTGATACCATAAACTGTCCGTCAAAAAACCTTTTACTGAGCGCCGCTTAAATAGACAATAGCTTCCTTGAACATAAGCTTTTCGCGTTCAGCATCCGATAAGGAAGTTCCCTCATTTTTAATGGCAGTTTCCGCCATTGCAAGCGCTTCAGATACAGCGCGTCTGTCATAACCCATGGCCGCCAATGCTTCAACAAGATCATTATAGGGAGATGTTTTAATTGTAATCTCCTGCGAATGAACAAGTTTTCCCTTCAGTGACAGAAGCATTTTTTGGGCTGTCTTTTTTCCAAGACCGGGCACTGCTTCCAATCTGGATAAATTTCCAGCTTCCAATGCGTTTTCAAGATCATCCTGGCTTATTCCGCTCATTATTTTAACAGCTCCTTTCGGGCCGATACCTTCTACTTTAAGAATCTCCAGAAAAGTCGCGCGCCGTATTGCATCAGAAAAACCAAAAAGACGCATTTGATCCTCACGGTGATAAAGCCATGTAAAGATACGGCACTCCCTGTTTATGGTAAGGGAGCCAAGATCATTTAAAGGCATGGTTATATCCCACTCAATATCACCTGACTGGATAAAAACAGCCTCGCTGCTTTTCGCACTGACAATACCACGAATACTGTTAAACATAAATCTCAGCATATCATTTTTTTTTTGAAAAGACATAATTTAACTTGACAAATAATTTGAAAGAATGTATAGTTAGACTAGTCAGACTATAAAATTATAAGGGAGAAATAAATGGGATTAAAGACATTGTCAAAAAAAGATAGAAACTGGCAATTACAGGAGGCAAAAGCCATGTTCAGTGAAGTTATTAAAGCAGCGGCGGAAAAACCCCAGATCATCACTGTGCGGGGAAAAGAAACAGCGGTTATCCTCTCCATTACAGAATACAAAAAACTTGTAAACCCAAGGCAAACGCTCTTCGAGTTCATTCAAAACTCGCCTCTGCAGGATCTCGAACTTGAACTGCTCCACAGGCAACCTGAAAACATGAGGGAGGTTTTCCTGTGAGATACCTGCTGGATACCAATGTAATATCCGAACTGCAAAAATTAAATTGCAATCAAAATGTAAAATCCTTTACGGATCAGCTTTCATGGGAAGAAATATTTCTGCCGGCATTATCAATCGGAGAGCTTTGTTACGGAGTGGAGAGGCTTCCCGCCGGGAAAAAGAAACATGAGCTTGCAATCTGGGTTTATACAGAAATTCCAAAATGGTTCAGCGGACGAATCATAGACATTGACACAGAAGTAATGATGGAATGGGGTAAAATGCGCGCCAGAGTCGGCAGGACATTGCCTGTTGTGGATTCTATGATAGCTGCCATCGCTGTTACTCACCACATGTTTCTGGTTACGCGAAATGTAAAGGATTTTGATGATATCGAAGGTATAAATATGATTAACCCCTGGGAGTTTTAACGCTTTTTACGCAGGTTAAAGCGCTGACATCGGGTTATTTGATGCGCAAATCGCTGCGCCCAGGGCATCAGCGGCATGTTCGGGTTTGGGTACTTTATCCAGACCAAGTATGATCTTTATCATTTCCTGAACCTGTTTTTTACCAGCGCCGGCATGTCCTGTAACTCCAAGCTTGATAATATTAGGCGTCAGTTCATGGAGTGGGATACCCCGTTCGGCAATTGCCGCGGAAATTACCCCGCGCGCTTCCGCGACAGGAATTGCGCTTGATACATTTCTGCCAAAATATAGATTTTCTATAGCGGCTTCAGCGGGTTCATATTTATCAATTACCTGGCGTATGGATTGCAAAATAAAAAAAAGACGTTTAGCGCGCGGTATATCATTTTTTGTCTGAATTATTCCATGAGCGATATACCGGATTCTGCCGTTTATATTATCAAGTATTCCCCAGCCGGTATTCGCAAGACCGGGATCTATGCCAAGTATCCTGCGGTTAACAGAAGCTTCATTAATTCCAGCGGACGATGCTTCCACTGCGGATGTGTCTTCCAATTCAGCGCCGCCATGCTTAGCCGCAGATGACCTAACGCTTCCCTTCCGCCGGATGGCGCTATTCGCCTTCAAAACCTTCCGGGATGGTAAGATTGGAATAAACGTTCTGAACATCCTCGTTGTCTTCAAGCTTGTCAATCAATCTTAAAACCTTGGCGGTCGCGTCATTGTCAAGTAATACATCCGCATCCGCAACCATGCTTATTTGGGCGCTGATTGTTTCAAACTCTTTTGACTGAAGGGCGTTCAATACCGGTTCAAAATCTTCCGGGGCGCTTGTAACTTCAATGATACCGTCTGACATTGATACATCTTCAGCTCCGCCTTCAAGAGCGGCTTCCATAACGGCATCTTCAGTATATTTTTCACCATCCATGGTAATTACGCCCAGCCGTTTAAAAAGTCTTGATACAGAGCCGGTTGTAGCAAGCTGACCGCCTGCGCGGGTCAGAATGTTACGGATATCAGCCGCGGCGCGGTTTTTATTATCTGTCAATACTTCAATAAAAATCGCCACCCCGCCCGGAGCATAGGCTTCGTAAACAAGTTCTTCATAATTTACGCCTTCAAGCTCGCCGGTTCCCTTTTTAACAGCCCTTTCGATATTATCCCGCGGCATATTAGCGGCTCTGGCTTTGAGGATAGCTGTTCTTAAGCGCGGATTGCCGTCCAGACTTCCCCCTCCCATGCGGGCGGCAATTGAAATCTCTTTAATTAACTTGGTAAAAATTTGGCCGCGTTTCGCATCCGCGGCGCCTTTAGCGTGTTTGATTGTCGCCCATTTACTGTGGCCCGACATAATTACTCCTTATTTTTGAAAATGTTATAACAGAAATTATAATTACAGAATTTATTTTGCCTTCGTTTTAGACTTTGTTATTGATTCATCGATATAATGGTTGAACCACTCAAAGGAAAAGGGATCATTATTTCTGATAGTGGATCTTGCCTGTAATTCCAGATTATCCTTGCAATCTTCACAAACGCTGTGTTCGGCAAAATAGAAGAAAGTTCGGCCTGTAAATGCATCTTCAACCTTTTTTTTACAGATATCACAAACAATGGTTTGCATATAATCCTCCTGATTTAATCTTGAATTCATTATATAAAACCTTTTAAAATATGTCGAGTACCTGTATGAATGAAAATATGAAAAACAACTTTTTATTAAAAGGATCCTGTTTCAATTCAAAAAATCCTCTGATTATCGCAGAATTGGGTACATCTCATAATGCTGATATGGTAAAAGCCAGGGAAATGACCGCCGCCGCCGCGCAGGCCGGAGCGGATTGCATAAAATTTCAACTGGTCATCGCCGATGAAATTCTGCATCCCAAAACCGGAGAGGTGGATCTTCCCGGAGGCAGAATCCGTCTTTATGACCGCTTTAAGTCATTGGAAACGCCCATAGAATTTTTTGCGGAGATCAAGGAATATGTAGAATCTTTGGGGCTTATATTTCTTTGCACTCCATTTGGCTTAAAGAGCGCATCGATGCTTCAAAAAATTAATCCGGAAATTATAAAAATCGCGTCCCCGGAGTTAAATTTTACCGGCTTACTTGAAGAAATAGAAAAGTGGAATCTACCGGTTTTATTATCAACAGGCGTTTCAATGCTTGGAGGCATTGAAGAAGCTGTAGACATTTTCCGCAGAAGAACAGATGTAACTGAAGAGAATATTAACACTCAATCCTGTGGTTCTCCGCCTCCCGCCGCCGGTTCCAAACTATGTCTATTGCATTGCGTTACATGTTATCCCGCGCCTGTTACAGATTATAATTTAAGAGTATTGCCAAATCTCGCGGCGATTTTCGGCGTTCCCGCCGGCGTCAGCGATCATAGCTCTGATCCTGAACTGGTTCCGGCATTGGCTGTAGCTTGCGGAGCGGCTGTAATTGAAAAACATTTCTGTATTTCAAGAACTGATCCGGGTCTTGACGATCCTATCGCCCTTGCGCCGGATGATTTTTCCAAAATGGTAAAGGCAATCCGTAAAGCGGCGCAAACATGTCCAGAAGAAACTATAGCTCATTACATCCGGGAACACGGTGATTCCTTAATTGAACAAATCCTGGGCAGCGGCATAAAAGAACTGGCTCCCTGTGAGAAAACCAATTACCGTCTTACAAACCGTTCTATTCACGCGTTACGCGATATTGCTGAAGGCGAAATATTAAAAAGAAGCGATTACGCTGTATTAAGGACAGAAAAAATACTGCGTCCCGGTCTTGAGCCCTGCTGGGAGTACGCGATTGAAGGAAGAGCCGCCCGCTGTTTTATTCCGGCGGGAGAGGGAATAAGATTCAGTGATATTTAACGTACCAATATTTTCAGCAATTCCGCTTCGTCGTCAAACGCGCCCAGGGAGCGAAGACGCGAAAGGCTCTGTAAAAAGCTGTAACTGGCTTTTGTTTGGCTGTTTCGGCTGTTAATAAAGAGCGATGTAGCCTCGCTTAAATCTGAAACTGAACTCTGCGAAAGACGGTATCTTTCCATAACAAACTCAAGATGTTTTTGCGTGTACTCAAGCGAACGGCGCGAAGATAGAACAGATCCTGCCTGCGCAAACGCGTTTAACAATGCGGTTTGCAGTTCTGTATCAAGTGATATTTCCGCGCCGATAAAATCGAGAGCAGCAGAATCGCGGGCTATTTTGCTTTTTTCAAGCCGGTTGCCCAATACCCAGAAATCAAGCGGTATGGATCCCCTTATTGTAAGGCCTCCCGAACTGCTTGATCTGAAACCATCCGCGGCTGAATAATTTAAACCGGTGGAAAAAACAGTAGCGCTTATCGTGGGAGCGTAATCGCGCTTTGTAATGGAGAAATTCATTTCCGCTCTATGATTGCTGATTGCGGCTTTCGCGAGCGAAGGATTGGAAGCGGTTATTATTTTCCATAATTTTTCATATAATATATCAGCTTCGTCATCAGAAATTAACGCAAGGCGCTGCAGCGCTTCTTCATAAACATTAAAGTCTACCGGCGCAAGTTCAATATTTCCAGTAATGCCGGTCAAATTTTTTAGCTTTGCGATATTCAGATTATAATTGCGCCGCGCCTGGTTACGCGAATTTTCACGCGATTCCTTGTCCGCCAGCGCTTTAAGATAATCGCCGTAATTGATCATTCCGTTTTCAAGCCTTATTTCCGCAACAGAAAAGCCATAGGAAACAGTCTGCAGCGACGCTTCCTCCGCCTCCAGCGTCGCAGATGATTCCAGCGCCGTATAATACGCACTGTCCAGTTCGTCAAGCACTTTGAAATATTCAGCTAACGCGTCCTTTCTTACACTCTCTGTCGCGATTGCGTTTATGGACTTTTGCAGAAAACTTTTACCGCCCTGAAAAATAATTTGCGTAACTGAAAGCGTTACTCCGGTACTAAATGTGTCAAAGGGATTTATAAATTCCCAATCCTTTAAATAACTCATTGATGCGTTATAATCCATGGAAACCGAAGGCAGCATGGAAAACAACTGGTTCCTTTCATCCAGCACGCTGCTTCGGATGGATAATTCATATTTCGCAAGAGACCTGGAATTAGCCAATGCCAAGACGCGCGCCTGTTCCAGATTAATAGTTTGTGCAAACAAGCCGAAGCTCACAATCAATGAAACGCTAAACAGCAGAATTAATTTTTTCATAAAACATTCCTTTAATAATAATTTAAACTTGAATTATTCATACCTCAGCGCGTCTATTGGATATAGGCTCGCCGCTTTGAGTGCCGGATAATAGCCGAATATAACTCCAACAAGAGCGGCGAAAATTGTGGAAGCGGCGACAATCAGCGGATTGATCGCTGTTGGAATCCCCGCGATTAACATAATTCTGCATACAAGAAACGCAAGTCCAATTCCTATAAGCCCTCCCATCAGGCTTAAAATTACAGACTCTGTCAGGAACTGGAATAAAATGTCGCGCTTACGGCCGCCAACCGCCATTCTGATTCCAATCTCGCGGGTGCGTTCCGTAACAGAAACCAGCATGATATTCATGATACCGATACCGCCTACCAGAAGCGATACCCCGGCAATCGCAGCCAGCAGAGTGGTCAGCGTCCTGGATGTCGCCGATGCCATATCAATCATGTCGGCCTGATTCATTATATCAAAATCAGCGTTGGCGCCCTGGGCAATCATACGGGATTCGCGCAGTATAAGTTCCGCTTCCTTCTGGGCGTTTTCCATATATTCTTTGCTTATAACGCTCATTATAATCATATTAATGCTGCGAGCGTTGTTCAGCCGCGTCATTGCCGTATCCATGGGAATCATTATAACATCATCCTGATCATTTCCGCCCATACCCGCGCCCTTGCTTTCCAGAATACCGATAATTGTAAAATAGTTATTACCAATCCTTATCTGCCCTCCAAGAGCGGATCCGGTTTCGCCAAAAAGGCTTTTTGCGGTCGTATTGCCGATAACCGCTACCCTGTTTCGCAGCGATAAATCTTCTTCGTCAAAAGCGTAACCTTCCTTTATTACCCAGTTTCTGGCGGAAAAAAAACCCGGTTCAACTCCCTGAATGGAAACCTGGGCATTTCCTTCGTTTCCGAAAACATTGGTGTTTGTCGAAACAACACCTGAAATGGCGGAAGCGAAACTTGATTCATTGCGCAGTTTTTCAATATCTTTTTTTGTAAACGAACTCTGCCTCATAAACATGTTCTGCCCGCCCCTGCTCATCTGCCGGCGCGGCATTATCTGAAGCAAATTGGTTCCCATTGATGTTATCCTGTCTTCTATGGCCTTCTGTGAACCTTCGCCGAGAGCGACCATGATAATTACAGATCCCACTCCTATAATGACACCTAACGATGTGAGAAGGCTTCGCATCCTGTTGCGAAGGATTGAGCGGAAACATGTATGTAAAAGCTGAATAATGTTCATTTAATCCTCCGACAACAGGGCGTGATCCCTCTTCCAGTTCGCAAGATCGTCTAACGCATTCAGCCTGTCTGTAACAGTTTTATCTGAAACAAGTCCGCCGTCGCGCAAAGTGATTATGCGCCGCGTGTATATTGCAAGCTCAGGCTCATGCGTTACCATGATTATTGTTTTTCCCTGTTCATTAAGCTGCTGAAAGAGTCCCATTATCTCAAGCGTCATTCCGGTGTCAAGATTGCCTGTAGGCTCATCGGCGAGAATAAACGCCGGATCGTTTACCATGGCCCGGGCGATAGCTACACGCTGCTGCTGGCCTCCTGACAATTGCGACGGAAAATGATCCATGCGTTCTGCAAGCCCTACTTCCTTCAGTGCAGCCACTGCCTGCTCTTTGCGATCGGATGCGGTCTGTTTGTTTTCATTCTTTTCACGGCGGCGGTAAAACAGGGGCAGTTCAACATTTTCAAGCGCAGTAGTGCGGGCAAGTAAATTAAATGACTGAAATACAAAACCGATTTTTCTGTTTCTAATATAAGCGAATGTATCAGAATCGGAAGTTGATGTTTCAATGCCGTCCAGGGTATAAGTCCCCCCGCTTGGCTTGTCAAGGCAGCCCAGGATATTCATCAGAGTGGACTTGCCTGAACCGGAAGGACCCATAACGGAAACAAATTCGCCCGCTTCCGCCGAAAAATCCAAACCCCGCAAAGCGCGGACAATAACGGCTGCCTCTCCCTGACGGCCTTCCATCCGATATTCGCGTTTAATGCCGCTCATTTCAATTACGGCCACTAGATTCTCTCCCGCACTATTACCTGAATACCTTCTATATTTTCAAGAGTTAGTATCTCTGTATTTGTACCGTCGCTGATGCCTGTCTGCACCTGCATCACATCAAGTTTGCCGTCCTGGCCGATATACCAAATATTTCGCATAACTGCTGCTGCCGTCTGGCCCTGTCTTCCGCTTCCGGAAGATTGTCTGCCGCCTGCTGCCGTACCTCCTCCCATGCCTCCGGCCGGCATCATTCTGGCGCCGCCGCTCTGGCCCATCATCAGACCTGTAATGCCTGTATTATTGTTTGTACCCGTTCTTCCCTGTTCCGCGGACTGCGTTCTTGCCTGGGTTCTGACTTCAATCGCCGCTACGCGCTGTTCATTACTCATGTTCACAAGACTTGCGTTAAACACCATATCGGAGATCTGTTCAGCGCTGAGGGAAGTGGGCTGGTAACGCAGCGCGGCATTTTGAATAATCAGAACATCCTGGCTGCGCTCAACGATAAAATCCACAGCGCAGGTCATGCCAGGCAGAAGAGTGCCATCCTGGTTTTCAACATTAATAATAACGGTATAGGAAACCATGCTGTTTGAAATTACTGGAACCATTCTTAAATTTTCCACTACTCCCGTAAACCTGCGCCCGGGAAGACTTTCCAGGGTAAAGCGCACCTGCTGGCCCCTGTGAATGGATGCAACATCAAGTTCGCCGACATTCGCTTCAATCTGCATTTCGCGCATATTTTCGGCGATAACAAAAATACTTGTAGAATTACTGCCTGAACCGTCCACTACCGTATCGCCTACATTGATATTTCTGTCCAGGACAATACCGTCTATTGGCGATGTAATATAGGCATATTGATTTATTTCAGTTTCAATAACCTTTAAATTGGATTCCGCAACCGCAAGGTCAGCCGCCTGATTATCAAGATTTGTTTTACTTGTCCTTAGTTCATATTCGGAAATAAGGCCTTTTTCCGCGAGCGCTTCCTGGTTACGGTAATTCAAAAGCTGAAGTTCATAATTGGCGCGTGCCTTTAAAACAGAAGAATTCATCTGTTCACGCTGAAGCCTGAGAACATCGGTATTAAGTTCTGCCAGAATGTCGCCCCTGTGAACGGTATCGTTATAATCAACCCGGACTCTTTCAACCTTCCCGCTCATGCGCGGAAGCACCTTTACCGTAGCGACAGGGTTAATCGTACCGCTTGATGAAACTGTGCGTTCCAGCGTTCCGCGCCTGATATTGGTAAACTCATAGGAAGCCGTTCCGTTTTTATTGTTGGAACATGAACAGGATAAAATTGCGGCAAATAAAACAAGCGCCGCGCTATAGTACGGCGTTTTATGCCTGACAAATTTAATTATCATATTAATTATTATTCCTCACTTAATAATTTTAACATTTAACCATATTTATGGTAACATTTTCTGTCTGAATTCTAACTGAAATGCGGACATTTTGTGTGAAATGAATTAAAGTATAAATAGCGATGAATATATTCAGTAAAAAATATACTTTGCCTGAAATTATCAACCTGGTATTGATCGGTATTATCGGTATAATTATTCTGCTGTTGGTTTCAGGCACTATATACGCGCTTGCCCGATCTCCTGATTCCAATCCTCTTTTTACCATGGGAAAATCAGATGCCGCAGAGGAAAATAACTCTTCTGTCTTTTTACCGTATGACGATATCAGGGTTTTTTCCGGTATCGGCCGTCTGCGAATCCCGCTTTCAAATTCATCAACCATGGTGCTTTCAATAGCGTTCCCGTATTACGCCAACGATATTTCTTTTACAGAAGAACTGGCCGCTAAAATCAATGACTTCAGGGAAATCGCCGTTTACTATTTCTCTTCGCTTCCTTCGGAAAAACTTGTCAATATGGATGAAGAAGCCGCCAAATTTGAAATTCTTGGTTTATACAATAATATTTTACGCCTGGGACGCATTGAAGCTCTGTACTTCACCGATATGATGATTATTGAGTAACGCAACTAATTTATTATATTTGTGTCAAAATTACGAAAGATGCAGCGGAGTAATTTACAGATTGAAATTTACGAACAGCTCCATTATAGACTAAAGGGAAAAAAGCTTTTAGAATGGAAATTCAAGGAGCGTTTTTTATGGAAAAGGTATCAGCCGCCCAGATAATTATTGCGATAATTCCGATTGTAGGAATTGTGATGGGGTCGGTAGTAGTTTTTTTTTACTTGCTGTGGAATCACAGGCGAAGGACATTGCTGATAAAAGCCGGGCAATACGGCCGGCCGGTTTTTGATTTATATTCATTCAGTCTTTTATCAGGTTTATTGCTGAGCAGTGTGGGTATCGCGTTAACCGTATTCTTATCAATTGTTGAAGGCAGTACATACGGTTTACTCGGCGGAATAATTCCGCTGTCTATGGGTATTGGTTTGCTTGCATATTATATGCTCAAACGCGCCGATAAACATAATGGATGATAAATCCCCGATTCCGGTTGGGGACTCAAGACCTCAATTGCGGGAGAGGGATGATGAAGTTGACATTAACGACCAGTTAATTGTCAGCCAGATTCTTTGCGGACAGAAGAATTTGTTCCGTCTATTGGTGCGCCGGCATGAAAGGGCTGTATTCGGAATGGGCATCAGCTTCTTCCGCAATAAAGAGGACGCTTCCGATTTTACCCAGGAAGTATTCCTTAAAGCGTACCGCAGCCTTTCCTGCTTTGAAGGGAGAAGCAGATTTTCTACATGGCTTTACAAGATTGCCTATAACACGGCAATAAACGAGGTAAACAGGAGGAAGGAATATCAAAGTCTTACTGAAGAAGACGCTGAAAGGTTGGTCAACGCAAATGATACGCCGGAGCGAATCGCGATTCGCAACGCCGCAAAGGAAGCTGTTCAGGAAGCGTTAAACGATCTTCCGGAACGTTTCAGAATCTGCGTGGATTTATTCTTTTTTTATGACAGGTCCTATCAGGAGATTGAGATTATTACCGGTTTTCCGGTAAATACAATAAAATCCCATGTGTTCAGGGCAAAGAAGCTTTTAAGAAAGAAACTGGAACTTTTAACAGTATATTAAGTAAGGGGAGTTAGAATGAATTGCGCCAAAGTAATGGATATGATTTATGAATTTTCGGGAAGAGATAACGATGTTTCAATGCCGCTTTCAAGCCAGATACAGGTCTGGCTTCATGCCCTTATGTGTCAAAACTGCGCCCGAGAGATAGAACGTTTTGAAATAAGTAAATCTGTTATGCGCAATGATTTTTTTCCGTCTTCGCCGCTTCATGAAGATTACATTATGGCAAGGATTACTTCGGCGCATGAGCATGAGGAAATTGCGGAGTCTGATGCTTACGCTGTTCCTGGAGGTATTTCAACGCGCAACTGGATTATAGCGGGCATTATTATTTTAATATCACTTTCTACCATATTCATTGGCTTTGATTTTCAGACGCTCGCGGATGAAACCGGTATATCCTTCCTTCTGCCCATCGGCATTACAGTAGGCATCATTCTTACCATCTACTGCGCCCTCTTTATCGGCAGCCACCTGAAAGAACTAACCGAACGTTTTGGACTTTAAATTAAATAATGAATTTTAAATAAAAAAAATGAAATGAAAAAAACTTTCTTTCTTCACTGCTATTTTCTATTCAATTTTTTTTATTCCTTTTATATTTTTTCCTCCTGTTCCATGGCAGAGCCTTCACGCACTGAATTCGCGCTTGGCACTGTATGCACTGTTACGCTCTTTGATAAGGGTAAAGATCAAATATATAATGATATTTTTAACAGGTTACGTGAAATTGAAAATCTGATGAGCGTGAACATTCCGTCAAGCGATATAAGCCGGATAAACGCCGCAGCGGGAATTGAGCCTGTGCAGGCGCATGAAGAAACAATAAAAGTTATAAAGCGCTCTGTTTTTTACGCTGAAGTTTCAGACGGCGCTTTTGATCCAACGGTAGGACCTGTTGTCTCTCTATGGGGAATTGTCAATGAAAACCAGCGAATACCGGATCAAACAGAAATTGATGAAATTCTTCCTCTTGTAAACTGGCGTAATATTGATATTAATTTGGAAGCCAATACTGTTTTTTTAAAATATCAGGGTATGGCTTTGGATTTGGGCGCGATTGCCAAAGGATACGCAGCGGATGAAGCTGTCGCGATTATCAGAAATACAAAGGTTAAACAGGCCATTATTGATTTGGGCGGAAATGTAATTTTATACGGAGAAAAGAAAGATAAAAGTCTTTGGAGAGTGGGCATTCAAAACCCTCTTGAAACACGCGGCATTATAACAGGAGTTGTACAGGTAAAAGAAAAGACTGTAGTAACATCAGGTGTATACGAACGTTTTTTTGAACAGGACGGTAAACGCTATCATCACATATTTTCTCCCTGGAAAGGGTATCCTTCAGACAGCGGATTGTTATCAGTAACAATAATCGCGGACAACTCCATGGAAGCAGACGCGTTATCTACTGCTGTCTTTGTATTGGGCTATGAAAGAAGCAAAACCTTGCTTGACTTATTTCCGGATACGGAAGCAATATTTATCTTTGAAGACATGAGTATTCAAACAACATCCGCGCTGAATTTAACAATTACTGATAAAGCGTATTTTTTAAAGTAATATAACAAGAAACGGCAGCCAGGAAATTATTATTACTGAAATTAAAACAATGTATCCGGCAGGTTTTGTCCGCGTTATCTGAACATGCGTCGGCCTTAATACATCATCACCCAGTTCCATCATCATACGGTCAATATCATCAATAAAATTTTTAGCGGTAATGCGATTTTTTCTGTTCATCAGAACCGAGAAAATACGCAATGATTTACATAGAAGCTCACCGAACGCACCGGGTAATATTAAATCCTGTCTGACAGTTACTTTGGACAGCATAACAAGCGCGCAAAGAGTAACAGCGCGGTGAATGCCCGCAGTAAGTGCGCCTGATGTGATTTTGATAGGACCGGCGGAAAAGATAACCCGCCCATAAGGAATTATAAGGTTAAACGCGATAATTGTGACAATTATAAAAAAAGATAATAAAAGATTAGTTTTTTTCCCCGAAAGCAAAACCAGAAAACAAAAGAAAATATACTGAATAACCCGATACTCAGTCCCTGGATTGAATAGCAATGCCGGTATAATAAAAATTCCGGTTATAAACAAAGCCCTGGCGCTGAATACATTTTCAAAAAAAGTCAGCCTCTTTCCTTTTATCCCTAATCCTTCCCCAATTCTCTCATATTTATCATCATTAATCTTTATTTCTTCTTTATTCCCTGTTCTTTGTTCATTGTTCATTGATAACTTCTCACCGCGATACCACTGTGATCTCTGCGCGAATATTTCACAAAACACTCCAAGAACAATTCCTGTAACAAGCCCTGATAATAAAAACACAGGAGCGATATATATAACGCTATCACGAAAAATAAAAACCCGCGCTAGTGCCAACTGCGAAATGTTGGAAACCATAGCGCCTACAGTCCCAATACCGATAAACGTTATGCGCTCCCGATCTGATAATTTATTATTAAATATTTTACGCAGAAAAAACATAATCAGCGCGGATAAAAAAGTCCCTGTCAGTGAAAACAGAAAAATATATGAAAACAGGGTTCCTGTAATTAACGCCTGCCCCAGAACCTTTATACAGATTAGAACCAGAAACGCGGACAGCGGAAAAATATCAATGGCAAGCATCAGGGGCAAATTGGCCAAGCCTATGCGCATAAATGGCATTGGTTTTGGTATTAAATATTCTACAGTGCACAGGAACAGGCAAAAAGCGCCAAGCAGCGCCAGATTTTTACTGTAAAGATTCTCGAAGATTATATTTTTTCTACCAGGCGATTGTATCGGCATTTTCGCTCTTTTTCCCTTCAATCATTAACAGAACATTATTTGGTAAACACGCAGCCCATTGTCCCTGCCTGAAAATTTTTCCTGCAGCTTCACAGGTATGGTTATCACACGGCGATGATTCCACCCACGCGTGATTTTCACTTATATTAATAATTGTTTCTCCCAGCGGCCCGTTTACAATCACAGTCTCCCGTGCATCCAGTGGAAAAAACCATTCGCTGTTTTGCCCTCTTACAAGAACCAAAAGCGCGTCCTGCGGCTTTAAATACGCGTTATATGCAGAGAAAAGAGTCAGCCCCAAAGCCATAGTAATAATGAAGATATCGGGTAATTTAATTTTAAGCTTCATTTGTTTTATTTTAAAAGATTATTAACTTGTTCGGCAACTCTTGTTGAAGGATCTGTCCGGGAGGAATGAATATTAACCGCAAAGGAGAAAAAGCGCATAAAGGAAAAAGAAAGCAATGATTTTGCAAATCAAATTACCTTCGCGGTTAATACTTAATTATGGTGAAGGTGTTATGGTTATATTACCGTTAAAGTTCAGATTACCGCTGCCGTCGTAAATACTTACCTGTACAACCTTGGTATACAGAGCATTGTCTGGGTCATCAGTATCGTCATCTATGGTTACTACCAGATAACAATTCGCACTTGAATCTTTCCAAATATAACCAGCCGGGAATGGAATGTTCCAGTGATACAGATCAGGATTAACGGCAGTATCATCATCTTCGGCAGGAACAGCTTCCCCAATTTTAACAGGATACGCTGCTGCATTATCGCCTTCATAGGCTTCAATTTTAACAGGCGTGGAACCGGAGTAGTGTAACATATCAATTTTACCGCCGTTAAGCGCGAAGGTTTCCATGCTTAAAGCTACGTAAGGATATGTACCGCTATAAGAAGAAGTTCCTCCTGCAATATTTATACCGATTGTACGCGCCCCATCTACAACCTGGGATATAAATGTAGGACGTCCTATACCATAACCACTGCCAGGCGTACCAGAGTACCCGTCATAATTATTTGCGCTTTCGTGATTAACGTATACTGTATGTATTGAATCGAATATCAACGCGTGGTTTACGGGATTTGTTACAGTAAATGTTGTCCAGCCTCCCCTTGCTACATGAGGCTGCAGAGTGGCTTCCAATGAATAAGGTGTATACGCACGGCTGGAAGGATCAGTTTTATTAAACCTGCGTAGGGACATTGTTGTATGTTCAATATAAAGAGTTTTACCTGTCTCATTTGTTGAACCATAAGGATTACTAAAAGTTATGGTATTCAATGGTCCAATTAAAAAGTTTCCAGCCTCATCAGATGCTTTATACCTGACTTTAGCACTTGAATAACCAACAGGAGTGCCAATATTATTAGTATTATAATGATTACTAAATATAAAAACCGAGTTAAAGAATGTTTCCCAAATAGACTTACTCGAGTTCATATTAACAATAATTCCGCCGGTTTCTGAAACCGCCCAATATTTACTGTTATTTATATTACCTGCTGTACCGGCAGGAATATCAGTGTAATAATATGATTGAGTAAAAACACCTGTTCCGCCCTGACCTATATAATAATAATTATCGGTATCGGAACCACTGTAAATATTATTATTATAAAAGATAATTACTTCTCTGTTTTCGGCAGTATATGCTTCAGGTAAACTTATTGCGCCTGACACATCCCCGCTTAAGTGAATCTGAGCTATAAAGTCATCATTTGTAATAATGTACTGCGCGTATGTAGTTTGACCTGAATAGATATAAACCAGTTCTTCTCTTATGACATTCAGTTGCGTTTGCGCCGAAAACCTGTTTGATATAAGTTCAATGGTTAGTAAATAAAGCCCGGGAGGCAATGCTAAAGTTCCCTCATTCACATCAGTTAATTCGATTATTTCCGGTATATCATTTATATTTGGATAACCAGGATTGGAATAATCGGTATAATTTGGACCGTAAACCGGTGATAATCTTAACCTATTTATATTGGTAGAAGTAATACCGCTGTTTTTGGAAATCGTCTGCGGCATCTCTACTTTAAAGGCAAAAGCACCGGGAACATCAGAAGAAAAAACGGGTAAAAGTGTTAAGTTTACACGTGTAATAAGACCGGGCAAAACATCTACTTGTTTTTCTTTCATTGCGACTAATATGTCACCGTCATAAGCTTCGCCGCGGACAGTATATCGACCTGAAGAGATAGTATGCGTCAGTGAACCATTCGCTACTCCGGAAAACGCCAGGTCAAAATTTGGAGATGTTCCGCTATAAACGCTAACCAGATAGGTAAGACCGGAACTGGATGGCGCCAATGTTCTTTCTTCACCGCCAAAAGTTACACTTAAGGTTCCAGGCTCACCGCTCTCTGAAGACACATCAAATAAATCCAAACAACCCGCGAACAGCAGAGTTGCAAGTAACGCAGTTATAATTGTTATTTTTCTCATTTCATTCCTCCTACCTTACAACCTTGAAAAATATCGTGGATTTATAAAAAACACCGTCTTTTACGACATCAAGCCTTATTGTATGAGGCACTGTATACGCGTAATTATAAGCAGATATAACTACAATATTACAATCTTCCCAGTCAGGATTACTGCCATCGGGTAACGGGCTAGTGCCATCGTAAGGAATTTCATCAACATACCATGAAATTGAATTGTTATCGTATACAGAATCAAACCCATTACTTTCTCCGCCTATACTAATTAAAAGTTCATTCGGCGCGGCTGTCGTATCATATCTATTGCCGGTAATTGGATTAGTAAGATGTGTTGATAGAATAATGGGGTTTCCATACGACCCTTTGCCGCCGGTACCATAGAAATTAATATTTCCATTAACCAGTTGAGCTGTAACGCTGGCCGCTGTTCCCATGAATTCCCATTCTCTATTAATAGTTACATAGTAATTTCTGGTAGAACCATCGTCCGCTGTAACTCTAATTTCCGCAGGTCCATCGCCGTACATCCATACTGAACCGGATGCCGGTTCAACTGATACCCCGGTATGAATGATTGACATTTCAATCCCGCCCAGAATCGCGCCAACAGGCGCTGTTACTGTAATGTTGCTCCCGCTGATAACGCTCTCAAATGCGCCAATTGAAAAACCGGTGATGTCCTTTGAGCTTGATTCACCGCATCCTGATAAATCCAATGAAATTGCAATTATCAGAACAATAAGTAAAAAAAGCGTCCTATCCATCTTTTTTTTCATTTTATTCTCCTTTATAAATATTTAAACAAGCTATGCCTGTATTACACAAACAAAACGCTCTGCAGGTATAATCAACAACCCCGCCGCAAACAACGAGGTATTAATTTCCATAGCGTGAAAAAACCTTTCATATAGATTTAGATGAAATATTCTGTAATTATAAATAAAATATATTTTTCTTAATAATCACAAAATTTATTAAAAAACTCCATTTATATATATAAAAGTATAATATCATTTAAAATAATAAATTACAAGATTTTTTTATTTAAAAATTATGCGAGGGGAGGGACTTGAACCCTCATGCCAAAGGCACCAGATCCTAAGTCTGGCGTGTCTGCCAATTCCACCACTCTCGCTTTTTCTTTTCCTAAATCATATCAATATTAGCCGCTCTTTTCATGTTTAATATATAAAATAGGCAGGTTTATTGTCAATACTGCGCATTATAGACTCAAGAATTGACCAATAATTGCCTTTTTGCTAATATATAATAATCTCAGGGCCGCTAGCTCAGCTGGTAGAGCAGCAGACTCTTAATCTGCGGGTCGGAAGTTCGATCCTTCCGCGGCTCAAAATGCTAAGTCTTTATGTTGTATTGACTTAGCGTAACAACTTCCCAATGAAAAGGTGCTGTAACTTACTCAATTTTAAAAAGTGGCAGATGAGCGGTAGACAGACTTGCGCCGCTTCTTTGCCTTTCCCCTTGGGGGGGTTGTCATGATACAGTCTTTCTCTGTTTTCCTTCGTGGTAACCATCCGTATTACTTAATAATTTATGAGAAAAAATACTTTTCAATAATTATTATATCCACATATATCATTTTCTGATAAAAATTCGATAAAAGCATTGCCATATAAATTTGTTTTCAAAGCATAATCATATTGCTTTGGTACTTCCTGTTTAAGTTCATTTTTAATTGGAAAAATATGTCAGTATTAATATTATGTCAATACATTTTAATATAACATTCTTATAGATATTGCGCATAACGTTCTTGCTTGAACCGTAACCGGCCGAACATGGCAGCGGGACAATTGCCGTTTATTATACGAAATAATTATAAAACTATGGGCAAATATCACGAGGATCTTGATAATCATTGCTCCAGTTAATTGTACTGCCAAAATATTTTTTATCAATTTAATTGAGGCTGTTCCAAAACTTTCGAACCGCTGGTTCGCGTTTTTGGAACAGCTACCAATTTATATGAAAAAGCAGGCGCAAACCGCAAACTTGCGGTTCGATGGTTCGATTAGACCGCTTTTTCAAGAGGTTGTGACAAAACTAACCGAGTTTTGGAACAACCTCAATTTATTATAGTATAATTTACAAACATTTTTATATATTTATTACTTTTCGTAATATTATATAAATTTTATTAATATTATTAAAACCTAGATTCCTTAGACATTCATTTTTGCAAATACTCGCTACTTGTCAAAAAGCGTTATTTATGATAAAAATAATTATAAGGGAAAACCCTTTCTTCTCAAATATACCATAATAAGAGGAACAATGTGGCTATTACAAAAGAGATAACACGTCTTGAAAAATCAAATGTTAGAATGAACGTAACTGTCCCAAATGATGTTGTGCGTTCAGAATATGAAAAAATGTTAAAAGATTATACAAGAGATCTGCAATTACCAGGTTTTAGAAAGGGAAAAGTGCCAAGTGAGGTATTGGAACGGAAATTCGGCGAAAGCCTCAGGAAAGAAGCCTTAGGGCGAATAATTGAATACTCATTAAAAGAAATATTTGAGGATGATAATTTAAACAGGTATGAAAAACCGATGGCCTACTCTACTCCGGAACTGGAAGGAGAGCCGAATCTGGATTTTGAGCAGGATTTACAATATTCCGTTACATACGATGTGTTTCCCGAAGTAAAAATAAATCAATGGAAAGATATATCGGTTGAATACCCTTATGCAGAGTTGGATAACGAAGTAATTAATAAGGAACTGGAAGAAATCAGGGAACGAAACGCCATTGTCATGGATCGGGATGATGACGCGGCATCTCAAACAGGCGATGTCGTAACAATTGATTACGAAGTGTACGATGACAAAGACACGGCTTATCAGGGTGTGGATTTAAACCGCAGGAATTTCACTTTTACTCTTGGCTCAAACTCAAGTACTTTGGATATTGATAACAGCATTACCGGGTTAAAAAAGGGTGAATCCAATGTGTTTTACAAAAAATTTGATGATGATCATGAAAACAAGGATATAGCCGGCAGAACCTGTAAAATAAAAATAACTTTAAATGAACTTAAAGAGAAAAAACTCCCTGATTTGGACGATGAACTTGCGCAGGATGTTGATGAGAAATACAGAACTCTCGAAGACCTTAAAAACAATATAAAAAACCGCCTGGAAAAAGATTTGGAAATACGGTTAAAAAGCGTAAAAATAAACGAGTTATTAAAAAAAATAATGGAAACATCGCCTGTTGTTATCCCCGAATCCCTGATTGAGGCGGAACTGGAAAGCCGCATGCGCAGTCTGGCGCAATATTACAGAATGGATTCTGATATGATAAAAAAGGTGATGGCATCAGATCCTGAATTCAGCGTAAAACAAAATGAAAGGCGCGAAACTGCCATTAAATCACTTCACTCGCGCATGATCATGGAAACATTAATGGATGAACAGAATATTCAGGTTACAGATGAAGATATGGAAAAAGAATATGAGAGAATAGCAAAAGATGTGTTATCATTGAATGAAAAAGATCCCGTGGATGAACTTACAGCCGAAAATATAAAAAATAAAATTGATGAGTTAAAAAATGACTTTAAAGAAGAAGATGTTTTTTATATGAAAGAAACGATCAAAGAACAGCGGATGAGAGAAACTTTGTTAGCTGAAAATAAATTTATTCCCGGAAACAAGGAGAATTATCTGGCTTTCATGTCAGAAAATAGTTAGATTATAATTATATGAGAAATAATAATTTTGGCGAAAAAATGAGTAACCTTGTTCCTATCGTGGTTGAGCAGACAGGAATGGGGGAACGTTCATACGATATTTATTCGCGTCTGTTAAAAGACCGCATTGTTTTCCTGGACGGAGATATTAATGATCTGTCGGCGGATTTGGTTGTAGCGCAGCTACTTTTTCTGGACGGTCAGGATACCGAGAAAGACATAAATCTTTACATCAATTCTCCTGGAGGTTCGGTTACGGCGGGGCTTGCGATATACGATACCATTCAGTATTTAAAATCGGATGTACAGACAATCTGCCTTGGGCAGGCCGCAAGCATGGCAGCTCTTATCCTTGCCGCAGGCAGCGCAGACAAGCGTAAGCTCCTTCCCTCTTCGCGGGTACTGATTCATCAGCCCTGGGGCGGCGCGCAGGGACAGGCGCGTGATATTGGCATTCAATCAAGGGAAATTATCCGTTTAAAGAAAATGACAATCAAATATTTCGCAAAGCATACAGGCAAAACCGTTGAACAGATTGCATCAGACATGGAAAGGGATTTATATATGTCCGCGGAAGATGCGGTTGAATACGGCGTCGCCGATTCAATATTAGTAAGAGAGTTAAAAGGAAGTAAAGATGGCGCGGCTTCGTAATGGACCGGAATTCTTTGAGAGAGTATGTTCTTTTTGCGCGAAAAGTGCTGACATGGCGCGCCGCCTTATCGCAGGCCCTAACGATGTTTATATTTGCGATGAATGTATCGAAGTCTGCCGCAAGATTCTAAGCGAAGAAGAACACGAACTTACAACAAATTTTACCGGCGACATTCCAACTCCGCGGGAAATAAAGAATTACCTTGATCTGTTTGTGATCGGCCAGCATAACGCGAAAAAGGCGCTGTCTGTCGCGGTGTACAATCACTATAAAAGAATAGCCAATCCAACTGTCGAAGGCGCAAACGAAGACGTAGAAATTGAAAAGTCCAATGTCCTTCTTATCGGTCCTACGGGAACGGGCAAAACATTACTCGCAAAAATTCTCGCGAAAAAATTAAAAGTGCCTTTCGCGATTGTAGACGCAACTACGCTTACAGAAGCGGGTTATGTCGGCGAAGATGTGGAAAATATTCTTTTAAAGCTTATTCAAAATGCAGGCAACAATATCGCGGCGGCCGAGCGGGGCATTGTCTACATTGATGAGATCGACAAGATAGCGCGCAAAGGCGAAAATATTTCCATTACCCGCGATGTTTCAGGCGAAGGCGTTCAGCAGGCGCTGCTTAAAATTATTGAAGGCACAATCGCCTCTGTACCGCCGCAGGGAGGCAGAAAACATCCCAATCAGGAACTGATACGCATTGACACTACTAATATTCTTTTTATCTGCGGCGGCGCGTTTGTCGGGCTGGAAAAAAATATCGCGCGGCGCGTTGTTCAGCATCCGCTGGGTTTTGGTGCCGGCACAGGCGGCGGGGAAAAATCCCTGAAGGAACTCTACGATGCCATGCATCCTGACGACCTGATACAATTCGGCATGATCCCCGAATTTATAGGAAGGCTCCCGATAACAGTCAGTCTTGAAGAGCTTAAACGCGATGATCTTAAACGCATCATTACAGAACCGCGTAACGCCATCGTAAGACAGTATCAGGCTTCCCTTTCCTACGATGATGTCAAGCTGGAGTTCACGGAAAGAGCGGTTGACGCTATCGCTGATATGGCAATTAAGCAAAAAACAGGAGCGCGCGGTTTAAGAGCCATCGTTGAAAAACTTATGACAGACATAATGTTTGATATTCCTTCGCACAAGGGCAGCAAGCATATAATCATAACGCAGGATACAGTTGAAAAATCCGAACCGCCGCAGATAATTTATCTGCAGCAGCAGAAGAGCGCATAACGCCGGCCGCGCGAACCGCAGACAAACGGGGTTTTACGTGAAGAACAGGGCAAAGGAAAAAAAAACCGGTTTGGGAAAGCTTTTTTCCGGATTTTTCACAAAAGGCAATTTACAGGGGTATCCTGAAACAGAAGAACTATCCGCCGAAGAGATGCCCATGCTCCCTCTGCGCGATCTTGTGCTTTTTCCCCAGACAGTGGTTCCGATTTTTATCACCTACAAGCCGGGCATCAGCGCGCTGGAAGAGGCAATAAGGCGGGATAACAGGCTTTTCGCAGTCTGTCTTAAAAAACACGAAATGCGCATAACGGCGGATGAGCCGTGGGATACCGGCACTGTCGCAAGGATAATCTCGCATCTTAAACTGCCTGATAATACATACCGCGTTGTTTTCCAGTGCGAATACAGGGGCGCGATACTATCTCTTACAGCCTGTGAAACATTTTCCTCCGTGCGGATCGCGCCTCTTCGCATAACAGGCCTTAGTGATCCCTTAATCCCTGAAGACCTTGGATTAATGCGAAGCGTTCAGAAATCATTTGTTCAATACGCCGAATATTCAAAAAAAATCAGCACAGATACCATCTCCGCCGTAGAAAGAACAGAAGATCCCGAGCGGCTGGCAAACCTTGTGTGTAACGCCGCTTATATAAAATCTGAAAAAAAAATCGAGCTTTTAAAAATCACAGACAGCCGCGAAAGGCTTCTTTCAATCCTTGAAACCCTCGAACAGGAGAATGAAATATACGGCATTCAGAAAAATATCTCCGGCAAGGTTAAGAGCCGGATGGATAAACGCCACCGCGAATATATCCTGAATGAACAGCTGCGGGAAATTAACAAGGAACTGGGAAAGGATAAAATAGAAGATGAATTTGCTCTTCTTGAAAAACG
>WQSN01000024.1 GCA_009787835.1 Treponema sp.
AAGTATTACATGGCGCGTCTTGTGGGGGTTGACCTCCCGAATAAACATGTGAATATCGCATTGACCTATATATTCGGTATCGGCAGGTCGAGCGCGGATGAGATTTGCCAAAAGGCGAAACTTGATCCGCTGCGGATGATAAATGATCTGTCTCAGGAAGAACTTAATGAGTTAAGGCAGATTATCGAAAGCGATTATAAGGTTGAAGGCCGTCTGCGTACCGAAGTCGCGCTGAATATTAAACGGCTTATGGATATTGGCTGTTACCGGGGATTACGTCACCGCAAAGGGCTGCCGTTGCGCGGTCAGCGTACGAGAACAAATGCCCGTACGCGTAAAGGAAAGAAAAAGACCGTCGCCGGTAAAAAGAAATAGGTTAAAATTTTTTTATATAAGCCTTATTGGAGGAGTGAGTGGCTGCAGCTTCAAAAAAGAAGAAAGAAAAAAAATCAGTATATGAAGGTAATGTCTTTATTCAGGCTACCTTTAATAATACAATTGTTACCATAACCGATTTGATGGGGAACACGGTTTCCTGGGCAAGTTCCGGTATGCTGCAATTCAGGGGAGCGAAGAAATCAACTCCGTTTGCGGCTCAATCCGTAACAGAAACTGCCGCTCAAAAAGCGCTGCAGGCCGGCTTACGTGAAGTTCATGTGTTTATCAAAGGACCCGGGATTGGCAGAGAAGCCGCTATCCGGCAGCTTGGCGTGATGGGTATAAAAGTGAAATCAATCAGCGATGTTACGCCTATTCCGCATAATGGCTGCAGGCCCAGGAAAACGCGGCGCATATAATATTAGTATCTGCCGTTAAAACGGCAGATACCATAAAGTTTGAAGGAAAGGGAGAGCAGTATGGCAAGATACACCGGCCCTGTTTGCAGAATGTGCCGTGTAGAACAGAAGAAATTAATGCTAAAGGGTAATCGCTGCAAGAGCGATAAGTGCCCGATTAATAAAAAACGTCCTGCGCCCGGGAAGGATCCTAAATCCCGCCCGGGTAAACGTTCGGATTACGGAATACAGCTCAGGGAAAAACAAAAGCTGAAAAGAATTTACGGAATGCTCGAAAAACAATTCAGTCTTTTCTTTGAGCGCGCTCTGCGTATGCCGGGCATTACCGGTGAGAACCTGTTTGTGTTACTGGAACGGCGGCTTGATAATGTTGTCTATCGTATGCGCTTCGCTTCATCCAGGAGCCAAGCCAGGCAATTGGTGCTACATGGTCATATTCTTGTAAACGGCAGAAAAATCACAATTCCTTCCTATCTTGTAAATCCCGAAAATGAGGTCAGTGTAACGGAAGGAAGCAAAAATATGACTATTATTAAGGAATCGCTGAGAGAATTCGGCAAATCCGGCGTAATGCCATGGATAAGCCTGGATCCTGACGCGATGAAAGGGAAGTTCCTAGCGTCTCCACGCCGCAGTGATATTACCGATCTCGGTGATATTAAGGAACAGATGATTATCGAATTATATTCTAAATAAGGAAGGAAACCTCATGGCACGTAAGAACCTTTTGAAAGGATTCAAGCGCCCGAAAAGTTCTACATATGAACCCGGAGAACTCAATTCCAATTACGGCAGGTTTATCGCCGCCCCGTTTGAACCGGGGTTTGGTACAACTGTCGGTAATACTTTACGCAGAGTGCTCCTTTCTTCAATACAAGGGTATGCGATTACAGCGGTAAAAATTGTCTCGTATGATTCAAACGGGACAGCTCATAATGTGTCCAGCGAATTTGAAACTATTCCCAATATTATTGAGGATACGCTGGAGGTTATTAATAACCTGAAACAGATTCGCATGAAACTGCCTGATGACATTGAACAGGATATTTTACTGTATGAGTGGTCCGGCAAGGGCGAAATAAAAAGCGATGATTTCGCGCGGTTCGGACAGGTAGAAGTGCTTTCAACAGGCCAGCATATCATGACCCTCATGGACGATGCCAAAATTGAATTTGAAATTCAAATTGATCTTGGCCGCGGTTATGTGCCATCCGAAGTAAATGAACGGTATGTTGAAGTAATCGGAACCATACCGTTAGACGCAATTTTCACGCCGGTAAAAAAGGTAAAGTTCACGGTAGAACCGACGCGGGTAGGGCAGCGCAGTGATTATGACAAGCTGGTTCTGGAAATCTGGACCGACGGGACTGTTAAACCTGAAGACGCTCTTGCCGAAGCTGCGAAAATCGCGAAGGATCATTTTTCTGTTTTCATTAATTTTGACGAAAATAATCTTGGCATTGAGGATGACCTTGATGAAGACAATGAGCGTATCCGTTCAATACTGAATACTCCGGTTGAGGAACTTGAACTTACAGTCCGTTCATCAAACTGTCTTAAAAATGCGAATATTAAAACCATTGGCGAGCTAACGCGCAAGACCGAGGATGATATTGCAAGAACGCGCAATTTCGGAAAGAAATCTCTACAGGAGATTAAGGATAAACTTAATGAATGGGGTTTAAGTCTTGGAATAACAGACCTTAATGTCCTAAAATACGCGGGCAGGGTGGATTCCAAGCCAAAGGAAACTGAAGATGAAGCATAGGAGAGGGTTTAATCCCCTGGAAAGAATGTCAGCGCACCGCAAGGCGCTGCATAGAAACATGGTTACGTCTCTGTTCAGAATGGAACGTATAAAAACCACAAAGGCAAAAGCTCTGGCGGTCAGACGCACTGCCGAGAAGATGATTACCCGCGCGAAAGAAGATTCTGTTCATAACCGGCGGATTGTTTCAGGCCGTTTGTATGATGAGGCAATCGTAGCGAAGCTTTTTACCGCTATCGCGCCCAGGATGAAAGACAGAAACGGCGGTTATACCCGTATATTGAAACTCGGTGAACGAAAGGGAGACGCAGCGGAACTGGTAATTCTGGAACTCGTTGATTATAAATTAGATACAGAAGAAAAAAAGAAATCCAATAATAAAGACAAAAAGGACAAGGGGAAATAGATGTCTAAAGCGCACAGAGGCAAGGGAATTCGGGATCAATTTGCCCACGGCCGAGGTGAATGTCCGGTCTGCAAGAGAGTAAATGTAAAGGTTCTGTACGAACAGGAAGGCGAAGGTAAAAAGTACAAGATCTGTAAAATATGCAAGGCTGCGATCAAACACGGAAAGAAAAAACTTCCCGCCGCGGTTAAACCTGCCGAAGCGGCTACATGACGGTATAGCCGATTAGGTGTTATCTACAGTAAAAATCGCCTCTTCATCCTGTAACTCTTTCCCAGACTTTAATATTCAATTTTATCAGCTCAGGTATATCAAGATGATACGGACACCTCTTTACGCATTCCCTGCATTGAAGGCATGTTCTGGCTTTTTCTACTGGCTGCGCCAGCATTAATTTAAAACGTTCCTTTGTAAAACGTTTTTCACAGCTTTCAGCGCATAAAACCCAGCTTATATCAATATTCTGCGGACAGGGCTGGCAGTAATCGCAGCGATGGCACCATGTGGAACCGAATTCTGCGCGCAGTTTATTGATTTTTTCTTTGTCTTCGGCAGTGATTGTTTGTTTTTTCTCAATTATTTGAGCGATTTCACGTATTTCTTCAATTTTTTCAATGCCGGGATCGGGAATAATATTATCAAATTGCATCAGATAGCGGAAAGCCAGTTCTGCGCTTTCCAGTCTGCCGCCGCCCATCGGTTTCATTGCGATAAAACCCATGTCCAGTTCTTTCGCAAGCGGGATAACCTCTTTGGCGGCGGTATTATCAATAAAATTAAATGGAAACTGAACTGAAGCGAATTTTCCGGTCTTCATCATTTCTATGCAGAGTTCAAGGCTGTGACTCGAAAAACCGGGGAAACGCACCTTTCCTGTTTTTACCGCTTCCTGCAATCCTTCGTAAGCGCCGCCCGGAGCAAAGACAGCGTCTCTTTTTTCGATGGAACCGATATTATGAATCTGCATTATATCTATATAATCTGTGCCCAATCGCTTCAGGCTTAGGTCAAGCTGTTCATTGAAAGTTTTTTTATCATTTGCCGGGGATTTTGTCGCGATAATAAGTTCTTCCCTTTTTAATCCTTTTATTCCATGACCTATCTTCTCTTCGCTGTCGGCGTATCCGTGGGCGGTGTCAATAAAGTTTATGCCAAGATCCACTGTTTCCCTGATAAGCTTGGCTGCCTCGTCTTTTGGAACGCGCATAACAGGAATACCGCCAAAAGCGACCTTACTGACCATTAACTCTGTTTTGCCAAATCTTGTTTTTTCCATTTTTATCTCCTTATTATAAAATATTATATTATCAGGGAAATGACCAGTTGTTGTAATGGGATTGGCAGGACAACTGACAAGTCTATTCGTGCTGAGGGGTTTAATACCCCGCCCCTCTGGGGTGTTCTTAAGGTATTAAACCCCGAATGCAATTCCACTGGAGAACGAACGATACCCCGCTGCTCTGCGGCGGGGTTCGTTCATTGAACAAATCCAATTATGCCTGTGTTCAGTTTGCTCAGCACAGAATTAATGAACTCAAATGATAAACTGTTCTCATCATCATATAAAAAATGTTTTTTTAGTAAATCATCGGTGTATAAATAAACCGGGTATATTTTTGTTCCGGTATAATCTTTCCTGAAATGACAGATAACAGGAATTAGCCCGGAACTGGATATGTAAAGATCGTCATCCTTTACAAATGTTACAAGCATTAAAGCGCCCAGTACTCTTTCCCTCTCTGTTTGATTGGAAACCAGATTCCCTAGCGAGTAAAAACATAGTGTTTCTTTTCCGTCCGGGCGGGGCAGTTTTTCGGCCTTTTGCAGAACATGCGGATGATGCCCGATTATTAAATCAACATTATGCTCCGCGATGAAAAGAGCCATGTCTTTCTGCGCTTTAACAGGTTCCATTGTATATTCATCGCCCCAATGCATCGAGACAACCAGAAAATCACATAACGGGCGCAGGTTATTTATTTCTTCGGTCATTATTCTTCTGTTGATAAGAGAGACCAGATTGGGATTGCTTGCAGGCGGCGAAAAGCCGTTAAGGGCGTAAGTATATGATAAAAATCCCAAAGTGATGTTGTTTTTGGTAACAATCCGCGCGCTTTCCCCTTCTTTTCTGGCGCCTATTACCGTTATTTCCGGTATAGTGTTCCAAAGATCTAATGTCGCGCAAAGACCTGTTTCTCCCATGTCCATGGCATGATTATTCGCGTGGTTAACAATATCAAAGCCGGTATCCGCCAGATTGCGCGCAAGAGCCTGCGGCGTGTTAAATAAAGGATATCCTGAATAGTCAAATTCTTCTCCCGCCATCACCGTTTCCTGGTTTATAAACGCGAGATCCGCATTTTCTATCAGGCTTTTTATCTCTGAATAGATGGGGCTAAAATCATAAGTGTCTTCTTTTCTATGCGTTCTGATTATTGTCCTGTGAAATAAATTATCTCCCGCCGCCATGAGCGTAAGTGAGTATTGCGGTGTTATCGCTTCTGTCTGAACGGCTTCTATCTGAAAAATTTCAGCTTTAATAATTTCTGTTTGGACAGACTCCTGTTCAATCTCCGCGATTGCCTGTTCTGTTTTTTTACATGAAAATATTGATATTACAAAGAAAAATATGATAAATAATTTTTTATTCACATATTCCACAGATAACCCGCTCCTGGTTTGATAGGTCTTTATATAATTTTATACTATTGAACCCACTGTTTTCCAGTAAAATGCCGATTTTTTTCATCTGACGCGGATCCGCTTCCAGAACAAGCGCTCCGCCCGGGATCAGATGCTGCACAGCGCCTTCTATTATGCATTTGATTATTTGCAGACCTGATTTTCCTCCGTCAAGAGCGATACGCGGCTCATTTTGCACTTCGGCAGAGAGGGTTTTTATTTCACCGCAGGGGATGTAGGGAGGGTTAGAGACGATTAATGAGAAACGCGGGACAAGTGATGAGGAGCCGCCATTGGGTAATTTATGGTTTTCTGATGGCAGAGCGCTGTAAAGGTCTCCAAGGCGGAAATGTATACTGTTTTCTGGAAGCAGCCGGACGGCGTTGGCTTTTGCTGTTTCAAGGGCCTGCTCGGATATGTCCGAGGCCCATATTTCCATCTGCGGCTGTTCATGTTTAAGGGAAATTGCCACCGCTCCGCTTCCTGTGCATAAATCAAGTACGCGCGCTTCATTAGCTGCAATTCCGCTTCCAGCCCCTGCTTGATCATTGAAAACTGCAATTGCCGCTTCCACCAGTGTTTCCGTATCAGGGCGCGGAACAAGCACGGAAGGATTTACATGAAATTCCAGCCCTCTGAATTCCCTATAACCCAGTATATACGCGGCGCATTCGCCCTTTAAACGCCTTGCGATTAATTCGTTAAATGCCATATACGCTTCCTGTGGCAGCGGTTCTGCGGCTGAAGCGATCAGCTTTGCGCGTCCTGTATCCAGTATTTTCGCCAGTAAAAGAGACGCGTCAAGGTTTGAGTTTTCGATACCGGCTTTTTTCAGCGCGAAGCCGGCTTCTTTCAGCGCATCACGTATGGTCATGGCGCATAATTACGGACGTTTACGACGCAATAGCGTCATCAAGAGGGGATTCCAGAGATCCGGATTTCAGTCCCGGCCGGCGTTCAATGCCGCTATTCTGAAGCATTTCTTCTTTGGCGGAAAGTTTCAGGGCATCGAAAAGCTCCGCTGTATCGCCCTGCATAATCAGGTCAAGTTTATATAACGTAAGATTTATTCTGTGATCTGTCAGGCGGTTCTGGGGGAAATTATATGTTCTGATTCTCTGCGATCTGTCTCCTGAGCCGACCTGGGTTTTTCTCACTTCAGCGCGCTGGGCCGCGGCTTTCGCTTCTTCCATCTCGTAAATGCGCGCACGAAGGATGCGCATGGCTTTTGCCTTGTTTTTTATCTGGCTTTTTTCATCCTGACAGTGAACCGTGATCCCGGAAGGCAGATGCGTTATGCGCACAGCGGAATCCGTTGTGTTAACGCACTGGCCGCCGGGGCCGCCCGCGCGCATTACATCAATGCGTAAATCCTCTTGCCTTATGTCAATCTCTGTTTCGTCCGCTTCAGGCAGAACGGCCACAGTTACAGCCGATGTGTGAATCCTGCCTGACGACTCTGTTGTTGGAACCCTTTGCACGCGGTGAACTCCCGATTCATAGCGCATGTTCTCGTAGACATTGTTTCCGCTGATGGAAAACACAATTTCTTTTATGCCGCCAAGCTCCGTGTCATTGGAGTTCATTATCTCGAATTTCCAGCCTTTTGTTTCCGCAAACCGCGAATACATTCTGTATAGGTCAGATGCGAAAAGCGCCGCCTCTTCTCCGCCTGTTCCGGCGCGTATCTCCATAATGATGTTTTTTTCGTCCAGGGGATCTTTTGGAATGAGCATAAGCTTTAATTTGTCTACGGCTGCGGTAAACCTTGTTTCAAGCTCCTTAATTTCTTCCCTTGCAAGATCCTTCATTTCCGGATCTTTCTCTTCCTGAAGAAGCGTTTTCGCTTCGTTTATTTGTTTTTCCAGTTCGTTTTGAGTATTGTAGATTGCGGCTATTTCGCCAAGATGAGAGTGTTCCTTCATTGTATCACGGTAAAGTTTCTGATCTTTTACCAGAGCCGGATCCTGAATTAACAGCGTTAATTCATCGTATCGTTTAAGAAGGGAGTTAAGACGTTCGTTCATTTTATTGCCCTGTGTTATTTTTCAATAAAATTCGGGCAGGAGTATATTACCAATTCCATTGGATTTTCTTCGCTGGAAAAAGAATCCAGCGTTTCTATTATCGTATCCTGAACCTGGCACTTTCCGGCAGACGCGCAAAGCGGACATGCCCCGTTACCCCGCGGATTTAATTCAACTTTCATAATTTATGGTAGCAGATTATTGTGTAAATGTATATATATTTTAGACCTGTTGTATAGGCTCCGGGGACTGAAGATACTCACTGGCGTTTTGTAGATGATTTTCCGGCTGTCTGGGATTAAATTTCTCATATCTCTGGACTTGAGAGTATTTTAGTATTAAAATTATGTTAGAAGTGGAAAAAAGGAGATTTTTATCAGTATTTATTCTCATTTTCGCGGTTTTTTCCGGTATTGCCGCACAGGAAAGTAATGTTTTACCGCATGTAACGCAAATAAAAGTTGAACCCAGAAATAACCTGATAAGAATTACATGGGTAGATTCTCCTGACGCGCGGGGACCCGTTTATATATTCAGGTCTACAAGGCCTTTTACGGGGCCTGTTCCGGCAAATATCAGACCGATTGTCGCAAGATACGGGGATCAGTACTACATAGATGATACCGATGATATTGAAAATCTTTATTATTTTATCGCGGCGAGCGATATATCCGGGCGGCGTTATGATGTTATTTTGCCTCAGGTTAATGCTACAGGCATTAACAGTTCGGGCGAACCTGTACAGCAGCAGACTGCGCCTCCTTTAGTGGTTACGCCATTACCGGAACCTGAACAGGGTATATCCAATCTAAGGGCGGCTTTGGAAGGGGAGAGGGTAATCATTACCTTTGATATTTTAGGCCCTCGCAGAAGCGCCGTTCTTTACCGCAGCATGCAGCCAATCACCCTTCCGCAGGATTTACTTAACGCTGTTATTGTACAGTCAGAAATTGTTTCTCCTTTTATTGATTTTCCGGTACCCGGAATTACTTGGTATTACGCCGCGATTTATGAAGATGATATAGCAGGCGGCAATATGGGAATTAAGCCGGGAATAAACGCGACAGATTCCGCTGTATTAATACAGGGCGATCAGAGCATTCAGAGAGAACTGCGTCCCATTCCGCTGCCTGCCATGACAGTACGCAGCACAATGCCTGACAGTTTCTTTTTATCCGGCGTAACTGAACAGATTCCCCTTGGCGAAGCTGCCGGGAATATGCTGCGCGATATACAGATACCTGAAAAAGAGCCGCTGGCGCTTAAAAATCCGCGTGTTTTCGCGCTTGATATGCTGTCTCCGCTGACCGGAGAGGAATCGGCCCTGTTTCAAATTTTAAGTGAATTTTTTGGAAAGCGCGATTGGGAAGGAGCGCGCGCCGGTTTACAGCATTATTTATCTTTACCACGCTCCGAAGACGTGGAAGCGCGAGCCCGTTTTTATCTGGGGCAAACCCTGTACTTTACAAAAAATTACAGGGAAGCGTTATTTGAATTTTTATCAATAAGATCGATTCATACTGTCGAGGCAAATATCTGGATCGACGCGATTTTAGCCGCGATGGTTCATTAACGCAGCGTCCGAAGAAGCGTTCTCAGTTCAGGATTTGCCGCGCTTTCTATCTGCGGCCTGTTGTTTCCCCTGGTCTGAAGAATTATCTCATCGCCCTGTTCAATAAGATCGAAGAAGCCGTTACGTGTCAATGTTCCCGATGCTATTTCCTCGTCTACATTTGCGATGGTTAATGTTCCCACAAGCTCATCCTGGGCGTAAATAAGGGCGATGCCTTCGTTTGCTGTCTGGGGCCTGCCTTTTTTTATTACATCGAAAACTGCGCCGGCCTGTATTCCATCTGCCCTTCCTTTATTTATCAGAGCCTGTCCCTGTCTCCGGATCAGCAGTCTTCCGCGCATTGGCAATGATGATGATAACTGTTCTGTAACTCCTTTCGCCGCGCCGCGAAGCCTTTCCGCTCCGGTACGGTAGGCGTAGAAAGTTCCCGCAGGAGATCCTGTTCTGCCGACAAATAGTTCGCACTTTATTGATATGTCGCGTTCATTTTCCGTTACGGAAACCAGCATGAAATAATCCGCGTCCGCTTCTCTTGCCTGTCTGAAACTCTGGGAAAATGTCGCCTGACGCATCGGAATATTCATGGGAGTGATATTGCGGTCGTGAGTTAAAAGATCCCTGATTAAGGAAGCGGCTGTAATGCCCGCGTCCGCATGGTAGAAACTGGACTGGCCGGCAAGAGAAAAGACCGCGATTTTCCAGTGGCGTTCGGTAAGCTCTATCGGGTTTACCTGCCATTGTCTGAAAAGAGCGTTGAAAAGCAAAGAGTTGTAGGCTTCCACAGAATCGTTCATGGTGCGGTCGGTTATTCCCTGCTCCTGCAGGAAAAGCAGTTCATCAAGGTATCTTGCGGGGTAACCCGAGAGTCTTAGCAATTCCGCGTATTCGCGCCTGTCTGACGCGAAGGGATTAAGCCTTAAACCCCGCCTGTATTCAAACAGCGCCTGATCGCTTAAATTCCTGGAACGGTAAGTTCTTGCCCTGTTAAAATGCCAGGATGCAAGTCTGACCCTGCGCGGGTCTTCCAGCGGGGTTGATGATATTATTGTGTCTTCCAGTACAGCGCGGATAAATTCATCTTCTTCATTTATTAATAACGCGTTTACAAGAACTGTAATCGCCTCATTTGCGCGTCCAAGCCTGATTAAAGATAAACCCTTTAAATACCATGCGCTCATATTATTCCTTGAACGGTTTACCGTGTCCCTGGCAATCAATATATCCGCAAGGCGGATAGCTTCATCATACTGCGAATTGCGGTAGCGAAGAGTTGCCATCAGCGACTGAGAGGGCGTATGATCCTGTTTGTAGTAAAGAGATGTATCCGCGTAACGGATTGCTTCCGTCAGCCTGTCATTCTGCGCGTATATGTAAGCCGCGTAATAAAACACCCGGTAATCGTCAGGATGCTGCGCAAGGGCATTGTTGATATAAACTAAAGATGTTTCATTATCGCCCAGAGAAAGGGAAACAAGCGCTAGGGAAATCAGGAGTCTTCTGTCGTCCGGATAACGGGACACGGCTTCGCGGTAACGCAGCAGAGCCTGTGACGGTCTGTTTCTTGCTATATCAAGTTCTCCCGCGGCGAACAGCGCTTCCTTGTTATATGGCTCTCTTACAAGAATGTCAGAAACCAAAGCGGATGCCGCATCCAGTTGTCCAAGCGCGATGAGGGTAAAAACTTCCAGGTTGGCGATTGACATATTGCTGCGGGCAAGCAGTCTTGCCTTTCTTACCCAGTTAAGCGCTTCGTCAAATTCGGCTAGTTCGTAGTAACATTCGGCAAGCGCTGCTGTCCCTTCCGCATGAGCCGAGTTGTACCTTATACATTCAAGAAGCGACTCAACCGCGGAATACCAGTCCTCCTGCGCCATAAAACTTCTGCCGCGTTCATAATAAACAGCGGCCGTTCCCTGGGTTTGCGCCGTCATGTTTACCGGAACCAGCAAGAGAAGAAACAGCGGAATTACTGACCTTGTCAGGCTGCGCCATGATAATTTTTTGTTTTTTACTGACATCATTCCCCTCCCTTAAGGAAACAATTATTCCTTTTTATGCGTTACTATTTTAATGGAATTTATTTTATGGCCGTCCATTTCCTGAATGATAAAATCATGGTTTTTATAAATAATCTTTTCATTTTTTACCGGTATCTTTCCGAAAAGATCAAAAACAAAACCGCCCAAGGTATCAAAATTATCGATTGGCAGATCCAGGTTTGTTTCCTCCGCGAGAAATTCCAGGTTTACCCTGGCGTCGCACAGCCAGATGCCTTCTCCCAGTTCCACTACATCATCGGTCTCATGATCAAACTCGTCCTGGATGTCGCCGATTATTTCTTCGATAATGTCTTCCATGGAAACAATGCCTGATACTCCGCCGTACTCATCCACCACAACCGCGATATGGACTTTTTTCCGCTGCAGTTCGCGCAGAAGATCATCAATATGTTTTGATACCGGAACAAAAAAAGGTTTACGGACAAGCTCTTTTATATTTAAAGTTTTATTGCTCACAAGCGCTTTTAACGCGTCTTTTACATGCAGGACTCCGATCACATTGTCTACGGTATCCTGATAAACGGGAAAACGCGAATGCTCGCTGTCAGAAATGCAGGCAAGAAGAGCTTCGGGCGGATCATCGGCTGAAAGGAAAACAGTGTCTGTTCTGGGAACCATTATTTCCTTGGCTGTTGTTTCCTTTAGTTCTACAATGCCCCGGATCATTTCCTGCTGTTCTTCTTCAAGCTCCTTTATTGCTTTTGGATTTATTTGAAAAGAACCGTGTAATGAGTTCGCTTTCACTGCTGTCCTCCCGAACCCTCGTCCTGCTGCACGGCGGAAATAATATGATAATCTTTTAACCTGTTCAGTATTTCCTCCTGTAATATCAGCATGGGTTCATCAATATCAGAGGTTTCATGATCCATACCGTCTAAATGCAGAATACCATGAATTATTAGTCTGCGTAACTCCTCATCTTCGGGAATTTCAAAATACCGCGCGTTTTCAAATAAAGTTTCAAGGGATATTACAATGTCTCCGGGAAGATAAACTGTACTATCGCCCTGTTGTTCCATGGCGGCAGGGATTCCATCGCCCATGCTGAAGGAAAGTATATCCGTAGGTTCCGCCTTGTTTCTGTATTGGGCGTTAAGGGCTGTAATGGTTTTGTTACCGCATAAAAGAAATGAAAGTTCCCAGTTATCGCGTTTTAGTTCATCAAGCACTTTAAGTGCAAAGCTGCAAAGAGAGCCGCTCCATGAAGGCAGCGGAACTTCTTCTGCGTTGACAGCGGCATTGTTCATTATTTCAGGATTCTTCCTTTTGTTTTGGATACTCGATTCTTGAATGATAATAACCGGCAAGCACTTTAACAAAGGCGTTTTTTATTACTTCAAGTTCATTGAATGATAAATCGGAAGCTGACAGTTGTCCGTGTTCTATTTTCGCGTCAAAAAGCTGCTGTATGAATTTATCAATCTTTCCGACTGTCGGCTTGTTCAGGGTGCGAACCGCAGCTTCGGAAATATCGGCCAGCATTACCACGGCTGATTCCTTTGTATGCGGAGGTGTGCCAGAGTATGTAAAATCATCCGAGTTTACACCCTCTTCCTGCTCGGCGGCCTTGTTGTAGAACCATGAAATAACTGAATTACCGTGATGTTCTGCAATGATGTCAATTACAGCTTTTGGCAGTCCCAAACTGTACGCTTTTTCTACGCCCAGTTTTACATGGCTGCGGATAATTGTCGCCGAGAGGCGCGGAGCGATTTCATCATGTCTGTTATGATCTGTTTGATTCTCCACAAAATAATCCGGATTGTCTATTTTCCCGATGTCATGGTAATAAGCGCCTACGCGGGCAAGCAAAGCGTCTGCGCCGATATCTTGACATGCCTGTTCCGCCAGATTTGCTACCATAAGCGAATGGCTGTAGGTTCCGCTTGCCGCAGTAAAAAGTTTACGCAGGATTGGCGCGTTAAGATCGGATAGTTCCATTAATCTGAACGGCGTGACAGCGTTAAGCGCGTGTTCAAGCGGCGGTAAAACGCCCAGTGTCAGCATTCCGCAAATTACTCCGTTTAAAGCCGCTGTCAGTATTAAAATTGGATAATCATAAATGCCAGCCTGGCGTATCAGCAGAACAACAATTACCGCGAAACAATTTGATGCGGCTATTATAAGGCCTGCTTTTACCAGACTCATCCTGTTTTTAGCGTTATGAAGCACAGTGGACGCGGCAGCCGCGGACATCAGCGCGATTAAATACGAATAAAAATCGAAACCTCCGCAGAAAAACGCCCCTAAAGGCATGGCAAGCGCCATTATCATCGCGATTCTGGTTCCCATTAAAACCGCCAATATCATGATAAAGAGGGCTGTTGGCATGAGAAGCGATACGGGAAAAGCGTCAAATCCCAGAGAAACATTATTTAACAATACCGCACCGATGATGTAAACGCCGGCGATTGTCGCAAGCAGATACCGTTCGCTGTCGCTTAGTTCCTTCCCGATGATTAATGGTTTCTGCAGAATTACCAGCAGTATATAAATCAGCAGAACCATAAAAATTGTGCCGATGATGTTTTTCGGATCTCTTCTGGGAGAAGATAAATAAAAGAATTCCAGTTCCTGCATTTCCGCTTCTGTTATTACAAATCCCTTTCTGATTATTCTTTTTCCTTCTTCAATGCTGCGGATAACAGGCGTTGTCATCGCTTTCGCTTCATCAATGCGTCTCTGCGATTCTCCCAGTGAAAAAAATACATTTTCCATTACAAATGGTTTTAAAAGATCAACCGCGATTGCCTTGAACAGAATGGGCGCTTCCGATGATCTTGCGATGCTGCCGAGCGCTTCTTGAACATTGGCCATGGTGATTATATCGTTATATGCAATATAAACCTGCTGCGTCTGCCCTTCATTATTCTGCAGTTCCGCTACATCGGGATTAAAATGCCTGACATCCTCTCGGTGAAATAAAAACACTCCCTGTTTCAGAAGCGTTTCAAGTGTTTTAACGCCGTAATTGCGGAAGTCGGCGCGTTCATCTGACGCCAAATATGCGTCCAGTATTTCAATTGGAAAACCTGCTGGATATTCCGTTTCTATCGCAAGCCGCGCCTGTTCACTTTCCTCATTTGAAAATCTTCCCGTTAAATTACAGAAAGAGTTCCATGCTTCCATTATCTGCATATTGGACGCGGCCGAAAATCTGAATACAGCGGGAACCTGCCTTGTGATATTTTCCATCCGCAGCAAGGTAGCTTCCTCATCTGTAAATGTAACCGTAAACCCGGCTACTATATCCCGATCCGCTACCTTGCCCGCTTCAAAGTTGGTTATATCGACAACTGCGTCATTGTTTCCGCTGGTAATAATTATTATAATTCCGATTATACATAATGAAAAACTGAAGATGAAAGTTCTTGATTTGAAACGCGAAGGGTTAAAAATTCCGATCAGCGTTTCTTTTATGTTATATTCCGGTTTTTTACGATTTGCTTTCATTGTATGCCTGTATAATTTTTTTTATCAGAGGGTTACGCGCTACATCGCATGTGTGAAGAAATGTAAAAAACAGCCCGTCTATATTCCTTAGTATCTCGATGGCGTGTAACAGCCCGGAATCTGTTTTGCGGGGCAGGTCGATTTGAGTCGCGTCTCCAGTTATTATGGCCCGCGCGCCCGAGCCGATTCTTGTCAGGAACATTTTCATCTGTTCCTTTGTGGTGTTCTGGGCCTCATCCAGAATAACCATGCAATCGTTCAGGCTGCGTCCCCTCATATAGGCCAAAGGCGCGATCTCGATAGATCGTGTCTCTTCCATCCGCTGGATGATTTCGTAAGGGACAAGGCTCTCCATTGCGTCGTATAGGGGTTTTAAATAAGGGTCAATTTTTTGCGCCAGGTCGCCCGGCAGGAAGCCCAGATTTTCTCCGGCTTCAACAACAGGCCGCGTTAATACAAGCTTTCTCATTTTCTTTGACAGCACCATCTGCAGCGCGTGGGCGATGGCCAGATATGTTTTTCCGGTTCCCGCAGGCCCAATGCAGAAGCAGATTTCATTTTCTCTCATTCCCTGGATATAAAAAGCCTGGTTTTTTGTGCGCGGGTAAACATGCCGAATTCCGTGGGGAATCTGAATCATGGAATCCCTGAATAGAGCGCCTCCCTTTTCTTCAGTTGTTTCGGATTGCGTGAACTGGAACTGTGTGTTTACAGGCGCGCCGTTTGTATTAATGGGTAAGAATTCTTCTGCAAGAGCGCGGATATAATCGCCTGAAGGCTGCTCTCCCAGTTTTACTGCTGTTATTAGACTGTCCATCATTGTTTTAAAACGCCTTAGCGTAACTTCATCTCTGCTTTCAAAGTGAATCTCATTGCCTCTGGCGGTTATGAATCCTCCAAGGGAACCTTCGATTGCCCTGAGATTTACGTCATTGGCGCCGCAAATTTCAGAAAGCAGTTCCCTGTTATCAAAAGCTATTGTTACCTTATCCTCCAATTAATCCCCTTTATATTATTCTATAACTGCCTGAATACACTCGTCAAGGCGCTATTTTACCGTAAATTTCTCTGTTCTTCCTTCATATTTTATATCAGATTTTATTTCTGTGATTGCTGACCATTGAATTAGGAATGAAATATCGGTGTTAATTTTATATTCAGGAAGAAGGGGAGGCTCAGGGCGGCTAAGATACGGCGACAACGAGACATCCAGAATCGCTCTCCAGTCCCCCATGTAATGTGTAGCCGAAAGATTAAATCTTTTTAGTTTAAATCCTGATCTGCGTCTTTTATCATCATCCCAGAAACTAAAAGAATAAAATAGATCAACGAACATGTTGTTTTCCGGCCTGTCAGGATACATGGATGTCTGATCTTCCAGTCCCGGAATGCCCTTGAAATACCTGAATATAACGGCGTTTTCAGATGTTGCGGACAGGGTTATATCCAGAATGCCGGGGACGCCTAGAGTAAAACCTGTTGTTAGCTGAAAATTTGAATTTGTGTAACGCTGAAGGTCATAGAAGAGCCTGGTGTTAACATTCAATGACATTTTCAGGCGGTTTTTGATAATTTCAATATTTGTAAAGGATTTTACGTATGTAAATGTCAGATCTCTCGGATACAGGGCGGGCTCTTCATCCTTTTGCGACCATCTTCCCCCCAGCGCGTCTGTAATAAATTCATAAGGCTTCATTTTTACGGCGGAAAAAGACGCCTTGAAATCCCATAATGTCAGCGATGAAGTAATGGTGGTAATTTCATTGTTTTCCTGCGGAGTGAGGATCATTAAAAAAGTAAATGTGCTGATTTTCGCGAACTTGATGGTTTCGGTCAGATTAAATGGCTCGATTTTCCATTCATTGTTTGGCTGGCTGTTAAACATTTCCGGTTTTTTGAATTGAATGCTTGCTGAAGTCTCGGACAGCCATATCCTGATGGCAGCGTTAACTGAAATCAAGCCGTCAAGAGGAGGAAGGTCTGCGCTGAATGCCAGATTTTGCTGCTTGTCCATTATATTGGCGGACAGGTTTGCCGAAAACCTGTGGCTGTTAAGGCCGTATATGTCTATGCCGTCCTTTGACTGTTCCTTTGCCCATTGGCCCCATTGAGGCGCGAGTTCGGGGCTGTCGCCGTCTGTATATCTTTTTGATCTTACCAGTGTGCCCCTGAATGTATACTGTAAATTCGACTGACCGAATATCTGGTCCTGATACAAAGGGCGTAATGTGCCGTTATATGAATAAAATGTGGAATAGTTAGTCTGGCTGTACTGCTGCCTTCTTGCCGCTTCCACTCTGCCGCTGTCTACTTCACCCTGTGATGTAAGAAACGCGTCTTCATTCAGATAACCGTAATCGCGGAATGTTGTGCTGCCCGAAAAAGACACTGTGTTTGTAAACATGTTCGCGGTATGATCAAAACGGAAGTTAACGCTGCCATTGCCGCCGACGCTTGACAGGATAGACTGAACGTCTCTCCAGTTTACTTCATCGTATGATTCCCAGTTATTTTGTCCTGACATAAACTGAAGCTCTGTGGAGCTCGCCGGGGAGAGCGTATAATCTATGCTGAATTTTACATCACCTGTTCTTGGCAGATTAAAACGCTGGGTTAAAACAGGAGGGACAAGTTTGTCCTCGTTTGCCTCTGCCGCGGTCTCATTGTTTTCTTTCGGCCACGGAGAGCGCGGGACGCCTGAATTTTCAAGAGGATCTTCAATTTCTTCCACCGCGCCCGGGTTAGCCGCGCTTCCCTGGTTTCCGGAACTGAGATTGAGGAGAGTTCCCGATACTGAGCCTGAAAGACTGTAGATTGTTAATTTATCCGGCGCGAAGAAATAACGGTTGGGCGATTCGCTGTTATTTTTAAAAATTTCATTATCCCTGATTGTTTTAAAAGCCAGCGTTGTCGAAATATTTGACAGGGACATGCCTGTAATATAAGGATTCAACTTTGGTAACGATGGGGTAAAGCGTCCGCTTATCTGCCACTGATACGATCCGATTTCTGTCTGCGTTGTTGAATCTCCTCCCATCGCCGCTCCCTGCTGAATCATGTTAAACCAGTCCATGTTTTCGGAACGGTTCAGGAAATCCTTGTCTGTGTAAGGATCAGAATAAAACGGAAAGCTCCATGAAAGGCTTGAATATTTTCCGGTGAGGGAACTGCTGGTTTTCATCCTGTAACGGAAAGGCGCTTCCAGCGAAAAAAGGTTTGAATGGTTCCAGTCAAATGTACCGTCATAATAAGGGTAATAGGGATCATAATTACCGTTAGGTGTCATGGGGATGGTTCTGGTAAAACCGATACCCAACGAAAAATCGAGCGCATTTAACATTCCTTTCTTCGGCGTGTTAAGATCAAGCCCCAGATAAAAACCTAAGTTGGTATAATAATCAAAAATGGCTTTTAAACTTAATTCATTGGGGTCTTTTACTTTTTGGCCTGTACTGCGCAGAAACAATCCCTGAAGTTCCTTTTCCATATCGTTCGCGTTTCCCAGAATCCTTGTTAATGAGCTCTGGTTAGCGGCGTTTGTTTTTGGGCGTCCGAAAATATAGGTTGTTGTGTGGACGAAAGCTCCCTCCCTGCTGCGGTATCCCAAAACAGGATGAAAAATCAGTTCATCCGCCGGAAAATAAAAAAACGGAAAATACATTACAGGAATTTCACCGACTCTCAGGATCGCGTTCAGAATCGCGAAATCCGATCCCGGAAGCAGCCAGAGTTTTGATGCGCTTATCGACCACAAGGCTTCTTCATTATAGGCATTGCTTATTCTGGCATTGTTTATAGTCATCACATCTTCATTATTATCGCGGGTGATTACGGTTCCTTCAAAACGATATGCGGTTCCTTCGCTTTCCAATTTTCGTTCCGACGCTCCGTCCAGAAATATGCTTGACCAGTCATCAATGTTAACTGTTATATTCTCTCCGCGGAAGATTTCGGTTTTATCTCCCGTTTCCTTTATGTATTCAACGCTTCCCCTTGCTGTCATTATATTTCTTGTGCGGTTAAAAAGTATTTCGTTTGCTTTTATCCTGTGAACCGAATCCCTGTCTTTAAGACTGATGCGGACATCGCCCTTTAACCTTGCGTATTCTTCATCAACTACTTCCAGCGTAAAATATTCGGAGGTTTGGGCTGATTCAATTGTTATTACCTTCCGTCCGTCATCTGACTGTTCTGCCGGTTCGGGCAGTTTAAAATGATCCCTGATGCGTTTTGACAGATCCGCTTTTGTCCCGCCTTCGGAAAGACCAAGGCTTCGGCACCACGCGGCAAGTTCTGGCAGCGTGGAAATTTTTATTTCTAGCTCAATGCGCTGTATTTCAGAATCAGTTAAAACTTCCTGCGCGTATATTACAGAAGGCAGCAATAATAAGCTTAATAAGAATATTTTTAACCGCGCAGATGCGCTGAGTTTTACCGGAGAAGATGCGATTTTTTTACGCATACATTTCTGCATTGGATTTGCTTTGGAACACCTTCATTTTTTTCCGGCGTTCTTCCTGTTTCTTTTTAGCATGTCCGCAATATATAAACCCGTATATGAACTGCCGCACTTTGCGACATGTTCAGGCGTGCCTGTTACAATAACCTCGCCGCCCTTGTCGCCGCCTTCCGGCCCCAGATCAATTATATGATCGGCCTGAAGAAGAACGTCCATGTTATGTTCTATCATTATAACTGTATTTCCCTGATCTACCAGCCTTTGAATTACGTCCATCAGCTGTTTCACATCGGCGAAATGCAGGCCCGTAGTAGGCTCGTCAAGTATATAAAGCGTTCTGCCTGTTGAGCGTTTTGAAAGTTCCAGAGCGAGTTTTACCCTCTGCGCCTCTCCGCCCGACAGGGTGAGCGCGGACTGGCCGAGTTTCACATAACCTAATCCGACCGAAAGGAGGGTCTGCATCTTCCTGGCTATTTGCGGAATGGGCGCGAAGAAAACAGCGGCCTCTTCGATTGTCATGTCCAGCACTTCGCTGATATTTTTTCCCTTGTACCGGATTTCCAGAGTCTCCCTGTTGAATCTTTTTCCATTGCACACATCGCATGTTATGTAAACATCCGGAAGGAAGTTCATCTCTATCTTGATTGTTCCGTCCCCTTCGCAGTTCTCGCATCTGCCGCCCCTGACGTTAAATGAAAAACGCCCCGGCCTGTAGCCTCTCATTTTGGATTCAGGCAGATTGGCGAACATATCGCGGATTGCCGTAAATCCTTCGACATAAGTGATCGGATTTGAACGCGGCGTTCTGCCGATTGGGCTTTGATCGATATCAATTACTTTATCAATATGTTCCGCGCCGTCCAGTTTTTTATAAGCGCCTTCAGCGCGGTTAGAACCGTAAACTTTATTGGCCAGCGCAGGATACAGAACATCCGACAACAGGGTAGATTTTCCTGATCCTGAAACGCCTGTAATGCATGTAAAGATTCCAAGAGGTATTTCTACATTAATGTTTTTCAGATTATGTTCGCTTACGCCCTTTAATTTTATTGATTCGCCGTTTCCGGCGCGTCTTTCTTTTGGAATGTCGATGCGCAGAATTCCCGCCAGATACTGGCCTGTAAGGCTTCCCTTTACCTTCATTACGTCTTCAGGTGCGCCTTGAGCTACAACGCGTCCGCCGTGAACGCCCGCTCCCGGCCCCAGATCGACTATGTGATCCGCTGTGCGTAAAGTCTGCTCGTCATGTTCAACGACAATTAATGTGTTGCCGAGATCGCGCAGGTATAAAAGCGTGTCAATTAACCTCTGGTTATCCCTCTGGTGAAGTCCGATTGATGGTTCATCAAGAATGTATAAAACGCCGACAAGGCTTGATCCAATCTGTGTGGCAAGCCTAATCCTTTGAGCTTCACCGCCCGAGAGGGTAGATGCCTTGCGCTCAAGACTCAAATAATCAAGACCGACATTCTGCATGAAACCCAGGCGCGCGTTTATCTCCTTCATTATCTGATACGCGATTTTATTTTCATTCCTGCTTAATTTTATTTTTTCAAAGAATTCAAGAGAGTCTGTTACAGAATACTGCGAAAGTTCCCAGATATTTTTTCCTGCGACTGTTACAGCCAAAACTTCAGGTTTTAGCCGCTTCCCTTCGCAGTCTTCGCACGGTTTCTGGCTCATGAATTTTTCTAGCCAGTCCTTAACTCCCTGCGACTGGGTTTCCATGTAACGGCGCCTCAGCTCTTCAAGGATTCCGGGAAATTGCGTGTTGTACTGAAAATGGCCGGTTCCCTCGCGGTTAACATATTTTACTTTAACTTCGTCTTCGGTTCCGTAAAGGATCGCGTTAACAATTTTTTTCGGCAGTTTGTTAAACGGCGTGTCAAGGTTGAAATCATAATGTTTCGCGAGTGCGTTAAAACGGCTTGAATGCCACGCGCTGTCGGGATTGTACGGAATAACCCCGCCTTCGTTATACGATAAGCTTCGATCCGGTATTACAAGATCAGGATCGAATTCCATTTTCATTCCAAGGCCAGTGCATCCGGGGCACGCGCCGAAAGGATTGTTAAATGAAAAAAGCCGCGGCTGCAGTTCCGGTATTGATACACCGCAGTCTGGGCAGGAATTTTTCTGCGAAAAAATCTGCTCTGAATTTCTGCCTTCATCATTGATTAAAACGATTAAAAGACCGTCCGCTGTCTGCACGGCGGTTTCAACCGACTCGGCCAGCCGGGAGCGGATTTCTTTTCCTATCACAAGCCTGTCTACGATAATTTCTATTGAATGTTTTTTTTGTTTGTCCAGTTTGATGCTTTCATCAAGGTTAACGGGAACGCCGTCTATCCGCGCGCGCGCAAATCCCGCTTTTCGCGCGTCTTCTATTATTTTTTGATGCTCGCCCTTTTTTCCGCGGATGACTGGAGCCAGAAGTTGAATCTTTGTTCCTTCTTTGTACTGTAAAATTGTTTCTATAATTGAATCTACAGGCTGTTCGCGGATTTCCTTTCCGCAGACAGGACAGTGGGCAATGCCGATCCTGGCGTAAAGCAGGCGGTAATAATCATAAATTTCAGTTACAGTGCCCACTGTGGAGCGCGGGTTACGGTGAGTGGTTTTCTGTTCAATTGAAATGGCGGGGGAAAGCCCTTCGATGTAATCCAGATCAGGTTTGTCCATGCGCCCCAGAAACTGGCGCGCGTAAGCTGAAAGGCTTTCCACATAGCGTCTCTGCCCTTCGGCGAATATTGTGTCAAAAGCCAGCGAACTTTTACCTGATCCGGAAAGCCCTGATATTACAATAAGCCTGTCACGGGGCAGTTCTAAATCAATATTTTTTAGATTATGCTCACGCGCGCCTTTGATGATAAGTTTGTCCATGATATTGTAAGAATAGCAAATCAGGAGATTTATTACTAGTACTACTAATCATTTGTTAACCTGTTTTAGCGCGGTAAAAATTTTATTTTCCCAGAATTCGCTCCCTGTAGGCTGCACCGATTCGCGCGAGGCTTTCCGCGATATTTTCCGCTGGCAGTGCTTGCTGTTTCAGATCAATTGTAAATTGATTCATGGAAAAGTGACGATAAAAAAAAATTTGTTTATACATATATTCCCTGCCCGGAGTTTGCGCGTACAAACTTTTCAGCGTTTCAGTGTAACATTCAAAAATACCGCCCTTTTTCATTTCTGAGTAACCTGTGATCCATACAGGAACGCCGAGCGCTTCATGAAATTCAAGGAGAAGCAAAGCCATTGTTTTCTGTGAATTTTCAATGGCGGATGCAATTGAACTTTTATTGCGGCTGTCTTTCGCTTCAATGCGGCAGAGTTCCCGCAGTTCCGCTGTGCGCGGAGAGTGTACCGGCGTTTTATTCAGAATGATTGCGTTTTTTTGAAAATCAATTCCCAGTTCCGGATTATCAATAAAAAATTTTCTCGCTATTTTTCCGGACGGCCCTGAAAGATATCTTCTGTTTTCCGCTGCCTGTTCGCGCCGGCCCGGGTTATCCGCTACAAGGATTAATTTTATTTCATCATCAGATGTGATTTCGTCTAACGCGCTGTTGTATACAACCGGAGTTTCCACAGTATAGAATGAATTTTTTCCGCCTGATCGGCCGCTGACCAGTTCCTGCTGAATTTTTTTTAGTTTTGGCAGAGCGCGCGACAATTCTTCTGTCTCGCTTCTGAAGCGCTCCCTTGCCTTTGTAAATTTATTCCATTCGCTTTTGGTCATTGTTAGCTGCTAATAGCTCATCCTCTTGACGCTATTTCCAGTATAAGTTCAACTTCGTTTCTGGAAAGGTTCATGGCGTTTGCGATTTCTTCCACTGTCCAGCCCTGATCTTTAAGGCGCCTTACATTGTCGCGATCCTGCGGAGTGGGTGCTCCCTTAATGGAGCTTGGAACCGCTTTGCCGCTTTCCTTGTCAATCAGCGACTTTGTCAGTTTAAGCAGGGTGCGCGCGTCCTTGTCCAGGGCTTTAAGTTCCGTTTCTGTCCTTGCAAGCCATTCGCGGGCTACATTCATTTCGGCTATGCGCTTTTCAATTACCGCAATGGACTCGTCAAGAGTGGAAAGTTTTTCAATGGTGTTATTCGCTTTTTCATTTTCAGATGACAGCGTCTCAATCGAGGAGCGCAGATTTTCAAATTGATCTGTAAGGCTGTTTAAAATTGATTCGGCGTTCCTGATCGCGGTTTCTGTTTTTTGCAGAACTTTAAAGTTGCGGTCGATGCTTTCCGATGTTTCATCAAGCACTTCCTGTTTGCGCTCAATGCGCTGGAACTTGTCTTCAGTTTCATCAATGGATGTTTCCAGTTTGCGTATCTGCACCTGAACAGCCTGCAGAATATCGTCCGATGTTGTAACCTGAGAAAGTTTTTCTTCGACGGATTGGGAAGTTTTTTTGAAGCGCTCGAAGTCCTTTTCCATGATTTCAAAACGGTGCCTTTCAGAAAGGAAGTTGGTCATTTTACTGTTCATTTCTTCAACAAGACGTTTGGTGCGCGTAAATTGATTTTCCAGATTCATGATTTCCGTTTTACGCTGTTCCAGACGGTTAAGATCAGTGTTGATTTCTTCCATGCGCAGTTCAAGTTCCTGTTTAAGTTCGCCTGTCTGATCAAATATTTTCTTCTGAACGCCCAGTTCCCTGCGGATGTCTTCCAGACTCAGCCTGAATTGAGATATGCGTTCGTCATTTTCCACCGCTGTCTCCCTGCTGTGGCGGCGCAGATCTTCCAGGGACGCGTCCATTTCACGCATTCTGGAATTATACTGGCTGTGCCATTCATCGGAAGTTTTGCGGAAGTTAAGTGCTGCGTCATCAAGCGAAGAGTAAACGCTCTGTGAGCGGGATACAATTTCTTCAAGTTCCTCATCAAGTTCCCGCTGTTTCTGGCGCAGGGTCTCCTGAAGGGAAATCTGATGCTGGCCGATCTGCGTTTTAACTTCAGTTTCCGCCATTGTGCGGAGATCAGTAAGATCCTGTTTTACCTGCCTGGTAAAGGAAAGGCGCGTTTCATCAGCATTGCTCATCTCTTCCCTTATGCCTTCCTCAAACGCGAAGGCGTCCTGTTTGAGCCTGTCCATGTCCGCTGTAAGCCGTTCGCCCAAAGCGGAAATATTTTTGCGCTGATCCGCCGTTATGCGCTCTTCCGCCTGCTGCCATTCATTTGATATATCAGACGCGCTCTTGTCATACCGTTCCTGCAAGTTATCCTGCCAGCCTGTAATCTGCCGTCCGATTTCTGTCGTGCGCTTTACAAGTTCAACGGTGAAATTATTTTCAAATGTGTCAAGCTTTTCGTTCGTGTTGTTAATAGCCTGCTGCCTTAAAACATTAAGCTCATTGTCCATATCTGTAAGTTCCTTGCGCATTGCCTGGGTCTGCGAGTTAAATCCGTCAGCCGCCTCTTCCATGGAAGCGCCTGTTTCCTTTTCAAACATTGTAAAATCATATCTGACTCTGGAAACGGCGTCCTGCATTACAAGACGAAGTTCATTGTCAAGCCTGGCCGCGTCATCTGCAAGGCTGCTGAGCTGGTTTATGGCTTCACTCTGCGCTTTGGTGTAATCGGCAAGCCGTTTTTCCGTTGACGTGATAATTTTTTGTTCGGTATCCATGCAAAGCGCCGTCCACGCGTCCATCTGCGTTTTCATCGCTTTATCAAGATTATCGCGCTGAGATGTTACATCAATATTTGATTTATCCTTTAACCGGCTGAGTTCGGCATCCAGTTCATCGTGCTGCTGTTTGATTGCGGAAAGCGATTTATCCTTAAGGTCATTAAGCACGCTGAAAAAACTTTCCTGCTGCTGTTTGACAGATGCCTCTGATCTTGCGCGTAACGCCGCGAGTGAGCCGTTAAGTTCCGTAAGCATGCTGCCGTATTCCTGGTGTTTATTGTTTACGGCGGTGAAGATTTCATCCTGCTGCTCTTTAAACGCAGTGTCTGTTCTCTCCCTGATTTCAGCTAATGCGGTATTAAGACTCTCATTCTGCCTGTTTATGTCGGTTTCCGATCTTGACTGAAGCGCCGCGATGGAAGCAGTAATTTCAGTAAGCAAACCTGTATATTCCTTTTGCCTGTTATTGATAATTGACATTAACTCTTCATGCTGCCTGCTGATTGTATCCGATGAATCTTCCTTTAAGCTGCCGAGAGCGGAATCAATTTCCTCGCGCTGTTTGCTGACAGCTTCCGATGATGCGTCTTTAATCTCGTTAAGAGATGCGCTGAGTTCCTCGTGCTGCTGCTTGATTGCGGCGGATGATTTCGCTTTAAGCTCCCTGATGGCGGAACCTAGTTCCTGCTGCTGCTGGTTTACAGCGTCTGAGGATTCTGTTTTTAACTGATCTAAAACTGAGTCAAGATCATCATGCTGCCGCCTTACAGCTTCAGATGATTCTGTTTTTAGCTGATCCAGAACAGCGTCAAGATCATCGCGCTGCTGTTTGATAGCATCAGATGATTCTGCTTTTAGGATGCCAAGAACTGAGCCAAGCTCTTCCTGCTGATGCTTAACCGCCGCTGCTGAAACAACCCTTAATTGGCTGATAACAGAGCTTATCTCTTCCTGCTGATGCTTGATGGCGGAATCCGATTCTTTGTTCAGGTTGCCGATAACAGTAACAAGCTCATCATGCTGCATTTTGTACGCGGAATCTGATTTTTCCCTGAGTTCTGCGACAGCACTGTCCAGTGTTTCCATCTGCTGTTTAATTGAAGTTTCCGTACTTGCACGTAACGCGGTGACGGAAGTGCTCACTTCTGAAAGCATGCTGTTGAAGTCCTGATACGTTTTGCTGACAACGGCCATTATCTCTTCCTGCTGCTGCTTTACAGACTTGCCGGATTTCTCCTTCAGTTCGCTCAGCGCCTCGTTTAGTTCTTCTTCCTGCTGCATGATGTTAGCTGACGATTCTGTTTTGATTTTACTTAATGCCGAACTGAGTTCTTCATATTGAATCCTAATTCCGTCCGCCGCTTCCGTCTTTAACTCTTTTATTGCGGAGCTTAATTCATCCTGCTGTTTTTTAATACTGGAAGATGATTCTGTCTTTAACAGATTGATGGCGGAATCAAGCTCTTCCTGCTGCCGGGTGATGTTAGCTGACGATTCTGTTTTAAGCTGGCTTATTGCGGAGCTTAATTCTTCCTGCTGCTGTTTGACCGCGGCGGATGCTTCTGTTCTGAGCTGCGTCAAAGTTGAGCTGAGTTCATTCTGCTGATGTTTGATTGTGCCTGATGTTTCTGTTTTAATCCTGCCAAGCGCGGATTTAAGCTCTTCCTGCTGATTTATAATTGAGGTATTTGATTTGTCCCTGATTTCGCCGATTACATTTCCAAGTTCCTGCTGCTGCTGCGCAAAGGCTGCACCGGATTTTTCCCTTAAATCGCCGATGACAGAGGCAAGCTCTTCATGCTGCTGCTTTAATGCGGCAGTTGAGTTTTCCCTGAGCATGGAAAGTGCGTTACTTAATTCTTCTTCCTGCTGTTTTACAAAAGAATCGGATTTATCGCGTAACGAAGAAATGGAAATATTGAGTTCTGTAAGCATAACATTGAATTCCTTCTGGTGCGTATTCACAGCCGAAAGGAGATCATGCTGCTGCTGTTTGATACTGTTGTCTGTCGTTTCCTTTATTTCACCGAGAGAGGATGCGATCTCTTCCCTGTACTCAGTAATCGCATTTTTAGTCTGTGATTGTAATGCCGTAAATGAAGAGTTGAACTGTGAAAACGCATCAGTAAACTCATTCTGCTGGCGGTTAATCGCGTCTTTCAGTTCATCCTTAATCTGTTTAACAGAAGCGCCTGAATTATTTTTGAGTTCGCCGATTACAGAATTAAATTCATCCTGAAGCTGTTTTACCGCGTCAAAGGATTTATCTTTTAATCCCTTTAGTGTTATGCCCAATTCATTATACTGCTGCATGACAGACGCGGAGGATTTTTCCTTTATCCCGCTGAGCGCCGCGCTTAGTTCCTCTTCCTGATGTTTGATTGAGTCGCCTGATTTTTTCTTTAGTTCGTCCAGTACTACGCTTAGTTCTTCCTCCTGCTGAATGATAATGTCGCCTGATTTTTTCTTTAGTTCGTCCAGTACAGCGCTCAGCTCTTCCTCCTGCTTAATGATGGAGTCGCTGGATTTTTCTTTAAGTTCGCCCAGAACAGAACTCAGATCTTCTTCCTGCTGCATGATTGAGTCGCCTGATTTTTTCTTCAGACCACTTAGCGCAGCGCTCAGTTCTTGCTCCTGCTGCATGATGGAGTCGTCAGATTTTTTCTTTAGTTCGCCCAGAACAGAACTCAGCTCTTCTTCCTGTTGAATGATGGAGTCGCTTGATTTTTCTTTTAATTCTCCCAGAACAGAACTCAGCTCTTCTTCCTGCTGAATGATGGAATCGCTTGATTTTTCCCTGAATTCTCTGAGTGCCGCGCTTAACTCTTTTTCCTGCTGAATGATGGAGCTGCTTGATTTTTCTCTGAGTTCGCTGAGTACCGCGTTTAATTCCTCTTCCTGCCGCTTTACTGAAAATGTTGACTTTTGTTTAATTTCGCCTAACGCTGCGCTTAGTTCCTCTTCCTGCTGCTTTACTGAAGCTGTTGATTTTTGTTTTAGCTCGCCGAGTACCGCGCTTAGTTCACTTTGCTGCTGTCTGACAGAGACGCCTGATTTTTCCTTTAGTTCATTCAGTGTTGTGCTTAATTCCTCTTCCTGCCGCCTGACGGAAACATCTGTTTTTTCTTTGAGCTCATCAAGCGTTGTTTTTAGTTCATCCTGTTGTTCTGCAATTGCAGCGCCGGATTTTTCCCTGAGTTCGCTTAACAGTGCGTTTTGCTCATCCTGCTGCTGTTTCTGCAGTGTCTTTGACTGCGCCTGCAGCTGTGAAACCGCGCTGTTTAGTTTTGAAACAATCCCGTCTGTTTCCTGCTGAATATGGCTTACTGCCGCCGCCAGTTCATTGTTCTGCAGTTTTACGGCTTCATTTAAATCATCCTGCTGCTGTTTAATCGCGGCGGCGGATTTGGCGCGTAAATCGGCGATAGTCTGGTTAAATTCGGTTTTTGCTTCTGTCATGTCTGTATCAAGTTCTGCGCGCTGCTTTTCTGCCAATGTTTTGAATTCAAGGAAATTCTGTTTCCAGTCATTTTGCTGCTGTAAAAGTGAAGAATCAATCGCGTCTCGTTCCTTTACAAGCGCGTTTGTAATCTCTTCCTGCTGCCTTGCAAGAGAGATGCTGATTTCTTCTTTTTGTTTTTTGGTCATGCTGTCTATTTCATCTGAGTACTTAACCCATTCCTGATACGATGTCTCCTGCTTTGCGCTTATATCCAGAAGTTCGGAGTCGCATTTTTCATGGATATTTTTTAATTTTTCATTGATTTCCAGGTTTTCATTTTTCAGAGCTTCCTGGGATATTTTAATTTTTTCCTCAAAGAATGCTTTGGTCTGATTAACCCGTTCCTGCGCCTGTTCCTTAAGTTTCGCAAAGGCGGTTTCTTCCATTTTGTCAGCGCGTTTTCCCGCGTCATCCAAAACATCCCTGAGCGTTCTTTTTACATATTCCATATCGCGGGTAATATTCGCTTCCCGCTCATTTTCCGCCTTTATTACCGCATCCCGGTGTTCTTCAATTTTACGCTCAATAACCTGCGCGGCGGCTTCAAAATCCGCGACAGTGGACTGCGCCGAAGCAATAACATCGCGCGCAGCCTGTTCAAGAAATTCTTCGTTCTTTTTTTCAAGACGTGATTCTGTTTCTTCCAGATTTTTTCCCGCTTCATCAAGCGCTTCTTCAACCTGGATAAATTTATCCCTTGCTTCGTTTATCCTTTTACTGGTGCCCTCCACAAATGCGGATTCATCCCTGATACGGCTTAAATTTTCCTGGACCCTGTCTGTCATGCTGAACAGTTCATTCAGGGAAGATTCAAAAGTCTGTATGTGTCCTTCTATGCGCGCGATAGCTTCGGATTTTTTTGCAAGCTCTTCTTCGGTAAGCTGCTGTATATTTTTTATTAACTGAATGGCGGCTTTTTTTTCTATATCAAGATTAATACCGAAATTTTTCACCGCCATGCTTTTTTCTTCAGCGTAAGCGGCAATCTCTTCTTTGTATTTTTCGGCGTGTTTCTTCAGTTTTTCCAGCGGCTGAGTTTTTCTGTCCAGAAATCTGTAAAGAATGAAGCCAAGCGCGACAATTCCAAGTGTTATTAAGTTCCCTACTGTAAAGATCATCAGTATTATACCCCCTCCTGAATAATACTCAATGTGAATTATATACTTTGTTAATGGTATACACAATCATTTTAGCATGAAATCGTATAATTGGCGATAGTTGCTGAATATAAAATCAGCTTTTGGTTTTTTTTTACTGCCTGGTATAAATCTGCTTTTTATCAGCGCTGTCTTCATTCCGGCAAGATTAGCGCCTGCGACATCGTAAGTATGGCTGTTTCCGACATATAGTATTTTTTCCGGAGGTAAAATCATGGCGGCGGCAAGTTCTTTAAAAGACAGCAGATGAGGTTTTAATGCGCCGCAGCATTCCGAACAGAGCACAGCGTCCCAAATACCGGAAATTTTTAAATTTTCCAGTTTTATTTCCGGCGGAAAATCCGATAAAAGGCCCAATTTATAACCGGCTTCCTTCAGAGCGGCAAGTGTTTCCGCCGCCTCTTTAAAAAGCTTGATTGATTTAAACAATGGCTCCCAGCCCCTGTAAATAAGGCGGTTAATTTTTTCCTGTATCACGGCAGGCTGCGCGCCCAGAATTTCGGCTGTTATGGCAGCCTGATTTTCATAAAAGCCACCCACAGGACCGCCTGAATGGCTCAGCGTTTCCTGTTTTTTGCGGATTATGTTCCTTGCCTTTCCAAAAGCGCTGGTCAGCCGCCATTCTTTCAGCAAAAAGGGAACAAGTCTGACATGCAGGCGGTAATTGGGATACAGGGTGCCGTCGAGATCAAACGCTACGCCTTCAATACCGCTTCGCATAAGCTCAGTATAACCGTAAATAACGTAAAAAACTAGTATCCTGTTCCGCTTTACGAATTTTCTGGACTCTGTATGTCTATGTTCTTATATTTTAAATACAGGAGGTTTACATGTCCATTATTCAAACAGAAATTACAATAAAAAATATAAGCGACAAGATAAGAGCAGAAGAAGGCTTAATTAAAGAAACTAATATCAGAAAAGTTACTGTTAACGCGATAATTGATACCGGCGCGTGGACGCTTGTGATTAATGAATATATCCGCGACAAACTTGGGCTTAAAATATTGGGCATGGAACTTCAGTCGCTTGCCAACGGCGCAGTAGCGGAGTACAGCATTGCAGGGCCTGTGGAGATAAGGTGGAAGAACCGCCGCGTTACATGCGACGCTTTGGTTCTGCCCGACGCTGATGATGTATTGCTTGGCGTAATTCCTCTTGAAGCCATGGATCTGACAATCAATCCCCGCAGGGAACTTGCGGGAGTTCACGGCGATTTTATTATGCATAAATTAAAGAGTTGCCATTTTGCATGAAAATTTTAAAAACATCAAACCGATTATTCGTCTTTTGCTTTTTATGCTGCTTGCTTTTTCCGCCGGCTGTTTATTGTCAGGACTTTTCTTCAATAGACAGAGATCTATTGATTTTGGAGAGCTTGATAGCAGATACAATCTCCAGCACGGAAGAGCAACAGAGATTATTGGACAGCTTGAAGGTGAACTTGGACGAGAGCGGGATATTAATCGACAGTTACGGGAACATAATACAAGAGCAAGAGAAATTGCTGAAGGACTTGCAGATACGTCTGAACGAAATGTCCGAAACCTACAGGATGCAATCAGACTTATCGGCGAAATACGAGCGAAGCTCAAAGTTCTGGAAAACTTTTACGTTAATAGCGATTCCGGTAACAGCGCTGATTAGCGGAACAGTTGTCTGGGCGGCAGCGAGGTAACGGCGCAGTCCGGCTGTTAATTCAAAATTGCGTAAATCGCGTACACCGCAATATTGTAAAACCCATGAGCGATGGCGGCTCCGTGAAGGGAATTGTACCGCAGAAAAATAAAAGCGAGTATCGTTCCTGCAAAGACTGAATTCAAAAATCCCCAGGGGCCTTCATAAATATGGCAGATTGAAAACAGCGCCACAGAAAAAACAAGCGCCATGGCGGAGTTAAGATGCATCTCTTCCCTGCGTGACAGGATATAAAAACGGAAGAAACTTTCCTCCAGGTACGCGCTTACAATACAGGAAACGCTCAATATCGCCCACCCCGGTACGCTCGAAGGGAAATATGGCGATATATACGCTGAATTTCCGCTCAGGTTGGATGCCATGACCGCGACGGCGAAACCGGTTATCAATAGGCACGGAAATGTTATAATACCGGAAACCAGATCATTGAAACACGGCTTTATATTCCAGTCCTTTATTTTTTTTACTTTCAGCAGCAGATACCAGATCAGCGCGAGCGAAGGGATTGTATATGTCAATAAACGGGTTAGCTCCGCTGTATTTGAAAAGCCCTCAACTCCCCTTATAAAAAGACCCGTAGAGCCTGAAAAAAACAATACCGCGTATATTATTAGAGCTTCAATATATATACCCATAATGATATTTCTGTATTATAATTAAAATAACGAAATTAATCTCCGAATTGAGGTAAAAGGTTGACAATTTTTTTACTTATTATTGGTTTATTGATACTCTGTGTCTATCTTTTTACGCGTTCTTCAAAGGAAAAATCCGGCGGAAGCTGGCTTCAGTTTTTTTCCAAAGGAAAAGATGAAGGTTTTACCATAAAAGAACTGGAACAGATAAGACGTTTTATGGTAAACAGCAATATCAAGGACCCTGTATCAATATTTTCTTCCCAAAAAGATCTGGAAAACTGTATACGTTCCATTGTAAACGCCATGCGTATTTCAGGAGAGAGCAATAATCCGCTAACGCAGGAATTTCTTTCCAGGCTTTTTGACTACTATAAAAAAGTTGAAATGAGAAATTCAGAGAAAAAAACCACCATTACCAATTCCCGCCTGATAAGCGAAGGCCAGGCATTACGTATTTTGGTGCCGGGTACCGGAGTTTTTAAATCTGAAGTAATAAAGAACAATTCCAATCACCTTACAATTTCCCGTCCTGTAAACGCGAAAATAACTTCCACTATGCAATGGAACGGAATCAGTTTATCGGTTTACTTCTGGCGTGAAGGAGACGCCGGATATGTATTTGATACCAGCGTAGCTGACGAGGTTTTTTCCAAAGGCATCTCTTCAATTAAGGTTGAGCATAACGATTCGCTTTTTAGAACTCAAAAACGAAAATCACTGCGCGTAAAACTGAGTAAACCGGCTTTTGTTTATATGCTCAGTGAAGGCGATGTTCATAACCTGGAAACATCCGAAGGGCTTAAATGTATGCTGGAAGACATTTCCGATACAGGCTGCGCTTTCAGGGTGAAGGGGAAGGCTGACAGCGGCCTGCGTCTGAAAATTCAATTCTCTCTGAATAATATTCCGCTTTGCATACCAGGCACGGTTCGTTCTGTGGACTATAAACCTGAAACCAATGTTTCCCGGGTACACATGGAAGCCGAACCTCTTCCGCTGATTACACGAAATCAGATAATGAGCGAAATTTTTGATTTGCTGTCGGATGAAGATGATGATGAACTGCCGTTCCGCATTATGGAAGAAGAAATATTAGCCGGAACCGGAACCGGCGAAATACCGCGGAGTTTTCAGGAGGTAATGAATGAATAAACAGGTGAGTATTGTTTTCTTGCTTGTTTTTCTCGCTGTATACGCTTTCTGCGATCCGCAGACGGCGCAAAGCACAAGCTCCGCTTTAAATTCAATACCGCAGAACGGCGCGGGAAGTTCCGCCGTAAATACGGTGCTGCAGACGTATATGCAGCAGTTTTCCAGAGCTGATCTCGCGGCCAAGGCGCAAATTCTTGAAAAAGCCGTTTCTGATAATGAAATATATGAATTTTCTGGCCAGTTGTTTGAATACGGCCTTAGGTTTGTACTGGATAACGCGGCTCTTTTCAGGGATGATCCCGATATGTTAAGACTGGCAGGTCTTGTTGTAAACGGTCTCCGCAATTCCGGATACAATAAAAGTTCAGGCGATTTGTGGAATCTTTTTCTTGAATATCCAGATTCTGCCATCGGCATCGAGACCCTGATTACCCTCGGCAAACTCGGGAAGGGAAACAAAGTTATTATCGATAATATCAATAATTTCCTATTAAGCAAAAATATGTTGTACAGATCCGGGGAAAACGTGAATTACGCGGTGATTTCGGCGTGTATCTCTGCGATTATGGAGTTAGGTGACATTTCTTCGTATCCGGCGCTTTTTGACATTATGTGCGCGGGATACCCGGAAGTAATCGCGTTTGAAGCTGAAGGAGCTTTTGAATTATTGCCCTCGGACCCTGTTCTGTTTCTGCTGGACGCGATTGAAAACAAACCGCCCGACGGAAAACTTACAGCTTTCAGGCTGGGAATACATAATAAAAAATTAAATTTAGCGGATATCGGGCTGCTTTCCGAGCTTGCGCTTGAACAGGGCCTTACTTCGCGTTACGCGGAAAACGCGGATTCCGCCGATTTGCGCTATGAAGCGGCTTTGGCGCTTACTCCTCTCAGGTGGACAAGGGCGAACGCGCTTGCAATCAGGCATTATTACCGCGTACAAACTGATTTTCAGCACCATGTTGTCGCCAAAAACCGCTTTATAGAGGCGATTGAATTACTTGGCGCTGTTGGAAATTCAGACGCCGCCTTGATTCTGGGACTGCATCTTGGTCTTATAAACGCCAGAGTGGACAGGACAGGCGAGTTTGATGAAGAAGTAACTTTGGCGATTGTCAGATCACTGGGTCAAATCGGCGACAAGGACGCCTTTGATCATCTATTGAATATCAGCACTCTATCGTACGGCGAAGACATTCAGGCTGCGGCTAGGGAGGCAATTGACCACTTAAGGTGGTAGATTGTTTTAAATGTGATTAATTATTTTAAATTTACTCCTGTGTTATGCGCCGCTGTAGCGGCGGCGGCAGGTTTTTATTGTTACGGTTTATTTAAACCCGAATGGTTGTTATTTACCGTAATTATTTTATTTTCAGCGGTTAGCTTTGTAAATTCGCTTGCGCTGCTTGAAAGGAAACCCCGGAAATTGCAGCTAACAAAAATTTTCATCATCGCGGCGGCTGCAGGCTTTGTAATGGGAATTAGCGCCGCAGGCGCCGGGCGGAATAATGTTAATTTCGGAATTCCGCATGATAAAGTAACCGCTATTGAAGGCGTACTTCTGGAAGATCCAAGAGTTATATCAGGCGGAAGGGCAATGGCGGTTCTTTCCCTGCGTAAATCCTCTGCGTCAGGCGCTCTGCGCGTAAGCTCAGGCGGCAGGATTACGGTTTTCTTTCCGGAAGACAACGCGCTTACCCTTCGTCAGTTCGGGCGGGGAACATCGGTTTTTACGGAAGGCGTTTTGCGTGAAACTGATACAGGATGGGTATACAGCGCAAAATCAATGCACATTGTGAAACGCTCTGGCGCGGTTGATCGGATGCGCACAGGCGTTAGGCTGAATTTAATTAGCCGCTTTGAAGGAAAATCCTGGGGAGGGCTTGCCCTTGCTTTACTTGTCGGCATAAGGGACAATCTGGATACAAGTCTCGCGGTCTTGTACCGGGATACTGGTCTTTCACACATTCTAGCGCTGTCCGGGATGCACCTTGCGGTATTGGCTTCGATAATAGCTTTCCTTTTGAAAAAACCGCTGGGCCTGAAATTGTCAGCCGTAATCGGGGCTGTGATTATTTTCCTTTACTGTTTCCTAGTCGGTCCAATGCCGAGCCTTAACCGTTCCGCGCTTATGTATTTCCTTGGAGTTTTTGTAATACTCGGCGCCCTCCCCAAAGATCCCATGTCAATATTGGCCCTGTCATTTTTATTGCAAATTATTATCGCTCCTGCGGAAGGTAACACAATTTCTTTTATTTTATCCTACCTTGCGCTGGCGGGTATTTTTATAATCGGGCAGCCCATAATCGCGCTTCTTTCCGGTAAAGCGCCCGATTTCCTGCTTCAGCCCATTGCGGCGTCCTGCGGAGCGTTTCTCGCAACAGCGGCCATTACCTGTTTTTTCTTCGGTGTTCTTATCCCCATGGGAATTATCACAGGCCTTATTCTGGTTCCGCTGACTACAGTATTTATGATAGGTTCAATGATCTGGTTTATCCTGGATATTTTTTCGCTCTCCGGTTTCCTTAATCTTCCCATGGAGATGCTTTATCAGTTAAAGGAAAAAATAGTCTCGGTTGCTGTCAATGTGCCTGGTATTACCGCTATAAATCTTTCTGTTACTTTAATAGTTTCCATAGCATTATCATTGGCGGTTATAGTCCTTGAATACAGACGCCGCGCCGCTCTGTTAAAAGTCAAACCTTTTGAATGAGCGGTTTATCATTAAAGTTGAAGTTTATGGCGATGTTCCAATGAAAAATAAATGTGGTAAAATCATTTATGGTCAGCGCCATTAACTACAATTCCGCCGCCGCTTTAAAAGTTTTCCTTGAACAGGAAAATCTGGGAATGCGGAAAAAATTCGGGCAGAACTTTTTAATCAATCCTGAAACCAGAAAATCCCTCGCGCAAGCGTTAGGCGCAAATGCAGGAGATGAGGTATGGGAAATAGGACCCGGGCTTGGAGCCATGACTTCCGCGCTTCTTGAAAAAGGGCTGACTGTAAAGGCATTTGAAATTGATTCAGGATTTATCCGCGTTTTAAAACAGTTGTTTGCTGACAATAATAATTTTCACCTGATAGAAGGCGATGTAATGAAAACCTGGCAGAGTCAGTTTTCATGTGGTAAGCCGGATGCGGATGCAGAAAATAAACACGCGCTCTTCCTGCTTGGAAATCTGCCCTACAATATTGCCGCAGCATTCCTTGCTGACATGATTGAAAAAAGACGCCTTTTTACCCGCATGGTTGTTACAGTGCAGAAAGAGGTCGCCCTTCGCATGACCGCAGCCGCGGGAGATGCGAATTATTCCTCGTTTTCGCTGTTATGCGCTTCCGTTTACAAAGTAAAACCTTTAATGTTAATCCGCCCTTCATCATTTTATCCTCAGCCGAATGTTGACAGCATGGGTCTTCTTCTTGAAAATAAAAATTCTGATTATTATCCGCAGGCGTTCTATCCTCTTGTCCGCTCCCTGTTCGCATCAAGACGCAAAACAATTAAAAATAACCTGCTTAACTTTTTATCCTCCCGCTATGGCCGCGCGGGAACATCACCCGGCGATTTATGCGGAGCTTTATTAAAAGAAAACAAACTATCAGGCGGCGAACGCGCGGAAACGCTGGAATTTGACGTGTTTCTGTCCCTGGCAAGATCGGTGGAGAGCATTTTGGGAAAATGATTTATTAGTCTGTAATAGCTTTGAGAGTTTCCGTTAATATGCTGATTTTTCCTTTCAGATTACATTTCCCATTCAAAAACAATTCTGTACTTTTCCTTTACTTCAGGAATATTTTCCAAAAAAAATCTGAATTGCTGTTCCGCTGATTGCTGCGCCTGGAAAAATAAGCCTTCATTTTCATTCACTTTTCGCTCAAATTCCCTTTTATGCTCCATTTGTAAATTATTCGCGTCCTGAAGGCTGTACCGGTTAAACAGACTTGTTCTCTCATCATAGAGGCTGAATGTTTCAGGGTATATTTCATGGGATAATATTTTAATCTTCGGCATGTGTACAATAATAATATTATTCTGATTTGTGATTGTGATATCCCTGCCGCTAAATCCAAGTTTTATGGTTCCGTCTATTGTATAAATTGCCCTTCTGTCTGTTAATGGTATGCTTATGCCGAATAATCTTCTTACATCAGATTCTGTTATTACTGTGCTGTAGTGATATACCAGACTCGCGTATTCCGCGATAGGTAATATTTCCTTAACAGTGTAGGTAATATCTATTTTATTTTCCTGTTTGAGTATATTGGAATCCAGCCTGGTTCCCAAAAATACCCCGCCGCCAATACAAATGATAATAATAACAAATATAACCCAGTATTTCATAAATATTCTTTATAAACACATATTAGTTATAATTTAATTATATTGTCAAGTATTTAAAGACAGTTGAGCACGGAAATCAATTTTCAGTAATTAACTTAGTAATTTGGCTACAAAAACATACCTCCACAGGGTAAAAGTGGTTGTTTTTGCTTCAAAATCATATTGAAAAAAATGAAAATTGATTTCCGTGGACAGTTGAGGCTGTTCCAAAACTCAGGTTAGTTATGGCAGGTGCAGGACTTGTCCTGCGGTATTGATACCCTTTATAATAAAAATTCCTGCGTATCTTTAATAAATTTGCGAAAACTAATCGGACATCTGCTTTCTAATGCTTTTATATCTGCGCTTTCTGCAATTTGAGCATAAGTATCACTATTGTCAATTAAATTAAATTGATTTAAAACTCTTAATAAAACATTTTTTGGATGATTTGAATAACTGTCGTTTCTTTGCCCCCATAATTCTTCCGGTTTTAACGGTAACTTTGGATTACTTGGTTTTGAAGGGAAAGCTTTTTCATCAGCTAAAAGCCAACTTTCAATTGTTTCTTTTGGGACAATAGCAAGACAGCGAATACCATTTTGTTTTAAAGGAATAAATTCACAGATAATATTATTATAGTTTTCACCGTATTTACCATCACCGTCCTGATGGTATGCGATATATTTGGATTTATTAAGAAGAGAGTATGTTGCAAGCGATTTTATGAATTTGTAATGACCTGATATAGATATATTACTCTTGCGATATGTCCTGATTTTTTTAAGTACATCACGTTTAACCCATTGAATATCCAAATTATTATTTTTTAATACTTTTTTTATTAAATGAGGAATAACGGCATAATCGGTAATACCTTCGCAGTGCAAATATATGGTCATTTTCAGTTCTCCGGTTTTACGCCTAATTTGCTTAAAATTGCTTCTTTACCAAAGTTCTCCCATATTTCACCGGGATTAAGAAAAGCAAGAGCTTCGCGCATTTCTTCTGTATCAAAGAATTTTTTTGAAAAAACCCTGCCATTTTCATCTTTCCATAAGAAGACTATATCTTCCGGTTTAACTTCATTTAAAATAATGGGACTATGAGTTGTTACTATTACCTGCCGAATTTTTTCTTCTTTTAGATTATACAACAATGCAATTATTTTATCTGTAATATATGGATTAATTCCATTTTCAATTTCATCAAGCAAAATCATTCCATTTCTTACAACACCGCTATCTGCCACTATAAATTCATTTGAATCTGTTACAAGAAGCGAACCATCATCTGTAGAAATAAATATTGTTTTTTCTTCCATTGTAATAACTACAAACGCAATAATTCGCAATAATCCATCGCTTATATGTATAGAATCTATTGGCTGTGAATTGTTTTTTGTTTTTATTATTATAGATAATTTAATTTTATTACCAAGATCAGATGTTAGAATTTCAATATTTGAACCGGCTAAATCGGAAACAATTTCATTTAATCGCTGTTTATCCGAATTACTCATGTTATTTATAACATAAGCCAATGTTTCTCCGCCAATACCAATATTTTGTGCAAATGTTGTTTTCTTTCCGCTTCGCATTTTCTCAGGAGATAATAACTCCAGGTTTGTTGAACATCCCAGGAAATAAATAAGTTTGTTAATCTCTTCAGATATAACTGCTGAACCGGAGATATATTTCAATGCAGATGATTGAATGTTTAATTGTCCAAGGGAAGAAGGAATATTATCTAAACCTTCATTATTGTAAGATAATATTATTTTTTTATCAGAATGTCTGATTATCTTCTCTTTTATTATCCATCCATTTATATAATTAACAGATAAAGTCCATTCAATTGTTTCAATGCTTCCATTAATCAGGAAATTCCATGTAGTTACAAGTTCAACAGGTTTATTTAACAAGCTGTCAGATAATAATTCTTCATACGACCATCCTCTTTCGCGGAGATACTCAGGGATATCGCGAAAAGCAGCAGAACGTAAAAAATCCAATACCTGAAGAATTGTACTTTTTCCGCAACTGTTTTCTCCAATAAAAACTGTAAACGGCGTTAATTCAATAGTCATATCCTGGATAATTTTAAAATTCTTTATTGATAATCTTTTTAACATATATTCACCCTAAATTTTTCCGGTTCCGTTTTGGTTATTTCACCCATAATAACAGTATATTATATAAAAGACCTGTTCGGCAACTCAGTCAGTTGTCTTAAAAGTCCTGTATTTTTCGGGTTAAAACCCCATAAAATGACATATTTTATGGACAACAAATGTATGAAACTGCGAATTGAATGAGGAGTTCTCACAAAACCGCAAAGATGCTGAGTTATTTTGGAAGTATAAATAATAATAATTGCATAATCAAAAGGGGAATTTATCATAATACTTCTATTATGGGTGTTAATAAAAATATTGTCCAATCTATTTATATCATTTTCTGTAAGTTTACCTTTTGAATAAATTGAGTTAAATTCACTTCTTCTTTCATTTACATAGTTAATTGATGCTGTATTGTTTATATATATACTGCTCAAATAATAAAGACAGAACCGATTTATAATTGTTTTCCAATCCTTGATTCATTAAATTCTGTATGCTCAAATCATGGAATAATTTTGTTCCGTTTACAATTGCACTCTCGAAACGATTATTGTTTACCAATTCACCAAGGAGAGAAATATAACCATCCCTCGCTCTTTGATTGTTAAAATTTAATCTGATTGACTCGCGGTAACTGCTTATTGCATTTTCAATATCTTCGCTATTCCTAAATGATACAGCAAGCTCAAATTCTCTTTGAGCTGAAGCTTCTCTTTCCTCCCGTTCTCTGCGTTCAGCGCCTTGCCTTTTTTCTCGCTCTCTTTGCGCAATAACAGCCTGTGTTTCTTTTACATCTGTAATGTTAAATTCCCTGAAGACAGTTTTTGACCTTATTATTCTGGCAACAATATTTACAGAAACAGCATTGTTATTTGTATCTATAGATAATTCTTTTGTTGAATTTAAATCTTCCGAATATTCCCTGGTTTTTTCAATATAAGTTCCTGTTCGTATTTAAAATGTATGGCTTCCGTTAGGAACTGTGCGTTTGATTGTGTTTCCAATGTAAACAATTACATGTTGATTATTATATACAGTAACATTGTTTTTTTCAACAGAGGATTATTGTGTCATTTTTATTATCAGCGCCAGAAATTTATGGTAACGTAAATACGCTAATTTCAAACATTAAAACCGCTCAAATTTTACTTTATCTTTTTTATCAATCGTTCCAAGCTGTAAAACGCCATTGGAACCGGTTACTTCAATCTCATATAAATAATCAAGATCATAAATATATTCCCTAACAGGTACAGGATCCAGAGCGCCTATTCTAAAGTTCCCAAAGTATTGGGATTCTGGATACTTACCATCAGGGTAGGCGGTGAAATGATAAAAAAAAGTCGTGCTGTTCCCAGGATTGATCATGCTCTTTCCGGTTGAAGTTAACATAATTTGAGTGCCTTCCCACAAATGTACGCCTGTTTCTGTATTGTTAATTACCCTGATAAACGCGCCGCCGGATACCGGTCTGACATCAATATCGCCTAACTCCCGCAGATCAAATGTATATTCCGGATTATCGTCAGATAATAAGAAAGAAAAATGAACAGGAATATTATTTTCACGCAAGGGTATTATTGTAATTAGTTCTCCTGACGCAGGATTATAGAATTTGACTAAAGGAAAAATGCAATATTCTTCCGGCGTTCTCAGATTTAAATCTTCCACCGTTTTCAGATTAAAAATAACCTCCGCCGTCTGCGGCGGAGCATAACCGAAAGCTACGTGCCGCGGATCGCCGATATGAAGCATAACAGTAAATGGCGTTGGATTTTTAACTATAAGCTGCCCCTTCCCTCCAAGGCGGGAGTCTATTATATACACATAATTGTTTACCGCATTATTACTGTAAAACGCGTAGATTCTTGCAAATACAACCGCCCTGGAGATATTTTTTTGCGCGTTATATTCGGCTTCTGTTATGATTGTCAGAATAAAATCTCCGGTAAAGTTGAAAAGGGCGGGATCGCGTTTAAGGCCATGATTCAAGGTAAAGGGCGGAATACCGCCGATAAGATTGCTTTCGTTT
>WQSN01000025.1 GCA_009787835.1 Treponema sp.
CAAGGGGAAGCCCTAAAAATCCTTTTAAGCCGAAATATCAAGCTGTTCAGAGTCCATTCCGGCTTATCTCAGGAGGAATTGGCTGAGAAAGCGGGGATTTCCGTTCCTTATCTTGCGACCATAGAACGTGGCGGCAAATGGCCCAGCCCAGCCACTCTCTCTAAAATCGCATACGCCTTAAACCTTGAACCATACGATTTATTAAAACCTGAAAATGTATCCTCTATAGAAGTTAGGAAGATTGTGTCAAAATTGGCAAAGGATATTTCCGTACTGGTAAATGAATCGGTGAAGATGCTTAATAATGTTTCTAAGGATGGCGGCTCGAAATAGCGTAATACATATATTCACTATTAAGATAAATATGTTTCCATCCATTTTTTAGCTTCCGCTACCCAATTCTGGTTATTAAATAAAATTGGAGTATTATCAGAATAAACTTCACCGCCCAACATATGGCTGTCAGCGAATCCGGTTGTCGTAATTAACTTATTCGGAATCAATGCTTTATCCAAAGATGCTTTTAGCCTTAGCGCGTTGCTGTAAGGCACTTGATTATCAGAGCGAGCGTGAACAAGCAATGTCGACGGTGTAATTCCTCTTTTTGATATATATGAAATTGGTGATATGTCAGTTATTTACGGTTTAAATAAAAAATAATCCTTTTGCTTTGTCCAATAAAGCTGTTTAAGTTCTATTTGATGTCCTGCCAGCCTTGAACCGACTTTTGAAAGGAAAGACAGTCTTGTTTCCGTATCTTCTCCCCACATCGGCATTGAAGACCAGCCTGAATCATCAGTAAAATCAGTAGGTCCAGCAAGGCTTATACATGTCGCTATCCTTATTTTTTCATCCTGATATTTATACCCATATAATAATCCAATATGCCCTCCAGCTGAATGTCCGGCTAAAATAAAGTCTTTAACATTAACGCCGTTTATTTTTGACAGTTCAATTATTTTTACAAGCACAGTTTTTAAATCAGAAAGAATATCTTTCATTTGGATAGTATTGTTTTCATTTATCAACCTGTAATTAACTGTTGCAAAAATATTGTTTTTTGTGTAATCAGCTAAGAAAGAAGGATATTCAATTTTATTTCCGATTAGATAAGCGCCTCCGTGAATGTATACAATCGCATGAGCGGATTCGTTATTTGGAATAATAATATCCAATTTTTGGTTTTCATCATAACCGTAAGCAATATTTTCATAACTCCAATTCATTTGTATCTCCTATTAAATCAATTATATTTTTAACTCTTTTATTGTGTCATATAGTGCCAGAGTAAAAAATAAATTATCACAATTAAATTATTACAAGGTCGCTTTATTAACGACTTTAATAAAAAAACATTGCATGGGTATAATAAATATTTGGAATTATAATTCTACTCATTTGTATATTCTTTTAATTCATTTTAAATTAATATATCGTAGTCTTATTGAATTAATCTTTACAGTTTCTTAACTATTTTATCTAATTGTAGTTAATATATTTTACATATTATACTACTAATAAGTCCCCCTAAATTATTCTTAATCATAAAAAAGCATTAAATATTCTATTGGTAAATTGTCTTTCCATTTATCAGAAAATATAAATGCATCATCATGAATGATTTTTTTAATCGCTCTTTTAATTTTAGGAGCTGATTTTTCTAAGGCTTGTTCTTTATTTCCTATTAATAATTCGTTAGATAAATCCTTTTTATATTTACCTTGTTGGCGTATTTCGACTCTATCAACAATTCTATCAATTCCAATTTTTGAATTACAAGGATAATTGATATATAATGATTTTTGTCGTCCTTTTGATAATTTAACCATTTTACCATTTCTTTCACGTAATCTCTTTTTTTGAATATCATCTCTGGAATAATGTGAGTTTTTAACTTTTTTTAAGCTTTTCTTATTTTCAATACTTATATCAATATTTGAGTATAAAGGGTAATCAAGGAAATCAATCGCCCATTCCCATTCTACTACTGAAAAAAAGCATGATAATAACATTACTGAGTATGATTTGTCAAAAAAAATAAACGAATATGTGAAATTTAACATGATATAAAACTGATAAACAAAATTATATGTGAAAACATCGTTTAATATTAATAGCAAGATGGCATCAAGGCACCTCTTCCCTAGATGTTCCTCCTGCGGTTCAAACTCCGCATGAATATTTATTTGGGCAATTTCTCCATGGGTTAATATCGTAATACAATTTCCTTTTTTCCATGGTTTAAGATTCGATTTATTCAAATAGTTTGATGGAAACTGTAAACCAATTTTGTCTATTGTAAATAGCGTTCCTCCAACCGGAACATCATCATACTTTCTTCTTGATAATTCGTTAATATCCATTATTTACTCCTGTCGTATTTTTATCATTATTATGTTATTATATATTTTTAAATATAGGGGGACCAATAAGATTAAAAAAGCTCAACAGTCCCCCTATATATTAATCATTAAAAATATTTAATTTTTCACTGATTCCTGGCAGATTACCCAATTGAACGTGGGAATATCGAGATGTCATATTTACTGTATGACCTGTAACAAGACGGATTAATTCTGGATTAATATTTGATTCTAATAGCATTGTATTGAACGTATGGCGATATGAATGGAAGCTTATGTTTTTCATTTTTCGTGTATCTTTGCAAATTCCAATTTTAGAAAGAGCTTTCCAGAAATATTTATATACCATTTTATGACTAATGGGAGTTTTACCTTCATTGGCAGAAAATATATACCCTTTTATTTTATTATTAATTATATAGCTTCTTATCGCCTCTCCTAAACCGGTAGAGATAGGAACAATGCGTTTCTTACCAGTTTTAGTACTTTTAAGTCCTTCAATTTCATTCCACGAATATTCAATTATAATTTTTTTTTCGGAAATATTATCAGGACGTAAAGCCAGAACTTCTCCTAAACGCATACCTGTATTTGCTGCAATACAATTCAATAAAAACTGCATTGAATTATCCCAAATACATAATCTCTCAGGATTTGAAAAAAGTAATATTAGTTCTTCTCTGGTAAATATTCCCTTTTCTATTACGTTATTTTTAAAAGGTAAAACACCTTCAGCTGGATTGGTTTCAATTACTCCTGTTTTATTAGCATACTTAAAAATTACCTTGATTGCTGAAATTATATGGCAGCATGTTTTAACTCCAATGTTCGATTCCTTCAAACTTAAAATAAAATTATCTATCATATTTTGTGAAATTGTCCGGATGTCAGTTTCTTTAAAATATGGTTGTATATACTTTACAAGTAGACTTCGTTCTTTTTTCGCCCAAGTCTTGCCGTATGAATATCCTCTTAAAAGCCTTGATTTGATGTAAGGGCATTTATCATAAATAAAAAAATCCTCTGTATAAGATTTAAATGAGTATGATGTTCCCAAATATAACTGCCCTTTAATTAATAAAGAACGGCAGAATTTTATCGCTTCATAATAATCTTGTTTTCCGGTAGAACGATACTTTCGTTTCCCATTACAGTCATAAATCCAGTAATAGTACAATATCGTTTTTCGGGAACGTCTGGGGAAAATCCCAAACTCGTTATTTCTTGTACGCATGATTATTCTGCTTTTTCGATTGATGGTTTTGATATTCGGGAACTGGCAGATAAAAAGTCCTTGAGTTGGGGTTCTGTAAACCGTAGATTCGACCCTATTTTGATAGAGGGTATCTTGCCGGTTTCGGCATATTTATAGACGCTGCTCTTGGACATCTGAAGCAGTTTTGCCACTTCAGATACTTTTAAGGTTTGATTCAAGATGGTACTCCTTTAGAAGCAGTTATTGGTATTGGGTTTTCTTAGCTTCCATTGGGATGTTCATTGGTATAAAAAAATATGGGTTTCGGTATAAAATGGGACATTATTACCATATTTTACTATATATAGTAGGCATAATATATTATATATGGTATAATTGTCCCATTGGAGTGATGAATGTACCAAATAGATGAAATACTAGCTCTTACGGATGAAAACCAGCGATTGGTTAATCTCAACCTTTTGTATCAAATAAGAAAATTTAGACAAGGAGGAATAAAAGGTTTATATGATAAGTTAGATAAATGCTTTAAAAATACTGGACATATGAGTTCGATAGATTATGAGGCGATGAGAAAGGCGATAGGTCGAGATTTCAACCAATTGTGTAAGTTAGCCAATAACCCAAATAAACTTCATTCTTGGCTTGAAAAGAGGAAAGATAGCGGCAAGCTTCAAATAAGAATTTCCGACAATCATTTTCTCCTTAATAATATCCTCATGATACTAGAAATTCCGTTTAATGAACTTTTTAACAAGGATAAATTGCCCGGACATGCTGAGGCTTTTCTTAACGACGATGAGCTTTCTGTTGATGATGAAGAAGCAATGCAAGACAAATATTTTTTAAGAGAAATAAACTCGAAACTTGATACCATTCTTTATAAATATGCAGGGGAAAAAATAAGAAAAACATATATGGAGCGGTTTAATGATTTTTTCCAGTATATTAATTTTTTGAGGAATACGTTTTTATTATCATCCTTTAAACCAGAAAAATCAGGCTTTTCATGCGGTCTTGACAACAACAGGAATCGAACGCGAACGGCAAGTGAAATATATATGTATGATTTTTGGTTTATTTCTTTTTTTATGAATACCATGATGCATAAAAAATACTCCATTCAAAAAATGTTTGTTGATTTTACTAATAACACAAATTACAATTTAAATTTTAGACGTATGATAAGCCCATTATTTATGATTGGAATGCTTTTACAATTGCTAATCAATTTTATTAATAGCGGCAAAAAAAATAAAAAATCAATATTTCGTCTTGTTGAAGGCAGTTCCTTTGATTTTTTTGATAAAGGGAATTTTGATAATGATAAAGTGCTAGCGAGTGCTAATAGTGCTTATAGAAAAACAACTGATTCAATTCAATTTATGTTAGAAAATATAATAATACCTAATAATGAGACATGCATAAAATACGAGATAATTTTCGTTAATTTTATCAACAATACTTTTGACCTTTTTTCATCGGTAATGCCTATTCTTGAAAGACCAATAAATGATATATCTAATACCAAAGAGATGGAAGACAAAATTAGGAATTTATTTACCCCCGGCTATTATGTGACGTTCTGTATTAGATTAGAACAGCTTAAATACCTTACGAAATACATAGAAATTATTGAGGAGGCTCAAATTGGATTGGCAGAATTTTTCAGAGGCAATGTTGATGTTATGGATATTAAAGAACAATCATAAACAGCCAGAATCGAATATGCCTCCTCTGGAAAGTTATCAACAGGAAGCAATTGAATTTGTAATTAAGAATTGGGACAGAAAAATAAATACATTATGTGCTTTAGATGTTGGTATGGGAAAAACACGCATCGCCTGTGACATATTATCACGATTATTAAATGAAGACTCAGCAAAACGTTTACAAGGCTATACTCTGATTTGTTGTCCCACGATAGGTCTAATTGAAACTATTTGGTCAAATACATTGACAGAATATAACTTAGTGCCAAAAATTCTTGAAGGTGGACTGTTCAGAAGAATGAAAATGGAATCAAAAAAAGTTTTAACTGTTCCTCCATTGAATGCTTACTTAATCACTTATGCAAATTTAATAAAGAATGACAATATCGAATATTTTATTAATACCCCTCCTAATCTGATCATCTTTGATGAGTACCATACGTTAACAAATAATTCCCCAAATGAAAATCAGAAATATCGAGAGACAATGAGTAAATTACCAATCAGGCTTAGGCTTGGATTAACAGCTACTCCATTTGTTAATAATGAAATGGAGTCTATTTTTGCATATGGTTTCCTAAATGACGCAGCCCTAATTGAAAAGTTTTATTCTATAGATAGAGTTCATAAAGCGTCAATTACTCAGAGAATAAAAAAAAAGAAGTTCTTATTTTATAAAGATAACCCATATAATTTAACTAAATCTTCGGAGTTCCTAATATCAATACCAATGGGTAGAGAACTCTATAGTAAATATCTGATAGTAAAAGAAAAATATAAATATAATCATATGAAAACTATTCATCAAATTGGGAAACTATCTATATCACCTACTTTACTAGAAAACTCGCCAGAATTAGGTGCAATGCAACATATAGAGACTGGAAAAATNAAAGCAATTAAATCAATAATTAAACATCTTCCGGCTGGTGATAAGATAGTAATATGTGATAATTATAAANAAACTTTAGATTTCATTATAAAGTTGGATTTCATAAGACCGTTAAAACCAGTACTCTATATAGGCGNGAAGAAATCAAACAATAAAAAAAATATAGAATGTTTTAATAATCAACCTGACTGTAGAATATTATTAACGACAAGGCAAGAAGGGGGAGAAGGATTAAACTTGCAGGTAGCAAATCATCTAGTTCTATTAAATTGCTGGTATACAGCTAAAGATATTATTCAAATACTTGGCAGAATCAAACGAAAAGGGCAAAGAAAACCAGTTTACTCATATATTCTTGGTTATAATTTATTTGAATGCCTTGAACCTGGAAAAGACCCGAAATCTTATATTTTACAAGAAGATGAAGGGTTCTACAAAATGATTAAGCAAAAAGCAGAAATGTGTGAAGAATGGGGAATTAAAGTTAAAACAAAATTACCAAAAATGATTTCCTTTTTTAATTTTTCTTCTTTTGAAAACGATTTTACTAACTTTTTAAATACAATTGCTATTAAAGAAACTCCTAAATTATCAACAGATGATTTGAGTGATGAAATAAATAAACACAATAAAAAATATTCTGATGGAGAATCAATAAAACAAGCATTTTTTGAAAATGAAAAGGAAATGGGGGAAACATATATGATGTATATATTTTCACAATACATGAACTATTTGAAAACCCTACATTCCAAAGAAAATAAGCAGGAGAAAAAAGTGATTCTTAAAAAAAAGAAACATTCACAAAAAATTAAGAATATATCATATGAGGACTTTTTAAAAAAAATACACAATGAACAAGGTTCAATGCCCAAAACTAAAGATTCATAAAAAATTCTCAAGAAATGATGCTCACCTATCAACCCTGGTTTTGTCCCTTTACACATCCTACCCCCAAAACTGCTCCACAGACGGTTTGACCCCCTGATATGCCACTAGGCGTTCTAAAAGAATTGGTCGATCATAATGGTCAGTCATTGAAATCGATCTATGCCCCACAAACTCACGTAGAACCTGTTCAGAAAGAAGCGTTCTCATCCGGGTATTGTATGTGTACCGCAGACAATGTACGGTAAGTCGGCGGCTCTCATAATCAATACCTGCGTTCTTCAGACCATAGCGAAAACGATCCAAGATATAATAATTCGCTATAGGTTTACCGTTATATGAGAAAATTAATCCAGGAAAATCATGACAATCTTTAACTTTCCCAAGCCAGCGTTCAAGCATTTTTAAAGTAATTTCCGGAATTATGACAGCGCGTGACCGAGGGTCTTCCTCGGTCGCTTTTTTCAAGAGTCCGATTTGTCCCAAGTCATCTACAGCGCGGTCTATAACTAATCCGCTGTTTTCTATACTTATCTGATCACGATGTAAGGCTCTGACTTCACCGGAACGTAAACCGGCTGAAACAGTAACACAAAAAAGAGTTCCGAACATCAAGGCGATATCGTCTCTTTCTTTACGCATATCATCAGGACGTTTCCAAATATTGATAAGTAGCTGTTCATCATAAGGAAATAATTTTAATAATTCTTCGCCGGATAGAGTATCCTGTCTTTTTCCATTCCGCTTAAATGGCTCAAACTCAGGAACCATATCAATAACAGCGGAGCGGCGAGCCTCGCGCATAATGAGTTTTAACGTATACATTATTGTATTCCGGCAGGAATTGGAAAGCCTTTGTTCCAAAAGAAAATCTTCAACCNCAGTAGGGTTAATTTCTGAAAACCTTAGCTTCCCAAACTTTGGGAGTAAATACCCGGTTAAGTGCCGACGATGCTGGATGATAGTCTGACGTTTTAGGACTTTGCCTTTCGCAGCCCAGCGGGCAAGATGAGGAGCGCCGTCAATAAACATATCCTTTGCAAAGTCTTTTATTGTAATTGAACTTAAAGTAGACTTTCGTTTTGCTTCAGTTAAATCATCTTTTAGAAGTTTCTCAAGGTATGCTACAGCTTTTCGTTTACTGTCGCATCCATGTCCGCAGGCTTTTTGAATACGTCTACCATTAACCTCATACCAGTAATAGAAATAAGAACATCCCCTACGCTCTCTTTCAAATAAATGGTACTTCCCAATTGAAACTGACATTTTCCCGTTCCTTCGCACAAAATTCTGTTGACCATTTGTTGACCATTTTGCTAACCAACGGTTTTTTCAACAAAAATTACGGAAGTGTCAGGATAGACGGATTTTTTGGATTTTCGCTAACTCCTTATATAGCAAGGAATTAGGCAAAAAAAAGCCCGTCCGAAGACGAGCTTCTTACTCCCCCGCGCGGATTTGAACCACGGACCCAGTGGTTAACAGCCACTTGCTCTGCCAGCTGAGCTACAGGGGATCGCCATCCCATACGGGATGTGCAAAAAGGGACTTATAAACCTTATAAAATTAATGGGAAAATGTCAAGTAAGTATTTGCAAAAATAAAAAAAAGCCCCGGAGAAAGGAGTAACTCCGGGGTAGGAGAAATAAGAGGAACATGAAACCACACCAGTCTGCTGACTATACAACCATATAGACGGTCAAAGGTTACAGAAAAACAAATTATTTCAGAACTGATATTCCTGTAAAGTCAAAATCTTATTTAAATCTAATTACCGGCGGTCCATTGGGCTATAAAACGCTCGTAGGCGGCGATTCTGGCGTTGATTATTATATCCTGAACATTTCCGCGGCCGTCCTGATTAGCGCCGTCTAAAATATACAGGTTATTTAGTATCCCATTTATATCATCAACTGTACAGTTTGGATCCGCCTGCCTCCGGCGGATAAGACCTCTTGTCTCTTCCTCAAATATTTCCTGATATTTAATATCCCGCCAATCATCTATTTTATTCATATTAATTTATTTTCTCCTGCTTCTTAATGATCTTGCACCTGGTGAAAATTTATTAATAAAGTCACGAAACCTGATTGAATGAAGCGAAAAAACCAGGGCGATGGGAAGCATTAACAGCTGGTCTGCGAGGTTTTGCTGGTAAAATCCGGGAAGCAGTTTTATCAGCATGGAAATAACAATACCCATCACTGATATGAACCAGATTAGCCTTAACAGCCTGTCGTAGACAATCAGTTTATCATTTTTCTTTGTAAACGCGTAACAGATGCCAATGGGAAATGATGCGAGTAAAAACGGGGTGCAGAAGATCATGTTATAATTCTGAAAGGTGTAATCATGGTTTGTAAACAGAACCAGAAAATAAAGCGTAACGCCTGCGATGCCGAAAACTAGGCCTGCAATGCTCATGCTGATGCCTGCTAGGACGCGTCCCGCGCGGAATTTTTTTTCATTCAGGAAGAAGAAAAAATAAAATATTGCAGATAACGCAATGCTGAAGACCAGCGGCCCCGGCCACTGCCTGCGCGGCGTATCCAGCGCTGCGGGACGGTTTTCCGATCTGTGAATTGTCTGCGCATCTGAAACAAGTTTTCGCCTTGCGCCATGTATATCGGTATAAAAAAAACTGTCAATCCGCGCGCCTGTTTCCGAAGGAAGGAACATATCGTCCCACTCGGTAATTGTAGTATCAATTACCTGTCCCATCCAGAAATTCAGTATCCAGTCCACTACGGGCGAAAACCAGGTGTGGCGGCGAACCTGTTCCCTAAGGGTAAAACGCCCCGGAGACTGTCCGTATTGTTCCTTAAACTGTCCGCCTGTCGCGAGATCGATAATATCACGAATCCTTGTGGAGCAATTATCCCTGAAATGGTGATAGTAATAATCGCGGTTTTCGGGGAGCACATTATTCTCGACAAAATCCCTTACCATTACCCTGGTTTCAGGGGGAAGGTCAAGGGTATAAATTACAATGCTGCGGTCCCTGTTAATCGCCGCAGCTATATTATTTTCTGTGGAAGAAACGCCGCTTGAATATAACATTCTTCCAAAGGCAAAATTATAATAAAAATTTTCATTATCAAAAGAAAAAATACCGTAATCATAAAAACGGCTGCGGCCTGTGATTGAATCCTCTATTATAAGCGCGATGTGCCCCCACCAGAAATAAACCTCATTTCCAGGACCCATTACAGCGATTTTTACAGTTAGATTCTCTCCCTGAGCGGGCAGAATAACTGAAGATAATAATAACATGAGCACAATTAAAAACGCTTTCCTGTTAATCATTGGTTTATCTTGCCTTATTGTCTTTTTTTTTTCAACGGATTGATAATAATTATTTGCTGCGGTTCATCAGGTTTATCGCAAGATCAACTTCGGCGATGCTGATTTTCAAATTTGAGGCGATTTCAGCAGGAGTAAGGCCGTTATTAACCATTGATTCTATTTTGATGCGCAATTGACGTTTGGAGTTAGGCGCTGACTCGGCTTGCGAAGATTCTACAGGTTTATCTTCATACTGCGTTAACGGCGGATTTGACGCGGCGGAGGTTTGTATAGACGGGGTTTGCGGAGGCGGCTCTGCATGAGTGTTCAGCGCAGCGCGGATGCCGCGTCCAAGACTTGTGTAAAGAGCTTCCCCGGTACGGCTGCGGTCCAGTTCCCGCGCATAGACTGCGATGCGTTTGTCAGTCTCTTCCAGAATTGTTTTAAGCTTGTTTATCCGATCCTCTACCAGCATCGAATCCCTGTCTGTGGCTGAATCAATTTCCGCGATGAGCCTGTGAACTTCGTTCTGATATTCCGCCAATAAACCAGACGCTGATGTCCTGCGTTTTATATACCATTTGAAATAAAAGAAAAAAAACAGGCAAAACAACACGCATATAATTAAAATTAATATATTAATGTACATCGTTTTTCCGCTCGTCAGAGACTGATATCTATTTTTCTGCCTAAATTGGGATCGCGTAAAACATACGGATGGTTTTCACCGGTATCATCCTGATTATCTTCTTTTTCATTTTCTTTTCCTTTTCCGTCTGCGTTCTTCTGATTGTTTTTATTATGATCATTGATCTTTTCAACGCCTTCTCCCATATTTTGGGCTTCGCTTACCTGCCTGATATGCTCTTCCGTTTTTCGCTGAAGCTGTGCTCCATGAATTGCCTGCTGCAGGACATGCCCTTCCTTCTCGGCGATTTGGGTTTTTCCAACCTTATCCACCTGGGTAAACAATGTCTGCAGATCAATTGGCGCTATACCCATCCGATCCCTTCTTGGCGACATCTTCAGGCTCTTCATATTTTGTTACTCTTACAAGCCCGTTTTCCAGAACAAATGTTACGCCGCGATATTCGGTATGCACATCCTCCCTTACATCACGGATAACAACCTTTACGCCGGGAAATACTTTTGTGGATGCGGACACTCTTCCGCGTATTTGAATTTCATTCATGTACTCCTGGACTTTCGCAATTCCCTCATTTGCTTTTACCAGTTCTTCGTTTAATACCTGCCGCCTGTCCATCAGCTCCTGCATATATGCTTCTTTATCTTCAGGCAGGGACTTTCGCTGTTTTTTAATATTGATCAATGTCTGTAAATCCAGTTTAAGAGTTTCAAGTTCATCCTCGGATGCCGACCTTATCGCCTGATACCTGTCCAATTCTATTTTGCTCTTGGGATCAAAACCTACTTCGCATATAGTTTCAGTCCCGCTTGTGGAATTACCAAGAACCTTGGCGTTTATCTCCTCTCCCGCGCGGAGCAGTCCGCCCATGATATTCGCGCGTTTACCCTGGCAAATAATGCTTTTTATCGCATCCACGCGCGAGTTTATAATTCCGTCTGACACAATTACCATTTTACCGACTTCTACATTCGCGTTTTCAATAAACTTTGACACAAGCGAATTACCCGCGCGGATTCTGCCGCCGCCCTTTCCGTTAACTCCCTGATAAATAATTATATCGCCTTCCGCATCCAGTTCCGCTCTTGATACTGTTCCCTTTACCTCGATATTTCCCGCAGCTTTTACAGAGAATCCGTCTTCAACATTTCCGCTGATAATAACTGTTCCAAGGAAAATAATATTTCCGGTTTTTAAATTTACATCACCTTCGACGGTGTATACAGGTTCAACATTAACCTTGCCGCCGGTCATTATTACCTGCCCGTTTATATCCGCGATAATGGTTTCGCCGTCATCACTGATATGTACATTATTGCCAAGCGGCAGGGGAATATCGCTGCCGGCCTTTGCGGGAAGAACTTTTCCTGTAATTGTCATGCCGTCAACGCCGTCTTCGGGGCGAATTTTTTGGGCCAGGTGCTGCTTTTCCACAACATTCTGAATAATATTAAGTTCCTTGAAATTTACCCGGCCGTTTGTTCCTTCTTTCAGTTTTATCTTTGTTTGATCTGTTTCAAAATTATAAACAATATAGGCGTCCTTGCCGTTAACAGGTTTGGTTCCTTCGGCTGCTTCCACCTTTTCCCTGTATACAGGATTGTCAGCAAATTTAATTAAAAATTCTTCTTTTATACCGTGATAAACACGGTTTTGTTTTAAAAGGCTTACCAATGCCTCATAACTTAAATCACAGCCGCCGTCTCCCGGCGGAAGGACGGTTATATAGACATGCATCTCGTTGTCATCAACTTCAACCATTCCCATGCTGTCATTTACCGGATTATTTTTAAATTCAGCTACCATGACATAGGTTCCGCTAGCTTCTTCAACAAGTTTCCCAACCATGCTCATGTCAACATCTTCTATATCCTTGGCGGCGAGTGAATGCATTGCCTGCATTTGAGTGGCTTTTTTACCATTACCGACAGGTGGTGTGATTTTAAGGAATACTCCCGTAGGCCAGCGCTGCGCGAAAGCCTCGCCGTCTTTATCTATAATGACAGGAATATCAGAATCAATTTCATCGGAAAACTCTTCTTCGGCCAGTTTTGTTTTTTTAATGCGTTTATGTTCATAGGCGCGTATCGTCCAGTCTTTCATGCCTGCGCCCATAAAACCGGATGAACCTCTTACTACGATTTCGTATTCAAGGCGCCGGATCGAAGTATCCAGGAGTGTCGCAGCTTCATTAACAGCTGCATCCAAAGTAGGACCGGATGCTTCTATAACCTTGATTGACCGATCCTGTTCCAGATGCTCCTTAACAATTTGCTGCAACTGGACAAAATCTATCACGAGGGGAACCTCCTTACGACCTTTGGTCGTACACTTCGTTTCAGTCGGGTGAGGTTCACAGAGGGAACCTCCTTACGACCTTTGGTCGTACACTTCGTTTCAGTCGGGTGAGGTTCATACAATGCCTTTACGAATATTTGTTAACTTTGATCTAAGGTGTAAAACTGCTTTGGTATGAAGTTGAGAAACTCTGGATTCTGTAACCTGCAATACCCGGCCAATGTCCTTAAGAGTCAGATCTTCATAATAATAAAGGACAAGAATTTTCTTTTCTTTATCAGGCAGTTCATTGATTGCTTCTACAATTACACGGCGGATTTCATCGTTAACAACAACTACATCAGGATTGAGGCTGGAAGGCGATTCAATACTGTCCCCTATTGATACCTTGTCATTATCATCTCCCGAATACCACAAATCATTCAGGGATATAATTGAAGTGCCGGAAATTTTTTGAATTACTTTCATGTACTCAGCTTCGTCAATTCCAAGAGCGCCAGCTACTTCCTGATCTGTTGCGGTCCTGCCTAACTGGGCCTCAAGCGAAGAAATGGTTGTTTCAATCTCGCGGGTTTTTTGCCTGACTGAACGGGGGACAAAATCTATTAAACGCAGCTCATCAAAAATCGCGCCTCTTATGCGTGTAACAGCGTAGGTTTTAAATTTTACATTTTTATCAGGGTCGTACTTGTCAATAGCGTCAATAAGGCCGAAAACTCCATAACCGACAAGATCATCAAATTCCACATTATTGGGCATACCGACAGCGACTTTACCGGCGACATATTTTACAAGCGGAGCGTATTGTTTTATGAAGGATTCACGTATCGCAGGGTCCCTTGTTTTACGGTACTGCTGCCACAATTCCTCTTCTGTCTTCTGTTCCGGCATTCCCAAACTTTCCTTCCTCACTTATCTTTATCTAAAACTGTTCTAATACCCTGCGCAATCTCCTGCGGACTAAAATCACCCTGCAGAGCCTGCGGTTTATCGTTTTTACTTTTACCCTTCGCAGACGCCGCTCCCACATCATCAAATGTCTGCATCTGTAAGGACTCACTGTCTGAAGAAAAAGCTGAATCATCGCCACTTACAGAACCTCCGCCTGATGCCCTTCCTGAATAATCCCCTCCCGATGAAAAGGCCGTAGACATTGAATCCAGATCCGCCAACCCTCCTAAACCATCCGAATTATCACCAAACATTGGTACAAAAGCGGGCTTCACCGGTGAAGGCGATGGTCCCATGAAATCATTATCATTCTGATTAAATGAGCCTCCACTACCATTATAATCATCTTCTCTTTTTCGGTCTATACCTTCTGACGCGCCTCTCCGAGGTTTAAAAGAGCCTGAAATAAGTTCTTCAATATTGCCCAAATCCTGCGTGCCGCCTGAACTCTTGTACATTTCCGGTACCGCGTATTCGCCTGTGCTTCCCAAAGTAATATTTACACGCGAGCCCGGCTGCTCTTCTGCGGCGGGGGGCTCTTCGTCCTTCAGCAATAATTCAGGAAAAAAGTTATTAATTAGGATATTGATGCCAATGCCAATTCCAAAAAAAACGGCGGTAAACAACAGGGCTCTCAGAAATATATGAACCGGCATCACATCGGATACAATTCCGGTTACAACGGAAATAACCAACGCGGCCGCGCCTGATATTAAACCCCATTTAAAATTTATCAACTTATCCCTCTTCCCTGCCGCCGAATATCTTTCTTAACATCGCTCCAAAACCGCGCACTTCATCTGGTTTGTTGCGGTTCATGCGCTCTACAATATGCTGAACGCAGATACTTGCCTTGCATTTTGGATCAGTTACCATAAAAGGTTTTTGTTTTAAGACAGCGTGAGATACTGATGTATCATCATAGATAAATCCCAGATAATCAACTTTCAGATTTAAAAATTGACCTGCTATATTTATCATTCTGTCGGCTACGCTTTTTCCTTCCGCCGCTCCTTTGGCTCGGTTTACTACAAGCTTCAGTCCCATATTAAGCGAATCATATTCTGTAGCGATAATTTTAATAATCCCGTAAGCGTCGGTAATAGCGGTAGGTTCAGGCGTTGTAATGATAACCGCGTCATCCGCTGCCGCGATAAAATCCAGTACATTGCTGGAAACGCCCGCGCTTGTATCAATAATGATTATATCAGCGTTTGAAAGGGTCTCCAGTTCCGCGATAAAAAGTTTTCTATCCTCTTCACCCATATTGGCAATCTGGGAAAAACCGGAAGCGCCCGCAACAATTGAAATGCCGTATTCAGTTTCCACAAGAATTTCCCTGATTGTTTTTTGCTTTTTCATTACATGGTACAGGTTGTACTTGGGAACCATGTTCAGCATTACATTAACATTGGCAAGTCCAAGATCGGCGTCCAGCACTGTAACTTTTTTGCCAATCCTGGCGAATGCAAGCGCCATATTTACCGAAAGGTTTGTCTTCCCTACTCCGCCCTTCCCGGATGTAACGGTAATAATGCGGGCTTTATCCGCCGGTTTAACATTTTGCTTTACAGGCAGTGAATCTTTTGACGCGCCCTCGCTGTCCTTCTTGCGTTTCATTATCTCCCGTAATTTTTCAGCTTGATCTTCCATAGTAACTCCTATTTCCACTTAAACTGATCTGCCTCGCCAGAAGGGAAGCGATTCTCTATTTTTCCCCGATCTACCTTAAAACCATCCAGATTTATAAGAAAACGCACTACTGCCGCTTTCTTGATGTCATTGGGAACTTTCTGACCATCAGTTATATAAGATACTGATTTTCTTTTTTCTGCAAGTGCGGATATTACATTTCCGATATGGTCAGTTTCATCCAGTTTTGAAAGAACCACAGAGCGGTAATTAAAAGGTTCAAAATGCCTTAGAATATCTTCGATGTCGCTTGTCTTGGTGCAGGCTCCAAGGACTAAATGTACCTCCGCTCCCTTTCCGCAGCCTTCAAGGATCTCCCTAACTTCTCCCAGCTTGGCCGAATCCCTGGGACTCTTTCCGATTGTATCAATCAGAAAAAGGTCTGTATCTTCAGAAAAAAGCGCAATCTCTTTTCTTAATGACATTTTATTATCAACACAGGAGACGGGAAGTTCCATTATTCCGCCGTATGATTTTAACTGTTCCGCCGCTCCGATACGGAAAGCGTCAATTGTTATCATGCGCACGGAAACTGAAGGAATCGCATCTGTGCCAATTCCATAGATAGCAGCGAGTTTAGCGATGGTTGTGGTTTTTCCAACTCCTGTGGGGCCTACAAGAATCATTACCCTTGGTTTTCTGCCGCTTTTTTCTTCCTTGTATATGCTGATGCTCTCGCCTATCCATTCAAGAAGATTATTCTGAACCGCTTCAAAATCTTCAAGCGTTTCCAATGTTAATTCCCTGCGCATTCTGTCAAGCATCGCGTTAATGTACTTTTCAGAGAAATCATTTAATTTTAAAAGTTCCGCAGCCTGAACAAAAGAAGGATGCTCTTCTTTTTTACTTCCGCTCAAATCAATTTTTTCCTTGATTTCCTTTAACGAATCCAAAATTTTCTGCGAAGCTTCATTGCCTGCCGCCGTCATGGATGCCGATACCTGCTCATAATTTTTTCCCGCAGCGGCGATTATTTTTCTTTTTTCCTCTTCCAGAACAGACGCGGATTCCTTTGGAAAACTGTTTGCCCTGGGTCCCTGCGGATACAACTCCATCGGATTTTGAAAGTTTGGATTATACTGCTTTATACCCGCATTTTGCTGCATCTGGGCAAAATTATCTGTTATCTGCCATGACGCAGGCGCGCCTGTATAATTACCCTGTGTCAGCGGATTTTTGTATACCACAGGAGAGAAGTAAAAACCTACTTCAATTCCCGGCCTGGAAAAAATCCCCAAAAAGCCTCCAATCCTGACTTCCTTCTCACAGAGAACATGAAACGGCCGCTTGTATTTTTCGGCTATTTTCAGTTCACAATCCTTGCGACTCAACCCCTTTTCATAGAACATTTCCATCTCAACTCTCCATAAAGTTTAAGTATCTTCTATTCGAATCATTCCCACCGCTTCCGGAACAACTTCCGGAACAATTTCGGGAACGGACAATACAGCCAAATCGGGCAGTTCGCGGTCGGAAGAATTTTTAACAAGGAAACGCGCCTGTTCCGAGCATAGAATAACAGGCATCCATCCTTTTTCCCTGACCGCCGCTGCAGCCTTGCTTACCGCCTTTATCCACGCTTTATGAGCCGGCGGGTCCATCGCGGACACAACCCCGGAAGGAGTTTCATATTTACTGTCGATAATCTTCTGTTCAAGGGCTGGGTCAATTGTCAGCACCCGCAATTTGCGATCATCGTCCGCGTATTGCTGGCAAATTTGGCTTGCAAGCGCCTGCCTTGCTTTTTCCGTAAGGAACCAGATATTTTTGGATACAGGCGCGTAATCGGCGACAGCTTCCAGAATGGAAACCATATTGCGGATTGACACCCTCTCCCGCAGAAGACCGTGCAGTATCTTCTGAATCTCCGTTACGCGCAAACCCTTGTTTTCACGTAACGCTTCATCGACGACAGCCGGATATTCCTTGCGCAGGGTATCCAGAATCGCCTGTGTATCCTGCAGGCCAAGAATGTTGGCCGCGTGACGGCGTATGATTTCCGTTAAGTGGGTGGCAATGATTGAAGGCGGATCTACTACGGTATACCCGGCGCGTTCCGCTTCGTCCCTTCTTGCCTGATCTATCCATATCGCAGGAAGGCCGAAAGCCGGATCTACGGTTTTCTCGCCTTCAAGCTCCGTTATTACCGTCCCCGGATTAATGCAAAGGTAGAAACCAATGCGGATTTTACCTCTTCCGGAATCCACTCCCTTTATTTTAAAGCAGTATTCAGAAGGTTCCAGTATTGAATTATCAATAATTCGCACCTTTGGAATTACAAGCCCAAGATCGTATGCGGACTGGCGTCTAACGCCCTGAACCCTTTCAAGAAGCTCCGCGCCTTTTTCTTTTTCAACCAGCGGAACAAGTCCGTAGCCAAGCTCCAGGGAAAGGGGATCCAGCGGCACTACGGGGGAAATTTCGCCTGATTTTTCATCTTTGCGTTCCTTTGTTTTTGCCATCATCTCGTTGAAACCGGCGTTCCGTTTCTGCTGCCGTCCGAGCCTGAAAGCGTGAAACGCCACAAGGATGGCCATGGGAAGAAGCACATACCACGGAAAACCAGGCAGCGCCGAGAGGAACACAAGCACCGCAGCGCATATCCAGTAAACTATCGTCTGGCGCGAGAATATCTGTTCGATTACCTGGTCCGCCAGATTGCCGGTCGCCGCGGCTCTTGTCACAACAATACCCATGGCGGTAGAAACAAGAAGCGCTGGAAGCTGGGTAACAAGTCCGTCTCCGATTGCCAGGCTGATATAATTGGGAACAACATTTGATTCGCCGTATAAAGCTGCGCCGATAATAAAGCCGCCCAATACTTCTACTATAATAATGAATACCCCAATCTTGACATTACCGGAAATAAATTTACTCGCACCGTCCATTGACCCGTAAAAATCGGATTCTTTCTGTATCTGGGCCTTGCGTTTTTGCGCTTCTTCCTCCGTGATGGAACCTGAACTGTATTCGGTTTCTACAGCCATCATTTTTACCTGCATACTGTCCAATGTAAAACGCGCCGCGACTTCAGAAACGCGGGTCGCTCCTTTGGTGATAACCACAACCTGAACCGCGATAATGATGATAAAAATTATAGTGCCTACAACAATGCCTTCGTTACCGCTTGATCCTACAACAAAACTGGAGAACGCCCGTATCATTCTGCCGTCAAAGTTCGCACCCTTGGTAAGTATAAGCCGAGTGGAAGAAACGTTAAGCGCAAGACTAAAAACTGTGGAAACAAGCAGTATTGTCGGGAATAGGCTGAATTCTGTCGGTTTTTGCGTATAAAGCACAATTAGCAGAATTAAAAGGGAGAATACCAGGTTTACCGCCATCAGCGCGTCAAGAAGCATTGTAGGCATTGGCAGAATAATCGCGACTACAATTACAATTAACGCAGTCGCGGGAAAACTGTCCTTAAAAAAAACCATTGCGCTGTTACGGGCGCTATTCCCGTCTGCGCGAGCTATATCTGACATTATGCGCTCCTCCTGCGCCTTTCTTCATTAAGACGCCATACCCCGCTCAGGATTACCGCTACTGTGTTCCAGTATGATTCCGGGATTATATCTCCCACGCTGGTTTCACGGTAAAGCGCCCAGGCAAGGGGCTTGTTTTCTATCATAGGCACTTCGTGTTCTTTCGCGATCTGCCTTATCTTCGCGGACATTTCATCCGCTCCTATTGCGACAACCATCGGGCCAGGCATTGACTTCATGTCGTACTGCAAAGCTATCGCAAGGTGAGTCGGGTTTGTTATTACCACATCCGCTTTGGGAACGCTTACTGTAATGTTCTGCTTTAATAAATCGCGGAAGCGGCTGCGAATCCTGCTTTGCATCTGCGGATCCGCTTCGTACATTTTCATTTCTTCCTTTATCTCATATCTTGTCATCTTGTTCCGCTCGCGGAAACGCCAGCGCTGGAAAAAATAATCCGCAATTCCAAGCACAAGAAGCAGGATCGCGCTTACAAGAAGCATCTTTATCGCGATTGACGCAACCAATGTCAGGCCTGTATACGGATCAGCTTTTTGCAAATTCAGGAGTTTTTGAATATCCGCGCTGATAAATATATACGCAACCAGTCCTATTAAAACAATTTTTAAAAGTGATTTGAATAAATTAAAAAGCCCTTCCACGGAAAAAATCCGTTTGAAATACTGTCCGAATTTCGGGAGCACTTTGGAAAAATTGGGAACAATGGGCTTTGTGGTAAACAGAAAGCCTCCCAACTGTATAATATTTGACAAAATAGCCGAAACCATCGCGACAATCAAAATGGGTAAAACAAGCCGGATAAAATAATTTATAAAATTCGCAGCAATAATCGCGTCCTTTGTCGGGTCAAGTTCAACGACCCTCGTGAAGTAAAACCGCACCATTTCAACGCATGTACGCAGCATTGAAGGCGCCAAAAAGAGAAGCAGAAGCGCCGGAATAAATAACCCTATCGCTCCTACCAGTTCCTGGCTCTTTACAACCTGGCCTTCTTCACGCAGCCTCTGGAGTTTATGCTCTGTTGGCTGCTCAGTCTTTCCAGGCGCGTCCTCGTCATTCTCATCAGAGAACCACTGGAGATCAATTATCGGAAGCGGGGAGTGAGTGGGGAGTAGGGATTGTTGTTCGTAATCTATGCCCGTTGGGAAGACGATTTGCCTACAAACAAATATCCCGATTCCCGGCTCCCCATTCCCTATTCCCAACTCTCTGTTATCTGTCAATAATTCCCTAATCATCAATAAACTCCTCCCGTAATTTGCCGCCCGATTTGTTTGTAGAGGGTTTCGATAGTGCCGAAGCCTGAGTCTATAACGCGGGTAAAAGCTTCGATCATAAAAGGCAATGAAGCGAAAATAAGGAGGAAGGCAACCGAGATTGAAATCGGAAAACCTTCTGAAAGGATATTGATCTGAGGCGCTGCTTTGGAAATTAATCCGGTTGTAAGCGATGTTAAAAATAATGTGCCGAGTATCGGCAGGGAAATAATAATCGCATCCATGAATAAACGCGAAAGTCCTGACGTTAACATACCTACAACATGTTCCCTGCCTTCGACCAGCGAAATAATATTTATTGTCTGCACCGAACGCCAGAAGCCGCCAAGGAAGAGCTGATGGAAGCCGCCTATTGTCACAAAGATCAGCATTGATACAAGATTGAAGTACTGGCCCATGAGCGGATTTTCAATTTGAGATAACGGGTCAAAAGTTTCTGACGCTCCGAAGCCCATCTGCAGAGAGAAAAATTGTCCTGCTGTAGAAAACGCCGCGAAAATTATCACCATATAAAAACCTATAATAATGCCGATTATCGCTTCACCTATGACAAGCAGGCCGAAACGCAGGCTGAACGGCTCAAAACGCAGATCGGTTTGCCCGCCGCCTGGCAATGTAACAATGCCGGAAGAGGAGTTAGCTGCCATGTAAACCTCCACCGTGGGAATGACAGCAAACGCGGTAAAACCCGCGAGCGCGATCTTCGCGATTTGCGGAACAGCCTCGGAAGAAAGCAGCGGAGCGATCTCGATCATGGCAAGGGCTCTCACGGCGATCAAAAGAAACACCGGCCCAAAGTTGAGAATATTCTGTAAAATCGCGTTCTCTACCAAACTGTTACCCTCTAATCTCCTATTCCATATTCCCAGGCGCATTACACAGCGTTTTTTTCGCACCGGGCGCACTGCTATTCTACCGTGCCATATCCGGTATCATCTGAAACAAATTGATCGTATACTCCCTTAACGAGCCAAACATCCAGCCGCCCAGGAACGCCAGCACTGCGAGAATTACAAACATTTTGGGAACAAAGGTAAGCGTCTGTTCCTGAATGGATGTCGTCGCCTGCAGTATGGCTACAACCAAACCTACTACCAATGCGGATAACAAAAGGGGGGATGCCATAATTATTACCTGAAGCACTCCCTGCCGTAAAATTGATACAACTTCACCAATACTCATATTTCAACTCCTACATAAATGAACGGACCAGCTGATCCGTTAATAGCCCCCATCCGTCAACAAGAATAAACAGGATGAGTTTAAACGGCATGGATATCATTACAGGAGGCAGCATGATCATACCCATGGACATGAGTGCGCTCGCAACCACCATGTCGATTACAATAAACGGAATAAACAGAAGTATTCCGATCTTGAAAGCAATAGTCAGCTCATTTAAAATGAACGCGGGAATAAGGATAAAAGTAGGAACATCCGCCAGTGTATTGGGGCGATCCAGCCCCCGCATTTCCATAAAGAGCGCGATGTTTTTTATGCTGGTACTGCTGTTTCTCATCTGGCTGTACATAAAAAGCCTTAACGGAGCCTCAGCTTCCCTGTAGGCGCTTTCCACGGACATCTCCCCCGCGGCGAGCGGCTGCAATGAATTAGTATAAATTGAACTGAATGTCGGCCACATGATAAACAATGTCAGAAAAAGCGCGATGCCCATTAACACCTGATTGGGCGGAACCTGCTGCAGTGAAAGGGCGCGTTTGATAAAGTCAAGGACAATGGAAACCCTCAGGAAACTTGTCATCAGTATCATGATGCTGGGCGCGAGTGATATAACTGTCAGCAGCAGCAAAAGCTGAAGCGAGAAAGCCACTTCCTGTCCGCCCTGCGGATTGCGTATGCTCAGATCGATAAACGGAATCACGGGAGGATCCTGCGGCGCGAAAATATCCATCGTGCCTTCAACGGAATAATCGGGAAACGGATCTGTCTGCGCGTTAGCTGAAACAGGAGTGAAGATGATGCAGACAATAAATAACGCAAGCGACGCCGCTTTTATTAATAACCGCCCATTGACAACTGCTGACTGCATTTAAAGCCTCTTAAGCCTTTCGCGGCGTTTGCGGATATCATCGGCTGTAGGAGTGCGCGTTTCAGCCTGAGCGCCAAGCTTTCGCAGAATCGACAAAAAATCCGGAAAACGTGCGGATGCCTGCGACGATGAGCTCTTTTTGGATTCTTCAAGCAGCATCGCGTTTATTATATCTTTATCTTCTATTTCCCCGATAAGATTTACCCCTCCGTCGCTTGATCCCAAAAGCCAGGCTTTGGAACCGACAGAGACAATGTGCGCATAACGGTTGGATCCAAGATGGGTATTGGCAAGAATTTTCAGGAAGGGATCACTTGCTGTAGTCTTTTTCCCGGAACGCCTGATTAATATTACAACGCCGTAAATGGCGACCGCTACAAGAGCGAGTGTCAGTACCATTCTGACTACGCTCCACACAGACGGTCCCGCTGCCGGCCCTGTATCTGCGGCGCTTTCCGAGATGGTAAAGGCCTGTTCTGCAACCCGCAATGGATTGGGAACATCGACCGTATCTTCCTGTGCTGAGATTATAGGTATTTGAATTAGAAACACTACTCCCAAAAGGAGCAGAGCAAAAACAGATGATTTCAGTTTTCCCCTCCCAAGTACAAACCGATTCTGACTTATTATATACTATTTATAAATTTATTACAATAGAAAGCGAAAAAATTTAAAAAAATATTTTTCCGCTTTCCTTGGCTTGTTCTATATAAACTTTACATTTATACCGGAATAATCGTTGTCAATCTTAAGTGAATCAAGAATTTGGGATATTTGACCGCGATGATGAATATTATGGGCTATTTGCTGTTCCAGCATAAACCATAAAGGCGTTGCCGGAGGTTTACCCTTATACCAGTCAATTTTCACAGACGCCTGGAAATCATTATCATTCAAAGCGTTAATAAAATCGACAAGCGCTTTATCGGCGATTTTAGAAAAACCAACCGCCTTCTTCCACTGTTCTTCGTTCAGTTTTCCTTTTAACTCCTGAATCTTTGCCAGGGAAGCAAAGATTTTTTGGGCTTCGGCGTTGTCCGCAACAGCTTCCTTAAAAAGGGAAATAAAATAGACTGTCGCTCCTATATTATGCCTGAAAAGTTCCGATAGGCTTTTATAATAACTCTTTCTGTCTTTTTCCCTGTCATCGTTGGATAATTTCCCCAAAATATCCGCGACAGTTTTATTTGCTTCCTGATTTTGTTTCGCGAATGCTAAAAAAACCTGTTTCATAAATTCCTCCTTATACAATCTGATTATATCATGTGTTTTGGTTTTTATCTATAAATATTATAAACAAATCTTTAGATAGCTAAACGAGCTGTCGAATAAGGCAAACTTATTTAGCTGCCGGTTTAACAAACGCTAACCAATCACCCTGGTTCCGCCTGTTCTCAAACCCGCTTCGTAAATTTTACCGCAGGATATAAACATCGGGAATTTTGTTCCAGCGAGAATAATATCAGCTTCCTCTGCCATTTCGATCATGTCCCGGCCTGGAGTTTTTCCGCGTACAAAGATAATCGCGTGTATATCCAAAAGTTCCGCAGTTCTGATAACCTGAGAGTTAACAAGACCTGTCATGAGTACTACGCGATCTTTTACAAAAGCCATAACATCGCTCATCAGATCCGCACCGCACGCGGAAGTTATTTCAAGCTGTGATTTATCTTCTCCGGTAAAGAATTGCCCTTCCAGTATTTTAACCGCTTCTGCTACTGTCATTATTTCCCCCATTTATCAATTCAGTATAGACATAATCCCAATAATGTACTATTTTGAATATAATGTAAAGACCTAAGGGGGGATTTTATGGCAGAACATGTATTACACAAAAAAGAAAACAAAAAAGCGCCTCAGAAAACATTAAAAGAAAAGCGCGAAGAAAAGAAGGCAAAAAAGAAAGGTAAAGAAGGTTAGACTTAACTGCCGGTATTTACCGGGTGAACATCATCTGCGCTTCTTCTTTTGCCTTATCAATTAATGATTGATAATTTCCTTTTAAAGCATTCATGTGTTGATTATAAAAAACGACAAACTCAGGGTCCTGGAATGGGTCTATGTGAACTTCTCTGCCAACCCGGCGGGATAATTCTTCTTCTTTCTGCCGGAGCTTGGGTCCGTATTGCTGACGGATTGCCTGTTCATATTGGGCGGCTTCCTGCAGATACTGTGAAAAAAGCTGTGTCAGTTGTTTATGAATAGCGTTAAAGCGGCTGTTATTGATAATAATTGAAAGACCTTTACCGGCATTTTCAATGCGTTTTTCATCATCCTTATCCGCCGGAAGGGTAATTTGAGAGATTAAAACATCAAATACACCATGTTTCAGGCTATCCCGCTGGCTTGAGTCAGTTTTCTTAATTTCATTGGATATATCTGCTTCCCCTGCAAGGAAAGCATTAGCCAGTTTTTTACCTCGCTGTTTGGCATCAAATTGGTCAATGCTGGATTTATCACTTTTTACGGATTCAGTCCTTTCCATTGCGATTTCCAGCGCTGTCTTTATTACTCCCATTGTGTTATTTTCCTCTTTATTATAAAATATTAGTGATTACAAATTTATGCAAGAGGGGAACCTTCATCTGACCGCTAACACACGGTCAGACCCGGTTGAGGTTCAAGAGAGATGTTTAATTATGAAAATGTGCACCGTTTAATTAAGGAGAAGGATCGTAGATAATGGATAAAATAGAAACGGATTTTAAATTCATAATTCGTCTGGATTCAGAATTAAATCAGATACAGGATTTTGATCTATTACTGGAAAGGATTCTTTTCGAGGCGCGGCAGGTAGTACACGCAGATGCCGGCTCAATTTATATAGCGGTTCCTGTCGGAGACGGAAATGAAAAACTGGCTATAAAATATTCACAAAACGACACTATTCAGAAGAAGCTTCCGCCGGGACAGAAAATGATCTATTCGATTTTTTCTGTGCCGATCAATGAAAAATCAATTTCAGGTTATTGCGGACTGACTAAAGAATTAATCAATATACCTGATATGTATGAAATTCCTTCTGAAAGATCCTATTCATTCAATTCATCATTTGACATGATAACAGGTTACAAGTCTGTATCAAGCCTCACTGTCCCCCTGATGTCATCTGAAAATCGTCTGATAGGCGTAATTCAGGTGCTTAACGCAAAAGACAGTCAAGACAACATTGTTCCGTTTTCAAATGATGATGAAATACTAATTACCCATTTTGCAAATAACGCTTCCATTGTCCTTCAGCGGGCGTTTACAACCAGAACAATGATTCTGCGGATGATAAAAATGTCCGAACTTCGCGATCCGAAAGAAACCGGCACTCATGTAAACCGCGTCGCCGGATACGCCGTGGATATTTATGATCGATGGGCGTATCACCATAAAATATCATCCATCGACAGGGAAAAATACCGCGATATTCTGAAAATCAGTTCAATGCTTCATGATGTTGGCAAAGTGGCAATCTCCGACGCGATTCTTAAAAAACCGTCCCGTTTTACCCCTGAAGAATTTATGGTAATGCAGAATCATACCATTTACGGCGCCAGCCTGTTCACTGACACAACATCACCTGTTGATCTTCTCGCAAAGGATATAGCGCTGACACACCATGAAAACTGGGACGGTACAGGCTACCCCGGCTGGATCAATCCAAATGACGGAACTCCGGAAAAAGTTAATAAGGAAGGGAAACCTCTGGGCAGGAAGGGCGAAGAGATACCTCTGGGAGGCAGAATTGTCGCAGTAGCGGATGTTTATGACGCTCTTTGCTCGAGACGCGTATACAAGGATCCATGGACGGAAGATGATGTATTGATGGAACTTCGAAAACTTTCCGGCATTAAATTTGATCCTGAGCTGATTGATATTTTCTTTGAAATACTGCCCAATATCAAACAAACCCGGGATCAATACCCGGACGCGTTAAGCGCGTAAAACCTGTCTTCCGGTGAATACACGCGCTTGAGAAACCTTGCCAGAATTTTATCGAGGCTGTCGGCGAAAGTTTTTAATTCTTTCCTGCCGTAATTGGCTGTGCGCTGAATTTCAAGACCATTGTCCGCCAGGCCTGTCATAAAGTTACGCAGGGAAAGAAATTCATTTATATTATTCTGAGTAAAAACGCGGCCGCGATCATCCAATGTAATTACATTCTTTTCTATAAGGCGCTTTGCCAAAGGGATGTCTCTTGTTACCGCGATATCTCCTGATTCTGCCAATTCAACAATACGGTCATCCGCTGAATTATCAAGTACGGGACATATTTCCATAATTACATTTTCCGCCGCGCTTAAAGCGTAGTCCAAAGAAGAATTTTCACGTTTTACACCGGGAATCGGACGATTAGCTGCGAAAACAACACAGAGAGAGAGTTTTGCCGCCCTGCGAATAACAAGTTCTCTTGCCGCTTTGGGACAGGAATCGGCGTCTACAAGGATTTTCATTATACCGAGCTGGCGGCAAAGAATGAATAATTCCCGCTGAATACAGGAGGAGTAGAGTCTTCTGCGGTTTTAGGTACAAAAAACGATTCGCCTTTCTTAAACACGGTTTTTCCTGTTTTAAGTTCACCCTTTGTAACAAGGCAGATGGCTGGTTTTTTCTCAATGAATTTATAATCTTCTCCTTCATTGTGAATAAAGGAGAGTACAAATTCCCTGCTTGGAGTAGGATAGCGAAAATATGCTGAAGACAGCGGCGTAATAATTTCTGGCATAAAAGGTTTAAATCTTAATATTTCCATTAACTCCGGAATATCAACATATTTAGGCGTAAGGCCGCCCCGCAGCACATTATCCGAGTTTGACATTAATTCAGCGCCAAAACCGTTTATATAAGCGTGAAGCACGCCTGCGGGGATAAAAATCGCCTGCCCGGGCTGTAATGTGAAAAGATTGAGATACAGCGGAGATATAACAGCGGCGTCCGCTGGATATTGAGCCGCGAAACTCCTCATTTGATTCCATTGATCATCTGTAAAGGCTTCGCATGTTTCATTTTCGGTAATAAAAGCGCAGATTTTTTCCCTGTCTTGTTTTGAAGTATTAAAAAGCACGCTGAAAAATTTAAGGAGCGAGTCCGAAGGATATGGAGAGTCAACAGCGCGCACCAATGGCAAAAGAGTTTCCTTTAACTTTGGCGCTACCGCCAAAAACGCCTCAAGATGATTTTCAATCTGCATGGGCTCCCTGAAGCCAGCCATTAATGTAAACGGAGAAATAGCGCATAACACTTCAGGTTTATGGTTGGAGTCCTTGTAATTTCTCTTGGGGGAATCTATAGGCAATCCGGCTGCGTTTTCCTGGTTAAAACCTTCAACCGCCTGTGCAAGGTTCGGATGCGCCTGGATTGAAAGGGGTGTGCTCGCGGCAATCAATTTAAAAAGAAATGAGAGCGGTTCGCCGTAATATTCAGACAGATCAATATACCCGCCTGTTTCCAACTGTACCTGTGAGGGAGCTATTTCATGAGTTCCCATCCACATCTCAGCCCATGGAAGCCCTTTTGGGTTATCACGCCCAAGAAACCGGGGGATCTTTTCAGTCGATCCCCATTCATAATGCTGAATCTGATTTTTTAGTTTAACAATTCCGGACATTAACCACCTGCCAAATTAAGCGCTTGATCAAGTTTCGCAATCATGCGAAGCGTACGATCCTGTACTTCCTGCGCTTCACCTTTAGCTAACCCTGAAGATACTTCTTCAAATTGCTGTTTAATCCTGTTTATTTCATCACAGAGCATAAAGCCTGTCAGAATCGCGATATTAATCGGCTCATTTATCCCGGAAATACAGCGGGTATTCTCTACAGCCGCCTCATACTGGGTTAATACTTTCTGCAGATAAGTTTCATCCTCATCAACAGTTATATCAAATGAAGAACCCAAAAAATTCAGGGATAGTTTATTGGCCATTAGAATATGTCCAATTCACCGTCCACAGAATGCTGCCCGCCTTCGGGCGGCTCACTTGAAACCTTCCCGTGAGCGGGCTGACTGTTCAATTGTATATCCCTGCCGGTCTCCATAACAGGTCTGGAATTCCGGCTGGCGGTTTGCATCAAACCGGATTGCTCGGTGCTGTCATCCGGAGGTTCCGGAATTTCAAAGAAAACCTGCGAATTTGATGATGAGTCCTGAACCTGTTCTGATTGTTTTTCCCGTTCTTTAACAACAGGTTTTTTGGCGGTCACCTTGTCTTTCAGGCTGTTCTCAAACGCTTCTTCAAACTGGCTTAAACGATCAAGGGCGGCAATGATTCCGTCTTCAATACGTCCCTGATCTTCCTTAAAACGCATAATAAGCACTTCCAGCTCGTCAATCCGTTTTTTATTTGCGCTGAGTTTCGCCTGCAGCCCCTCTCTTTCCAAAATCAAAGTGGCGTTTTCAGCGGTTACCCGCTGCACATAATCAATCGCCCCGGCGACTTTTGTTTCCAATAACTGGACTTGCTCAAGGCTGATCATACTTTATGCTCCTTCGCGAGCATTGGATGCATTGTTAATGCCATTACCGAGCGCAGTTTTTGCTTTTTCCACAATAATTTTAAAAGCTGCATTATCCTCTGTCGCGAGCCATGCCAATGTTTTACGATTGATAATAACACCCGCTTTCTCAAGACCGGCGATTAAACGCGAATATGAAAGCCCGCATTCACGGCAAGCCGCGTTGATCCTGATAATCCATAATCGGCGGAAATCACCTTTGCGGTCTTTTCTGTCGCGGTACGCGTAAGTTAATGCTCTGGCTACCGCGTCTTTAGCGGTTTTATAGTTGGTTCCCCTGCGACCCCAGTAACCTTTCGCCTGTTTAAGTATTTTTTTACGATGATTCTTTCTTTTGGAACCGTCTACTGCTCTTGACATATCTACCTCTCTGTTTAACTTGCGGCTTTTACCCGTAGGGTAAGAGTTGTTTCCTGATTACAGGCACATTATCATCGGACAAGATACCTGCGTGACGCAAACCGCGCTTGCGCTTGGCTGACTTTTTGGTCAGAATGTGGCGGAGATTCTGCTTTTTATACTTTACCTTGCCGCTGCCGGTAAAGGAAAAACGCTTGGCTGCGCTTTTTTTTGTCTTCATTTTAGGCATTATGCCACCTCTCAAATTCTGTAATTTATTTTTTGCTTTTTGGACTTAAAACCATCGACATAAATCTGCCTTCCATTGCAGCCGGTTTGTCCATAATGTACTCTCCTTCTATGCGGGAAAGCACATCTTTCATAACATCAAAACCAAGTTCCGTATGGGCAAGTTCGCGGCCGCGGAAGCGAATCGTTACTTTAACCTTGTTACCATCGGCTAAAAATTCTTTTATATGTTTCGATTTAAAATCAAGATCGTGATCGTCAATCTTGGGCTGCATCCGGATTTCTTTAAGTTTTAAAAGTTTCTGCTTCTTTTTGGAATCCCGAATCCTCTTTTCATTTTCAAATCTAAACTTTCCGTAATTTAAAATCTTAACAACAGGGGGAGCCGCAAGCGGCGCAACCTCCACAAGATCAAGACCTGCCTCTCTGGCAATTTCGAGCGCTTGTGAGACAGGCATAATGCCCTGATGCTCACCCTCTTCCCGAATTAAACGAACCTCTCGCACACGAATCTGTTCGTTAATTCGTAAATCCTTTTCCGCCAAATAGCCTCCTCTGATTACTACTTCATGTATTTTAGCAAATTTTAATAATTCTTGTCTAGTGTCCTGTTATATTCAAATGACAGATTATTTTATTAAGTAAAATCCTAATATAACATTGATTTTACACAATTTGCCATGCTGGAAACCGAATATTACAAAACGTTAATGAGCTAATTCCAATACAAATACAATGCGGAAATGTATATGAAAAGTTTAGTGCCCATGTTCCGGTTTTAATCTATGCTAATCATTGTTCCAATGCCTTCATCTGTGAACAATTCGATAAGTATTGCATGGGGAAGCCTTCCGTCAATAATGTGAGCTTTTTTTACTCCTCCGTCCAAAGCAAGCGCACAGCAGTCAGTTTTTGGGATCATCCCCTTTGTTATAATGCCATTTTGCTTTAGCTCATCCAGTTGAGGCCTTGTTATGAACCTGATTAACGAGTTTTCGTCATTAATATCGCGTAAAATGCCCTGAACATCGGTCATTAGAACCAATTTTTCAGCGTTCAGAGCCGCGGCAATCTTCGCTGCGGCAATATCGGCGTTGATATTAAGGGCTTTCCCCTCGTCAGCTCCGGTTCCGTAAGCCACAGATGATACAACGGGAATAACGCCTGAATCCAGTACAGAGTTTAACATTGAAGCATCTACCTGCTCTATTTCACCGACCAGCCCAAGATCGTTTTCGCCATTATACCGGCGCGCTTTCAGCATCGCTCCGTCAATACCGCAAAGCCCTGTCGCCTTGCCGCCGTTTTTTTCAATTAGGGCTGTTATATCCTTGTTTACCTTGCCACAGAGAACCATCTGGACTATGTCCATTGTTTCTTCATCAGTGTAACGAAGCCCGTTTATAAAACGGCTTTCCTTGCCGGTTTTTTTCAGCATTGACTCTATTTCAGGACCGCCTCCATGAACAAGCACGGCGCGTATTCCTACACATGCCATAAGGATAACATCCTCAATTACCGCCCTTTTCAGCTCTTCATTTAGCATTGCGTTTCCGCCGTATTTAACAACTATCGTCTTATTTCTGAAACGCTGTATATAGGGAAGGGCCTGAACCAAGATCGCGGCTCTGTCTTTATTAGAAATATCTCTGTCTTTCACGAGCGGTAGTCCCCGTTAATTTTAACATAATCATAGGTAAGATCGCATCCCCATACAGACGCTGTTCCGTTTCCTTCCCGAAGACTGATAAAAATTTCAACTTCTTCTTCTAAAAGAATGAGTTTCGCTTTCTCCTCTGAAAATGAAACAGGGCCTCCGTCCCTGCAAACCTGTACCTCCCCTGCCCTGCTTTTGAAGCTCACGCTGGTTTTTTCAGGATCAAAATCAGCTCCCGGCATGGACGCGGAGGCGTATCCCATGGCGCATAACACCCGCCCCCAGTTGGCGTCCGCGCCGAAACACGCGGCCTTGACAAGGCTGGAAGACGCGACTGATTTTGCCAGAGCCTGCGCGGTATCTTCACTGCCTGCGCCCGTAACCGTTACGGTAACAAGTTTTGTCGCTCCTTCCCCGTCACGCGCCATCATCCGCGCAAGAGAGGCGCAAACATGTTCAAGCGCGCCAGAAAAAATATCATAATCACTTTTCCCATTAATCATTTCGCTGTGTTCATTGTTTATTGTAATTTGTTCCTTGTTCATCGCTTCGCCGTTTGCCAAAATCACAGCCATGTCGTTAGTTGAAGTGTCGCCGTCTACCGTAAGGCGGTTAAAAGAACGTTTAACAGCATGGCGCAGGCTGGAGTCAAGAGCGCCGCCTGTTATGGCTGCGTCGGTAGTAATAAAGGCAAGCATTGTCGCCATGTTGGGATGAATCATCCCCGATCCTTTGGCCATCGCGCCGATACGCACAGGCTTGCCGCCGATTTCTATTTCCACGGCGATTTCCTTCCTGCGTGTATCTGTTGTCATTATCGCTTCAAGAGCGTCCGAGTGTCCCTGCTCATCATCACGAAGGCTGGCTTTCAGTAAACAAGCGTTTTTCTCTATCAAATCAACCGGCAGGGGAACTCCTATTACGCCTGTTGAAGCGACAGCGACTTGTGACGGTTCAATGGATAAAATACCGGATGCTGCCTGCGCCATCCGCCTCGCCGCGTCCATTCCTTCCCGGCCTGTACATGCGTTGGCATTGCCCGAATTGGCAATAATGGCGCGTAATTTACCATCAGCGATATGTTCCTGGCTAAGACGAATGCTTGCGGCCTTTACTTTATTGTTTGTAAATACAGCCGCCGCGTTACAGCTTTTCTGCGAATAAATAAGCGCCAGATCTTTTTTCTGAGAACCTGGCTTTATTCCGCACCGGATGCCTGTGGCAAGGAAACCTTTCGGCGCGCAAACCCCGCCTTTAATTTCAATCATGGTATTATCCTTAAAACAACATCGGAATTGCTTCGAGTCCTGACTTCTCGTCAAAACCGTATAAAACATTCATATTCTGCACCGCCTGTCCCGCTGCGCCTTTTACCATATTGTCAATTGCGGTTATGACAATCAATGTAGATCCGTTTATGTCAAGATGAACTGAAATGTCGCAGTAATTTGACTGGCGGACGCGGTTTGTAGCCGCGCTAAGATCTGCGGGTAATACGCGGATAAAAGGCTCATTTTTATAGAAATCTTTGTATAACTCACGGATTTTTTCAGCCGCTTCTTCATTGTCTTTTGACGGCGGCAGAACAGGCCCTGATGTTATGCGCCATTTTTCAGAAAGCGGAATATATATGGCGCTCAGGATCCCCCTGTTCATCGGCGCAAGATGCGGGGTAAAGATCACGCGCGGCGCGTTCCCGCCTGAAAAACAGGCCATCGCGGCGATGTTACGCGCAATTTCAGGCGAATGACGGTGAGATGCGACTTTATACGGGGAAACAGAATCGGCGCATTCGCTGTAGTGAAAGGACCGTGACGGTTCTCTGCCGCCTCCTGAAGCGCCTGACACAGAGTTAATAATAATTGGAAGGCGTGAATCTCCATCAATCAACCCTTTTGACAGCGCCGGATATGCGCCTAAAGATGCGCCTGTAGGATAACAGCCAGGATTACCGACTATTACAGGCCCAGAAGCTGAAAGCTCTTTTATTCGCCGCCTGTTAAACTCTGTAAGACCGTAAACTGATTTTTTATGCAACTCTGAAAACTGGTACTTTTTACCGTACCAGGCACTGTAAACTTCTTCATCATCATCAAAACGAAAATCCGCGGAAAGATCGATAAAATGAATCCTGCGCTCCATGCAGGCCGCGGCGTATGGCTCCCCTACTCCGTGCGGGAGGGCGGAGAAAACCACATCGCTTAATGTTATAACCTCTTCAGCTTTTAGAAGCGGATATGAAATATTGTTCAGGAAGCTGGGATAGACGTCCTGTATAAACTCACCTTCAAAACTAACCGAGGAAAGCGCCAGTTTTTCAATTTCAGGATGCCTGTAAAGGAGCCTGACCAATTCAGCGCCTGCGTAACCTGTAGCGCCAATAATTCCCGCTATCATGGTTTTATTATGTACTTTTACCTGTTTAGTGTCCACTGATGCGCTTTACTAACAGGATTGTTATGGATATAGTATATATATGACCGGAATTAACCTGAAACTTAAAATTTTAGCGGCGCTGATAATGGTATTTTTGTTTTCCGCATGCGCCACTACGGTGATAATCAGCGAAAATCTTTCCCCCGCTGAACTGATTCAGCGCGCGCAGGAAGCCTCTGACAGGAATCGTTATTCTGTGGCAATGCAGTACTACGAAGCCCTGTACCAGCGAAATCAGACAAATCTGGATCTTATAATTACTTCTGAATATGAAATCGCATTTATTTATTACAAACAGAAAAAGTACGATATGGCGCGTGAAAAACTTGGCCAGGTGCTTGAATACTACAATACCCCTGACGAAGAACTGCTTCCTCCGCATTTTAAAAAACTGGCGCAGATAGTTCTGAAAAACATTGATGAAAAGGATAAAAGCAGCTCCAAAACTTCCGCGCAGAAAAAAGAGGATAATGAATAACAAAATCACGTTTCATTGTTCTGAAGAACTATACCGTGACGCGAAAACAATCATTGACGGAGTAATCCGCGCAAACAGGTCGCAGGAAGCGGTAAAAAACGCGATTAAAAATAAAAACTTTAAAGGCAGCCTGTACCTTGCAGCTATAGGCAAAGCGGCATGGACAATGGCGAACTGCGCGAAGGAAGAGCTGGGCGGTAAAATCAGGCGCGGCATTGTTATCACAAAATACGGCCATTCATTAGGTGACATAAAAGGCATCGAAATCATTGAAGCGGGTCATCCCCTGCCGGATGAAAATTCAATTGCTGGCGCAAAAAAAATCACGGAAATGGCGGATAACCTGGGAACAGGAGATGAGCTTTTATTTCTGGTTTCAGGCGGCGGCTCCGCATTGTTTGAACAGCCTCTGCCAGGTTTAACATTGGCCGATATTACGGAAATTAATTCGCGGCTTCTGGCGTGCGGCGCAGGTATTGTAGAAATCAACATGATCCGAAAACGCCTTTCCGCTGTCAAGGCCGGAAGGTTTGCTCAAATCTGCGCGCCAGCAAAAGTTTTTACCATAGCGCTGTCCGATGTTTTGGGCGACAGGCTAGATTCAATCGCATGCGGCCCCGCCGTTCCGGACATGTCCACAGCGGATGAAGCGATGGCGGTCATTGAAAAATACAAATTAATAGTAAGCAATAAAATAAAAGAATATCTGTTAAAAGAAACGCCCAAACGCATAGATAACGCGGAAACAGTCATTACAGGCAGCGTGCGCACTCTGTGCGAGAGCGCATCCATTATTGCGTCTTCTTTGGGGTATACTCCACATGTACTGTGCTGTGAAATGGACTGTGAAGCCCGTGAAGCGGGACGGATGATTTCTTCAATCGCGAAGCAAATCAACTCAGGAAGTAATTCATTTAAAAGACCTTGTGCTCTCATCTTCGGCGGAGAGACTGTAGTTACCTTAAAAGGGAAAGGCAAGGGGGGCCGCAATCAGGAACTGGCACTTGCGGCCGCAGAAGGTATCGCGGGGCTTGATAATCTCCTTATTTTTTCATTCGGTTCTGACGGGACTGACGGTCCTACTGACGCGGCTGGCGGAATTGTAGACGGTTCTACAGCCAGGCGGCTGAAAGAAAAAAAGTTAACAATCAGCGGCATTCTGGAAAACAATGATGCTTATAACGGACTAAACGCGGTTGACAGCCTTATAAAAACGGGACCTACCGGAACCAATGTTAATGATATAACAGTGATTTTATGTAAATGATTCAATATCAGCATTTATTAAACCACGCGCGTTCTTCAAAAGGTTTGCGCTCCGGGCCTTTGCCTTCTTTTTCAGGGATACCGATTGGCAAAAACGCGACAACGGTGTATTCGCCGGGAACATTCAGCATTTGTGCAATTTGTTCCTGTACTTGCGGATCTTCTGTAATTTGTCCTTCGACCCAGCAGCTCGCGTAACCCAAAGCGGTAACCGCTATCAGGATATTTTCAATCGCGGCGGAGTAATCCTGAGCATAAAAATATTTATCCGCGTAACTTGGGGTTTTCTGCGTTAAGATACAGATGGCAGCAAGGGCGTTGACGCCGGCATACCCATTCTTCTTTGCAAGCTCCATTATTGAATTTACCAGTGTTTGATCGTCCAGCCCGACAAATGCGGTTGTCTGCTTGTTGCAGCCGGAAGGGGCCGCGATACCCGCTTCAATTATTTTCTTTAAATCATCGCGGGGAACAGGAATGTTTTTATAAATTCCGCGGAAACTGTACCGCCTTTTAATTGCATCTAACGCATCCATTGTTATCTCCTTTAATTATTCATAATAAAGCATTAAAAAAAATTGCACAATAGCCTGAAAAGCCGCCTTTTTCAGCTTGTTTTTTTTAAACCGGGACAATAAAATATACCTGATGATTGAAAAAACCGCTTTTTTTGACATCCCGGCAGAAAACGCGGCGCAAGGGATAATATGACTACCGTTAATCTTATAGTATGGATTGTTGTTTACAGCATCTGCCTCGTTCATATTACCGCATTTACAGGGATATATATAAAAAACAAAAGCAAAATTGAACTGCTCTATTTAATTGTTTTATTAAATTTATTTTTACTGGCGGTTATTATTACAATATCGCTTGTATTCAGATACAATAATTTTATCCCGGTGCTGGTTAACGGAATATTGTCATTGTATATTACCGTTCCTTTATGGGGTTATTGCTTATTTGATGTCGAAAAAAAATATTTTAAGATTATTCCAGTACTGGTTATAACAGAAACGATTATTGAAAACATTCTGCTTGCGCATAACGTTCTGGATATTTTATTTATTTCTAGAATTGTTTTTTATTGTTTTTTAACCGCGCCTGTATTTTTAAACAGGAAAAATAAATACGAAAAAAATTCACTGGAACGGAAGATGCAGAATGTCACCAAAATTACCGTTATTCTGTTTGCCGTATTTATGGCTTCGCTTATTCCCTTCTCTGTGCTGGTATTTGAAATATCGTATGTGTCTTCGCTGTTTTGGGCTGTCTTTACATTATCGTATCAAATACCGGGACTGGTCTATTGCGTAAACCGTACAGCTAAAAAAGATGTAACTTTTACAACAGGCTCTGAAACCTGTGAACAGCAGGTTCACAGGCTGCCGGGCGAATTTTTCGGCAAAACGGAAATACCGTCATTAACCAAAAGGGAAAATGAGGTTGCGCTGACTATTTGCAGCGGGCTTACATACGCGCAAATCGCGGAAAAGTTATTTATATCCCTTTCTGCGGTGAAAAAGCACGCATATTCAATATATAAAAAATTGGGGATAAAGAATAACCGCGAATTATTGCATGTATTTATGGAATATCATAAAAACAACGCTGTGGAAAATAATTTTTCCGCAGATTGACACAATGTTTAAATAATCGCGTATATTTCCGGAAAAAGTATACTTTTTCTTACTTGTTTTCTAAAAATCTCATGTTATATTAATGTGTATAATTCACTATTTTGAAATAATATCCAATATAAAATACCAAATATATTTATAGGAGTGTGTTATGAAACGAACTTTCTTGTTATTAATTGTGGTTTTGGCTTTGACAGCGGGCAATGTATATGCTCATGATGCAGGCGATCTCATGCTTGGCATAGAACCTCAGATTGGCATTGCGCTACCGTCTGTTTCATTGATGTCTGATTACAGCATGTTCCCCGGCATTGATTTTTCTTTACGAATGGCATTTGATTATTACCTTACCGATTTTCTGGCGCTGGGGACAGGAATAGGCTATAGCGGCAATTTCCATTTTTTTGTAAATGATGTCAATACGGAAATGATAGCGTTATTTATGGTACCGGTTATTGGCTGGCTAATTGCCGGGATTGCAGCCGACAGCGGAGCTTCTCCAGTCGATATTAACGGCTATTACTTCGCATCTTATGTTACTGTNCCGTTTGGCATTCGTTTTTCAGGAAGGGNTTTTACATTGGGAGCCGGAGGCACAGCAAATTTTCCTGTTTACGGTTCAAATGACNTCTATGAATTTAAATTATTNCCTTATTTAGGATGGTATGGNGATATTGGCTTTGATTTATCCGGGAGAAAGGGACGAAAAAACGGGTTTGGAATGTTATTCAGATTAAACGGTTCAATTACCAAAACAGCCGAGCCTGTAACGCCGCCCAGTGAATATTTTGTCAGTTGCGGTTTTTTTTCCACATCATTAATACTCAAGGCAAATATTGAATTAGCCAATCTTCCCATTGGCGGAAAGAAGCAATGATAATGGGAATTTATCATGAAAAAAAGAATTTTTAACTTAATAATAACAATTCTTTGCATAATTTCATTTTTCTCAAGCTGTGTTACCAATAGAATTAATTATCAGGATATGGATTTAACTGTGGATTCAGGTTCGCGGCAGATATTGAATTTAAAATATTTCGGCGACAGGGAAATAGTCCGTCAGAGCGAAAGTTTGATGAAAGAAGGCCTTTTAAATACCAGCAGTGAAGAATACGGTTATTATTACATTGCTTTCCGCGGCGCTCACAGTAATTTTAACATTTTGAAGTTTTATGAAGGCTGGGGTGAAGCTTTAGGTATAGATAAATGGTTTAACTACAGCGGTCCGGATATCGGCGCGGCTGCTATACTTCTGGCGCCAATATTGGTTACAGTGTATGTAGTAGTAGCAGGATTATATTTTGCGCCCTTAGCGGTTGCAACTCCGCTGGTTATTCTCGGCGCGCCGACCGATTACGCAGATTTTGATATAACGGCGGAATTAATTATTTTTGATTCAAATGGGAACCTTGTTACACGCCTTGAAGAATCCGGCTCCTTTAAACAGGCGGCAGGAATTTATTACGGACATGACCCCATTAAAAAAGCAAATATATCGTTTTCAGAACTATACAGGAAAATGTTTGAAACGGCAAATTTATTAAAAAATGAAATTAATCAGGTACTCATGGCTTCAGGCCCGATAACTGATTTGAACAGTACGCAAGCCATGGAAAATATAAACGCATACCTGGATACTTTTTAGGAAATTATTATCTGTGCATATAAAGAGGATATAATGGAAATCAAAAATAATTTATTTTTAATTATTGCCGCCGTGTTTTGTTTTTCTGGATGCGCGACACAGTATGAGCTTGTGCCTTATTCATTTACGCAGAGCGCGGATGATACAGCGACAATTACTTTTGTCAGGCATAATGGAATCGGGCACGGCGTCGAAAGATACAACGGCGTCAGGCTGGTAGATTTTGAATCATTAGATATTCCGGCTCCGGAAAATGAAACAGACTGGCAGCGCGTAACATTCCCCGCTGGAAAGCCGTTAAATTTAAGAGTATTTATATATTATGTGAATGATTTTCATAGCGAAAGAAGAAAGGGAATATTCCGATGCCCTCCGCTTGAAGCCGGAAAAAACTATAAGTTATGGAATAAAGGCAATGAACAGCTAATTTTAACAGACGAGAGTGTTAAAGCGCTGAGATATTCCTTCGGAAAGCCAAGATTCAATTCGGTATACATACAGGAAATACCGCCGCTGCCTGAGTAATCAAAAATATTCAATAATAATATGGCTGACAATCCGTCATTAAAATATCCTGTAGTGCTGGTGCATGGAATTATCGCCAATGACAGGACCAAATATTTTAATTTCTGGGGAAGAATTCCAAAAACATTGAATAAAAAGGGCATACAGGTATTTTTTGGAAATACCGATTCATGGGGCAGTTTTGAATCAAACGCGAAAGTATTAAAAGAAAATATAGAAAAAATATTATCAGAGACCAAAGCGGAAAAAGTAAATATTATTTCGCACTCAAAGGGGGGAATTGATTCCCGTTATCTGATATGGAAATATAATTTTGGAGAAAAAATCGCAAGTTTAACTACAATATCAACGCCGCATCACGGCTCGGAACTGGCTGGCCTGATATATAAAAAAAATATTATTCATTCAAAAATAGGAAAAAAAGCGCTCGATATTTTCGGAAAATTATATGGCGATATAAATCCTGATTTATACAATGTAAATTATCAATTAACCACAGCCAGAATGAAAGAATTTAATGAAAATATCATTATGGATAAAAGAGTGTATTACCAAAGCCTTTATACAACTATGAAAAATTCTTATGATGATTTAATGTTTTCCAATAG
>WQSN01000026.1 GCA_009787835.1 Treponema sp.
TTTATCAATGATCGCGGCTGCAATGCCTTCGCCCTTGGCTTTTTCCGCCATTTCGCGGGCGTGGACTGCGAGCTTGTCGCTTGTAAGCCTGAAGCCAAGCGCGAATTCCGCTGTGTCTTCAAAGAGGCTGTTTGCCCATACCGGACCGCGTCCGTCCGCTCTCTGGCAGTACGGGGTGGTTGGCAGGTTTCCGCCGTAAATCGAGGAACAGCCTGTGGCATTCGCGATAAGCGCATGATCGCCGAAAAGCTGAGACATAAGTTTTATATAGGGAGTTTCACCGCAGCCGCCGCAAGCGCCTGAGAATTCAAACAACGGACGTTTATAGGCAAGAGCCTTGGGATTGTTGAGTTCGCCTTCCGCAGGAGTTTCTTTCAAACTTAAGAAATAATCCCAAACCGCGACTTGTTCCGCGTGGAATTCAATATCGCCTGCATAAGGTTTCTTTGTAAGGGCATGAGGAGTATCGGCTTTCTTTGACATCGGACAGATGTTGATACAAAGACCGCAAACCCCTGAGTCCATGCAATCTTCGCAGGAAATAGCAAGCGCCGCTTTCATGCCGTCAACCGCTTTTGGTTTAATTGCCGCTGACTTAAATCCTTTCGGAGCTTTTCCAACTTCTGCATCGCTTAAGTTTTTCATGCGGATACAGCCATGGGGGCATACCACAGTGCAGTTACCGCACTGAATACAAACATCAGGATTCCAGACTGGAACAAGTTCCGCGACAGCGCGTTTTTCGTACTGGGTAGTGGCTGTAGGGAATGTTCCGTCCGCGGGGAGCTTACTGACAGGCAGATTGTCGCCGTCCTGGAAGGATACAGCTCCGAGCGTCTCCCTGATCCATTTTGCTTCAGGACGGGATCCATCTTTCGCTGTCGCAAACGGCACTTTCATGTGGACATTTCCATCAGCTGATGAAGGATACTTCACTTCTTCAACAGCGCCTAAAGCCGCGTCTACTGTCTTATAGTTCTTTTCAACAACATCTTTGCCTTTTTTGCCGTAGGAGTGTTCAATGTGTTCTTTCATGAGTTTTACAGCTTCATCTTCATGCAGTACGCCTGAAATTTTGAAGTAGGCGGCCTGCATAACTGTGTTGATGCGGTTGCCCATTCCGGTATTACGCGCAATTTCAGCGGCGTTGATAACATAGAATTTCAGCTTTTTATCGATTATTTTTTTCTGGACTTCTACCGCAAGATCCCTCCAGACATCCGCACCTTTGTAGGGGCTGTTCAACAGGAAGGTTCCGCCCGGTTTAAGTTTAGAGAGCATATCATACATTTCCATATAGGCGAATTTATGACAGGCGAGGAAGTCCGCTGCATTGATAAGATACGGTCTGCGAATCTTGCCCTTGCCGAAGCGCAGGTGCGAGACTGTAAAGCCGCCGGATTTTTTGGAGTCATATGAGAAGTACGCCTGACAGTTAAGTTCCGGTCTTGCTTCGCTGATAATTTTTATTGAATTCTTGTTCGCGCCGACTGTTCCGTCCGAGCCGAGTCCGTAGAACAGCGCTTCATTCATGCCTTCTTCAGCGATGAAGAAATGCGGATCATAATCAAGGCTCTTTCCAAGAACATCATCATGTATACCAACGATGAAATTGGCGGTTTTCTTACCTGAAAGGTTATCGAAAACCGCCTTTACCATGGATGGGGTAAACTCTTTTGAACCGAGGCCGTAACGTCCGCCCAAAACAAGCGGATTGCCTTTGAACTCGCCTGAAAATTGCATTTCCGCGATAGCCGTGCGTACATCTTCATAAAGAGGCTCGCCAAGTGATCCCGGCTCTTTGGTACGGTCTAAAACGGCGATTGATTTTACTGTAGAAGGTATCGCTTTTACAAAGTGCTTCGCGTCAAAGGGGCGGAAGAGGCGTACTTTAATCATACCGGTTTTTTCGCCTTTGCTGTTCAGGTAGTCGATTGTTTCTTCGACAGTGTCGGCGCCGGAACCCATGATGATTATCAATTTTTCAGCGTCTTTCGCGCCGTAGTAATCAAAGATGTTATATGAACGGCCTGTCATTTTGGCGAATTTTTCCATTTCTTTCTGTACGATAGCTGCAACAGCTTCGTAATATTTATTAACGCCTTCACGTCCCTGGAAATATGTGTCCGGGTTCTGCGCTGTACCGCGAATAGTCGGGGTTTCTGGGGTCAGTCCGCGTTTGCGGTGTTCCGCGACAAGATCGTCATCGATCATCTGGTGCATTTCATCGTGAGAAAGTTTCTCAATCTTCTGAAGTTCGTGACTGGTGCGGAAACCGTCAAAAAAGTGAAGGAAAGGAACGCGCGAGCGTAAAGTGGAAGCGTGGGCAATCAGCGCCAAATCCATAACTTCCTGAACACTGTTGGAAGCAAGCATTGCCCAGCCGGTCTGGCGGCAGGCCATCACATCCTGGTGATCGCCGAAAATTGAAAGGCTCGATGTCGCAAGGGCGCGCGCTGATATATGGAAAACTGTGGCGGTGAGTTCACCGGCGATTTTATACATATTAGGTATCATGAGCAGTAAGCCCTGAGAAGCGGTAAATGTGGTGGATAAAGCGCCTGTTGTCAGCGCCCCATGCACTGCCCCCGCCGCGCCCGCTTCGGATTGTAATTCAGCTACAACCGGAATTGTTCCCCAGATATTTTTATGCCCCTGGGCGGAAAACTCATCCGAGAGCTCTCCCATCGGGCTGGAAGGGGTAATCGGATAAATCGCGATTACTTCGCTCAACGCGTGCGCTACATGTGCTGCCGCGCTATTGCCATCAATCATGTCAATATTCTTTTCAGCCATTTTTTTCCTCTTTTTTGGTTTGAAGATATGGGAATATTGTAGCATGGATTGTCATTTAATGCCTAGTGATACAGAATTAATAAAAAACTCCGCCCCAAAGGACGGAGTTATAGAAAATGTGAACATCAAATCTTATATCTGTTCGCTACGCTACTTTAAACCTTGACACTTCCCCTATTAAAACATCAATTCCGTTGCGGTTCATGCCGCTTATTTCATTGACATGGTTTACAGCTAAATTGATTTGATTGGCGCCTGTAGCCATTTCATTCATGCCGCATTCGATCTCCTGAGTCGCTTTTTCAAGATTTTCGCTTTCACGGATAACTTCATGCGCGTTTTGAAGCATTTCTTCCGACCTGTTTCTTACCTGGCTTGTAATATCGTTTACTTTGCCGACGCCTTCCAGAATTTGTTTGCTTCCAACTCCCTGTTCTTCCATCGCGTGAAGGATATTCTCCTCCTGCTCCGCTACAACCCTGACACTGTTGTCTATTGCGCCGAACTTTGTTAAAACGTTTTCAGTTGACTGCGTGATTTTATCAATGGAGCCTTTAATTTTTTTCAGGACAATACTGATGGTTTTGGACTGTTCGCTTGAACTTTCCGCAAGTTTGCGGATTTCATCGGCGACAACGGCGAAACCTTTTCCCGCTTCTCCTGCGTGAGCCGCTTCAATCGCCGCGTTCATGGAAAGCAGATTGGTCTGGCTTGATATATTTGACATTACCGAGTTAATTTCCATAAGACCTTCTGAATCACGGGATATTTCCTGAATATCAGCGGAAACCTCATTCAGACCAGTGCGCCCCACTTCCGATGCGTCCTTTAATATCTTTACATTATTGGCGTTGCTGATAACGGTATTTGTAACCGAGTGGGTATTCGCGACCATTTGCTCAATGGCGGACGAGGCTTGCGCGACATTTTTACTCTGTTCCTGAACCAGTTGATCCAGCTTGTTGATATTGCCTACAACCTGTCCCATTGTCGCATGGGTTTGGCTGACGCCTGCGCTTTGGTTTATTACCCGTCCTTTGATACTCTGGATATTTGATGTGATCTGATTTATCGCAGCGGCGGTCTGATTCATATTTCCGGCCAAGTCTGTCCCGACATTGGACAATGTAACCGATTCATTTTTTATGGATAAAACAAGGCGTTTAATTTTATCCAGCGTGTTATTGAAGTACCTGGCCAGGTCGCCGATCTCGTCATTTGAATTTGTGGATATGGACCGGGTCAGATCTCCTTCGCCTTCGGATATGTCCTTGAGGGTTTCCGCTACAGAAACCAAAGGCTTGGTAACATAATGCAGTATAAAATATGTTATTACCGCTCCTATAAGAATTGAGATCGCCGCCAATATAATGGTAAATCTTGTTATGTCGTAAATAGGTTTTAGTATATGCGATTCGGAGGCTCCTATCAGTATCGACCATGTTTGATCCGAGTTACCTATCGGGAATGAATGCATTGACATTATTATATTTGTGTTAAGCGTCGGATCATAAGACTTACCGGAAAATTTTTCACCGTTTTTAATCGCTTCAAACGCCGCCTGTTTTGCGTCTCCGTATTCAACATCTACATCAAACATATTTTTGCCGATTCTTTCCGGAAGGAAATGAGCAAGAATGTCTCCGTTGCCTGAATACATCACCATAAGGGCGATATCATCGTTTTCTTTCATGGTTTGTTCCAGTGTGGGCTGTATAACGGACATATCCAGAAGACAGCCTACGGCTCCGATTACTTCATTGGTACGGGGGTGAATGATAGGAACCTGTATTATAAGCCCGTAGGAATCTTTTCCGTTTATCCTCATGGGTATTGGATCATCAAACCGGTCTTTTCTGGCTATAGGACTGTTTAAATGTTCCATGGTATGGGCTATATCAGTGCTGGCGCGGGTTGTAATAACGCCTGTTTCCTTGGTGACGGTCATGGCGTATTGCCCTGTCGGACCGGAACCCACCCTGCTTATGTACTGCTCGTCCATTTCGTCCAGGGCATTGGGTTTCCAGATTGAATAGCTCATCCCCCATCTTTCGTTTTCAAGCAGAGCGCCCTTCAGCAGGCTGTCGAACTGATCACGCCTTGTTTCCGGCGGCAGGCTTTCAAAATCTTCCATAATCGCGCTAAGAGTATTCAACGCCAGAATATGACCGTCTTCCCGGCCCTTCCAGTAATTGACTTCCCTTTCGATCGTGCGTTCGAGGTTTTCCAGGCTCAATTCCAGGCTTATATTAGAAGCCTCACGCAGGAGAAGTACCGCGATTCCCGTTACGATGACCGCGACAATGGCAATCACCATAATACTTAGTTTGAATTTGAGTTTCATTTTCTTACTCCTTGTTATTTCAATAAACATTCGTATCTAATCAAAACCTCAAATTATGCTTTTGATAATTGATTAAATTATTTACATTCAGGTGTAGAGAATAATTTGTTTGAAGTTTTTGATGAAAGATACGAATATTTATAGATATATTGTAGTTTGTTTGTTTCTAAACAAACTTTATTATTTATAATATAATAATATTATTTAAAACCGTCAAGGAATGAGAGAATCTATTGACAATATTATTCAGAAAAAATAAGCTGTAAACGTATATTTCAAAGGAAGTGGGGTGAAAATCCCCCGCTAACCCGTAACTGTAATTGGGAAGATTCTGTCATTAACGGTCACTGGTGAAAACCGGGAAGACCGACAGGAAAATTGCCCATAAGTCAGGAAACTTTGGTATACTCGCCATCCGTGGCGCGCTTTCTTGTGAAAGCGTACATTTTTTTCCAAGCTTCGAGGAAGAGCCTGTGAAAAGCCGCAATGTTTTCATTGACAATGCTTGCATTGAATCTACCTGTCAAAACGATTCCCTCGTCCATGGTGTAGACCGGTCTTTTTTGCCTGACTTTTAAGGCTTTAGCTTAATGGTCAGACATGTCTTTTCTCCGAAAAGGAGCAAGTTATGAAATTTTTCTCTCAGAGGCGCATCGAACATTTTGTTCGCGGTGCGGAGAACGCAAAGGTTTGCGCGGTGTTTGTAAAACGCGCAAGTAACTTTGTGATTCTGGCGTTAGTTGCAAGTTTTTTATTTTTGGGATGTCCTGGAGATGACAATCATGAGGATACTGGATTTGTACCGGTTGGAGAGTGGTCAGATGATTTTGGCGGCAGTTATACCATAACGGCAAGTGCACTTGAATTTGATGATGGATTTGGTTTTACTGAATTTAAAGGAACTATCGCAGCAGCTGTCGATTTTTCACAAGATGCGGGCGTTCTGATTATAAAAATAAATTCATCAGAGACAGGTATTACGACTAACGATTATATCGGCGTATATTATAAAGATTATACATCATCTCATGTATTTCTTGCGAATGCAATTGATGTATCATTTGCCATCATTGAAGCAGATACGTTAAATGAAGCAAAACAAACATTTACTGTTGATAATGCTGACACTCATGTAACATATTGGGGTTCCGGATATACAAAATGAAATTCCTGCTGCTGTTCCTGTTACTTCCTTTTCTCCTTTTTGCGCAGGACATAACCGATGATGAATATTTTTTCTTTTACGAAGACGAGGGTATCATGGTTACGGGGACTGTGCAGAGAAGTCAGCACATACAGGTTGTTGAAAAGGAACAGATAGAGAACAGCAGCGCGGGCGATCTTGTAAACCTGTTACATGAAACACTTGGTTTGAACATTGTACGATACGGCGCTTACGGGAATCAGGCCGGCATTAATTTGCGCGGTTTTGATTCAAAGCGTATTGCGTTTTTAATTGACGGAACGCCTGTTAATTCTTCGCTGGACGGAAAATTTGAAATAAGCCAGATTAATATAAATTCTATTGAACGTATCGAGGTAATTTACGGCGGCTCCGACTCAAAGTACAATGTATCAGGCGCGTTTGGGGGAATTGTCAACATTATAACGGTAAAGAAACAGGAGCAGGGGTTAAAGCTTACTGCTTCTGTTTTAAATACTTCTTACATATCTGATACATACAGGGACAGAAACGGCGAAACGCAAAATCCGCAATGGGAAGATCTTTTTGATACGCAGAATTATTCAGTTTCCGCGGCTTATGGAAGAGAAGCGTTTTCATTGACAGCTAACATTTTTTTCAACAGGGCGGAAAATCATTTTATTTTTACAGACCATTATAACTACTCCCGCCGCAAGGACAACAATGAAGTAAAAAATACCGGTGCATCTGTATCATTTGTCTGGGAACTGCCGGATTATACAAAACTGATTACATCATCAAACTTTTTTTTCGGAGACAGCAATTTTCCGGTTTCCGGTTTTTCGGGTAACATTGGAAGCCAGAAGGATTTTTCCGCCCGTCAGAACTTTATGCTTGACGCGCCGCGTGTTTTTCATGATGATCTTGCAACAGAAGCTTCGTTTACATGGCATTTCAGCAGAAGGGATTATACTTCGCCCGCGGATGTGTTTTCGCGTCACGATCAGCACAGCCTTGCGGTAATAAACCGCTGGAACTGGTATCCCTTAAAACAGCTCGCCCTTGGGAGCGGGATTGATTACCGTTTTATCATCATCGATTCAACTGAAATCGGCAGCCGGAACCGGCACGACGGCGGTGTTTATTTGACAGCGGAGTTTAAACCGGTAAAACAATTACTTTTAATTCCGTCAATTAAGGCGGTTTTTTCAGGAGCGAATCAAATGGCTGAAGGAGCCGCAAACGCCGCAATTATACCAAAATTTGGACTGTTGTGGGAAGTTACAGAACAGCTTGCAGTCAGAAACAATTATTTTCGCAGTTTTAAATTTCCTGATTTTGAAGAACTGTACTGGAATGGCGGCGGCGGCTCCGGAAATCCTGATCTGAAACCCGAAGACGGCTGGGGCGCGGATTTAGGGGCGGAATGGCACATAACGGAAAACATGTATCTGGAAAGCGTATTTTTTACCCAGTGGATAAAAGATTCAATTCACTGGTTTTCAGGAAGCGGAAATATATGGCGGCCGGAAAATGTCGGAGAAGCGGTGTTTTTCGGGCTGGAAAACAGATTTTTATCTGAAATTCCATTATCCAAAGGGCCGTTTAATAAAATTACAATGTCGCTTACATATCAATACATTTTAAGCTATCTTTTAAGTTACGGTTATACATTTTCTTCCAACAAGCGCATTCCCTACAGTCCCGAACATACAATAAACGGTTCTGCGGAAATCGCGTGGAACAGCGGCTCTTTCACGGTAAGCGGACATTATGAAAGCCTGCGTTATCATAACACCGCGAACCTGACTTCACTGAAACCTTATTTTCTGTTAAACGCAGGAGTAAAGCAGGATTTCGGAGAGGATTTTTCTTTTTTTGGCGATTTACGGAATATATTAAATACATCTTATGAATCGTTTAACGATTATCCAATGCCTGGGATTTCACTGTCTCTGGGATTAAAAGCAAATTTTAATACTTACAGGAAAGGAGAATAATATGCGAGTAACAAAAATTATTTTAATCGTGTTAATAACACTGTTCGCGTTCGGCTGTAAAGCTGAAAAACAAAGGGAAATAATTGACCGTTCAGGAATACCGGTAATTATTAAGGGGCCATTTAACAGAATTATTTCTACAGCGCCCTCCAATACGGAAATTATTGTTGATATTGGACAGGCGGGCAAACTTGTCGCCATAGATGTTCATTCTGCGAATGTTTCGGGAATCCCCGCTGACCTTCCGCTGCTGGATTTTTTCTATCCGGACGCGGAAGCGATTATCAATCTTGAACCTGATCTTTTAATTGCCAGCGGTCATAATCCCACAGGTACGGGAGAGGATCCGTTCAAACTGTTACGTGAAGTTGGCATCACCGTGGTATACATTTCCATGAGCAAAAGCGTTGATGAAATGTACAAGGATATTGAATTTGTAGCGGATCTTCTGGACGCGAAAAAAGAGGGCGATCAGTTAATCGCTTCAACCAGGGCGCAGATCGCGCAGATTGCGGATAACATATCGCAGAAGACATCGCATTACGTGAATAGGCCTACTGTGTATTTTGAACTTTCCGCGCCGCCTTATATGATGGCATTCGGAAAAGACAGTTATATAGATGATATGATTACAATTATCGGCGCGAAAAATATTTTCGGAAACGAAGACTGGCTTGTAATGCCAAGCGCGGAAGCTGTTATCGAACGAAATCCTAATGTGATTCTGACAAGCGTAAATTACATTGATGATCCAACCGGAGAAATTAAAAGCAGAGACGGTTTTAATAACATTGACGCGGTAATTAATAACCGCGTTTACATGATAGACAACGATTCATCATCACGGCCGTCAGCGCGCATTATTTTAGCTTTGCGGCAAATGTCGCAGGCTGTGTACCCGCAAATTTATGAGTAACAGCAAGCGCGTTATCCTGGGCGCGGTTATATCGCTTTTTATAATCGCGGCAGGAGCGTCTTTGGGCAGTGCAAACATTTCAATTGCTGATACATTGCTGATAACGCTGCATAAGGTTTTCCGTCTGCCGCTTTCGCAGGAAATAGATTCAAGAAATGTTTCAATTGTGTGGCTTCTGCGGCTTCCCAGGGTGCTGCTTGCCTTTCTTGTCGGAGGCTCTCTTGCGATGAGCGGCGCTGTCTGCCAGTCCATACTGCGCAATCCATTGGCTTCCCCCTACATTTTGGGAGTTTCATCCGGCGCGTCCCTGGGCGCGGGAATAATTATCGTCAGCGGAATTGCGATCCCGCTGCTTGGCGGTTTTACGTTGCCGCTGACAGGTTTCATTTTCGGCCTTTTAACAGTTTTTCTTGTAGCCGCTTTTTCTTCCCGCATCGACCGGTCAATGTCGAATAACACAATAATTCTGTGCGGTATGGTATTATCTCTCTTTTTAAACGCGGTATTAACAATGTTAAGCGCAATATTTTCAGATGATCTCAGACGCATCGCCCTGTGGCAGATGGGCAGTTTCGCGCTGCGCGGCTGGACGTATGTGTGGCTTCTGCTGCCGTTTTTGGTTACCGGAACAGCCGGTATTATATTCTACACAAAGGAAATGGATGTTTTAAGTTTCGGCGACGATCAGGCAAAATCCTCCGGGGTGGAAACAGGCTCGCTAAGAAAAAAACTGCTCGCTTTCTGCGCCGTGCTTACAGGAGCTTCTGTCGCTCTCAGCGGCGTTATAGGATTCGTTGATCTTATCGCCCCTCACGCGGCGCGAAGGATTACAGGTTCGCGCCACAGGCATTTGATACCCATGTCATTTATTCTGGGTGGCTCGCTTATGGTTTGCACAGACCTTGTCGCAAGAACGGTTGTCTCTCCTTCGGAATTGCCTGTTGGCGCGATTACAGCGTTGATCGGCGCGCCGTTTTTCGCGTGGGTTTATTTCAGAAGAAGAAAAATTTAACCGCTGGGTTTTATAGGGGAAAAAATTGAATATGCTTGAAGTAAAAAACTTATTCGCCGGATACGGAAGCGCGGATGTTATATGCAACATAAGTTTCAGCGCGGGAAGGGGAGAGAGCCTTTGCGTGCTGGGACCGAACGGATGCGGCAAAAGCACTTTGCTTAAATCTATAGCGCGCATTATTGATTACCGCGGCGCTGTTACCATGAACGGAGATGATATTTCCTCTGTTACGCGCAAAGAACTCGCAAAAAAAATCGCGCTATTAAGCCAGAACGCCCAGGTTTTTTTTCCCTACACTGTATACGAAACAGTATCAATGGGACGATACGCGTATTTACAGGGCTTTCTGAAAAATCCTTGCGCCGAAGATAAATCAATAGTAAAAGATATTTTAACTAAACTGGATATATGGGACATAAAAGACAGGATGATCGACGAGCTTTCAGGCGGAACATTGCAGCGTGTTTTCCTCGCGAGAACCCTCGCGCAGACACCCGATTTAATTTTACTTGACGAGCCTGCCAATCACCTTGATCTTAAACACCAGATAGAACTTCTGGATTTTTTAAAATCATGGGTAAAGGAAAACAACAAAACATTAATTGGCGTATTCCACGATCTGAACATGGCCCGTCTTTTTGGAGATACCGCGATTGTATTGGATAACGGAACAATCGCAGCAAACGGAAAAATAGATGAAGTGCTGAACAGTAAAATCATAAACAAAGTATACGGAATTGACATAAGCGTTTTTATGCGGCGATCGTTTGAAGTATGGAAATGACGCATAACATATTTTTCTATACTAAACCTTCTTCAAGTGTTTCTGCGTCAGCTAAATCTTTTATTCTTCCGGAGGCGCGTTTGTTAACAATTAAGTCATGAACCGACAAAACATGAATTTGAACTTCATCAATATTAAAAGTTTCTGAACGGGCATAAGCATCTTCAAAATTAATCCCGTCAATTGATGTAAGTATGTCTATCCTGCACGGAGCAACACCTATCTGGAAAATTAATCCTTCTTTTTGAAGCTCTGCGGCGGATAAATTTTTAACAGGCGCGCCAAAATCATCAAGCGCTTGAAGAACCAAAACAGCATTTTCCGGATCAGGCATAACAAATAAATCAATATCCATCGTGGAACGAGGATACCCATGGACAGCCATAGCATATGCGCCTACAAGTAAAAATTTAACTTTTTTTTCTGATAATATTAATAATATTTCTTTGTAATGTTTGTTTAGCATTGTATTTTTTACTCAATGAAACTGCTTCGAAGGTTAATGGCCAGACCATTGAAATTCGTTCTTCTTTGGTACCAGGAACATATCCAGAGTTTTTATCATCGGTTTGTTGAATAACAGTAATTGTTTTATTCATTAATAAAATTATAATAGAAATTATATATCTGTCAATATTTATATAGTGGTTGTTTTTACATTATAATATTATAAAAACAAGAATGTATATTATTTATTATTAATAAAGTATAATAAACCATGAAAGATATTCTACCAGTTGCGGAATTTGCCGGTAAAATTAGGGAAAATATTGAGACTGTTTTTCTTGGCAAGACTGAAGTAGTTGATATGCTTATTACCGCTTTTCTCGCGCGCGGACATGTGCTTTTGGAAGATGTGCCGGGAACCGGAAAAACCATTCTTTCCCGCGCTTTCGCCGCCAGTTTAAATCTAGGCTTCGCGCGAATTCAATGCACGCCCGATTTACTGCCCGCGGATATTCTTGGGGTTTCGGTGTGGCGGCAGGATGATGACGGCAGGAAGGGGCAGTTCGTTTACCGGCCCGGACCTATTGTAAATCAATTTGTTCTTGTTGATGAAATTAACCGCGCCACCCCGCGTGCCCAGTCCGCGCTTCTGGAAGCGATGGGTGAAACCCAGATAACGATCGAAGGAAAGCGCCTCGCCCTGCCTGAACCTTTTTTTGTTATGGCAACAGAAAACCCTGTTGAATTTGAGGGAACCTTTCCCCTGCCCGAAGCACAGAAAGACCGCTTCCTTTTATCACTGAGCATAGGGTATCCGCAAGCCGGCGCTGAAGCCATGATACTTGAAAATCAGCGCCGTATTACCCATCCTGTTACAGATATAAAACCTGTAGCTTCGGCGGAAGAGATTGCGCCTCTGCAGGAAGCTGTAAGCCGCATATATGTTGATCCTGTAGTGAAAGACTATCTTCTTGCCCTTGTCGCGGCAACGAGAAACGAACAGCGTCTTCGCACAGGCATATCTCCGCGAGGAAGTCTTGCGCTCTATCGCGCCGCCCAGGCTTACGCCGCCATAAGAAACAGAAATTATGTCACTCCCGAAGATGTCAAAGATATGGCGCCGAGCGTTTTCAGGCAGCGGTTTCTGCTGTCTTCAGATGCATTTGTAAGAGGAGTTAAGCCTGACAGGATCATTCAGTCCATTCTGGATTCTACTCTGGTTCCGGAGTACCGGACTTCATCATGAAGATGTTTCCTTCTTCGCGGAACACCGTTTTTATATCAGGTAAAAAACTTTTAATTTCCGGAGTTTCAGTTTTTACCGCCGTGTTCCTTTTCTCATCTCTTGCGTTTATACAATTTTTTTGTCTGTTTTTTTTGTTTATCATCATAGGCTCGCGGCTATACAGTGAATATATTATCAGAAACATAAACATAATACGCTGTGATGAAGAACTGCGGGTATTCAGGCATGAATGGTTAAATGTTGATATACGCATTGAAAATAAAAGCCTGCTTCCCGCCTTTATGCTTGTAATAAACGATTCTCCGGGGCCTATCGCCGTTTTCAGAGACAACAAGATACTGCGCAGTTTGTTCAAGCGTTCATGGACGCTGATGAAATGGCAGGGGTACTGCGGCGACAGGGGAGTTTTTAATATCGGTCCCGTAACCGTGCGCGGCTCTGATCCTTTAGGATTGTTTCCGTTTCAACTAACATCAGGCGGTACTTCCAGGGTGTTTGTTTACCCTGTCTTCCGTTCCATCGCCATTAAGCCTCCCGGAGGCATTCCCCTCGGCAATATGCTTACTTCCAACCGGTTGTTTGAAGATATTACGCGGCGAAGATCCCTTCGTCCCTATCAGAGCGGCGATGAACTGCGGCGCATAAACTGGAAGGTCAGCGCCCGCATGTCTCAATTTCACGTAACGGCGCAATCGCAATCGGGCGGTCTTGTGATAAATGAATATGAGGCGACAGTTTCCTGTCCCCTGATGATCTTCCTCAGTCTGAATAAAGGCGAATATCCCGCAAGAAAACACGGCGCGTATATGGAACGCGCTATAGAAGCCGCCGCCGCTCTTTGTTTGAAAGCTTCAGTAGAAAAACAGGAGGTGGGAATTATTTTTTATTTGTCCTGCCATGAAAAAGGGCTTTCTGTTATTCCGCCATCGGCTTTTACTCTTGTTCATATACTTGAACGGCTCGCCGCTGTGGATTTATCAGCGGATTGGGATGCCGTGCAGCCCGTGTCTGACGGCGTTCGCGCGGGCGCGATGATAATGCTAGAACAGGGCAAGTATCTGTCTTATGGAACGCGTTATGTGTATATCGGCCCTGATTTGGGCGACGAAGCCTATATCAGTTTGAATTCATTAAAAAGGCATCACCTGTCTCTTGAATACCTGATCATTGATGAGCGTTCAGTGCCGTCTCTGGCTCCTGGAAACTCACGCCGTTATCAAATTAAAGAACAAGGGTTTGAAATTGTCTGACAAAAACCAAAAGCTGCGGGATTTTCGCAGGGACGGATTTCTCTCCGCCGGTGCGTTTTACTCGCTCCTGGCTCTTTATATGCCGCTTGCCGTGCTTACCGCACTTGTCTTTCTTTTAAAAGAATTTCTACCAGAGCATATCAGCTTCCCCGCTGCTTTTCTGCTTGCAAGCGGCTTTTTAGCCGCGCTGGCGGCGTCTTTCTACTGCGATTTTATGAAGGATATCAAGGCCAGCCGTGTTGCAGCTAACATTCGCGGCGGGTTTATCATTATGGCGGTTTTTTATTTTTTTTCTTCCGTTACCAGCCTGAATGTTCCTTTGAGACTGCGGTTTCTTCCAAACCTTGTAAATATTCTTGTTACCATTGAAACGCTCTATTTATGGGTCTCGGTCATAACATTAAAACAGATATTTAACGCCCGCGTAAGTTTTGAAAAATACACTCAAAAATACAGGGGAGATGAACTCCGCATGGCAATGGTCGAAGAATCGTCTCTGATACAATACACAGATCTTAACATCAGCAAAGCCAGAAGAAATTATACGATAGAACTGGCGCTTGTCTGTGCGATTACCCTCACCGGAATAATTTACGGGTATCGCATACCGCCGGGTTTATATATCCTGTTAGCTGTCATTATGGCGGGAGGAGTTTTTATTTCCGCGTTTTTTGGAATAATCCGGCGAGAACATTATTACGCTGGTGAAGGGCTTGCGTTCAGCGCGGCTGACCGGTTCAAACGCATGATAGGGGTTGCTGTTTTTACCGTGTTTGCAATCATTGCCGCGGTTCTTCTGTCCTCTGATAAAAGCATTCTTCCCTTTTCCGTAATAGCCGCCTTTTTTGCCTGGCTTTTGGGATTATTTCCCAGCATGACTGCGCCGGAACAGCCGCGCTCACAGGAAATGATTCCGCAGACGACGCCGGATGATCAGATACTTTTCCAGGATTTGATGCAAAATGATACATCTCCCTGGGAAGGCTGGAAATATGTGCGATACGGATTTATCGCGTTTTTAGCGCTGGTTTTTATATGGTTTTTAATTTCACCTTTATTCAACCGGGGATACAATCCATATAAGCTGCCGTTTTTTTTAAAATTAAAACGCATAATCGCAGAATTCGCCAAAGGCGTTGTAAGTATTCTGGCTTCCATATCCAATTATATGAAAAGCGCGCCTGGTATGCGAAAATTACGCAAACCCGGCGCTGATGAAATCCGCAGGGCTGCGGAATCTCTGCTTGGAGCCTACTCCTACGCAAAAAAAAGGGACATACGCAAAAGCGCGACTTTATTCGCCCGGCTGATTATCTGGGGAAGCGATACACGTCTGGTGACATGGAAACCTTCTTACGCTCCCGGAGAATACTGTCATCTTCTGGCCTCCCGCGGAGAAGATCATTCGCGTAACGATATCATCCGCTGCGGTGAAATATTTGAAAAGGCTCTTTATTCTGCGGATGAGCTTACCGCAGCAGAGCGAAATGAGTTTAAGAGTTTAATAGAAGAAATAACTTCTTCCGCTTTCTAAATCAATTGCCAATCAATTAATTATAAAAATAAATGTTCAATTAATATTTTTATTCCCAATATTATAAGAACGGAACCGCCCGCGAACTCCGCTTTGCTTTTGAATTTCATCCCAAACAGATTGCCGATTTTTACGCCTACTATTGAAATAATAAAAGTAGTAAAACCGATAATAATAATTGTTATAAAAATATTTACATTAAAGAAAGAGAAAGTAACCCCGACTGCTAACGCGTCAATGCTCGTAGCTACCGCCAATAATAACATCTTTATGAACTGAAATGAATTTGGCGTTTCCTTATTGCTGTCTTTTGAAAAACTTTCTTTTATCATGTTTGCACCTATAATGGAAAGAAGCGCGAAAGCTATCCAATGTTCAAAATTCATAATTTTATCGGCGAATAATGTGCCTGCGTAATATCCGATTAGCGGCATTAATGCCTGAAAAAATCCAAAATAAATTCCGGGAATTAAATATTCAATTATCTTTGGTTTTTTTACTGATAAACCGAGGGTTATTGATACCGCGAAGGCGTCCATTGATAAACTGACAGCGATTAGAATAATTTCCAGATAACCCATGTTTAAGCCATTTTCACTTTATTAGTGAGGTGTATTTTTGAAAAATACTATGTTTTCTTCGCTATTTTTCCCCAGGTGTCGCGCAGTCCGACAGTTTTGTTAAAAACCGGAAGTCCGTCTGCGCCGTTGTCAGGATCGCGTGCAAAATAACCGAGGCGTTCAAACTGAAAAACATCACCGGGTGCGGTATTGGCGATTGAAGATTCGCCTTTGGCATTGCTGATTATTTCAAGAGAATTCGGATTTAAATTATCGGTAAAATCTCCGGCGCTGCCGTCCGCGCGGGGAGCTATTTCCATTGGTTTTTCCGTGTTGAACAGGTAATCGTAAATGCGCGCCTCTATGGACACTGAATGGGATGCGCTTACCCAGTGAATAGTGCCTTTAATCCTGCGGTTATCAAAAGCGGCGCTGCTGCCGGCATTGCCGCCCTTTGTTTCAGGATCGTAGGTACAGCGCACGGCAGTAATGTTCCCGTCAGAATCTTTATCAAAACCGGTGCAGGTAATTATATACGCGTAACGCAGGCGCACAGAGTTGCCGGGGAAAAGCCTGAAATACTTTGGCGGAGGAATTTCTTCAAAGTCTTCGCGTTCAATCCATAATTCCCGTGAGAATTTTATATGCCTTGTTCCGGCGTTTTCATCTTCGGGATTGTTTACAGCTTCAAGCTCTTCTGTTTTGTTTTCATCATAATTTTCTATAATAAGTTTTAAAGGGCGCAAAACAGCCATGACGCGCAATGCCCGTTTGTTTAAATCTTCGCGAAGGCAGTATTCAAGGAAGGCAATGTCCGCCATACTGTCTGTTTTTGCGATGCCAACCTGCGCGATAAAACTGCGGATCGCGCAGGGCGTATAGCCGCGGCGGCGCAGTCCCGCAATTGTCGGCATACGCGGATCATCCCAGCCTGATACATGCCTGTCCTGCACAAGTTTCAGCAGCCATCGTTTGCTCATAACGGTGCGTGTCAGGTTTAAGCGCGCGAATTCTATCTGCCGCGAGGGGAACACTTCAGCTTCGCGGATGAACCAATCGTATAGAGGCCGGTGAATTTCGTATTCAAGCGAACACAGTGAATGCGTTATTCCCTCTTTCGCGTCAGAAAGCGGATGCTGAAAATCATACATGGGATAGATACACCACGAATTGCCTGTGCGGTAATGATGTTCCCGGCGGATGCGGTACATAACAGGATCGCGCATTATTAGGTTTGGATGAGTCATGTCAATTATAGCGCGCAGTGTTTTTGCTCCATCCGCGAACTCGCCTGAACGCATACGCGCGAAGAGATCCAGATTTTCTTCGACCGAACGATCTCTGTACGGACTGTTCCTTCCCGGCGGCGTCACAGTGATATTGTTTTTGTCCGCGACTGCTGTTCCCCGGTATTCGCTTATTTTACTCTCGCTCAGATCATCAACATACGCCTTTCCTTTTTTGATAATCTTTACCGCCAGATCGTACAGGTATTCATAATAATCGGAAGCGTAATATTCACGGTCTTCCCAATCGTAACCCATCCATTTAATGTCACGTTTAATCGCCTCGACATAGGAAATATCTTCTTTTTCTGGATTGGTATCGTCAAAACGCAGGTTACACTTGCCGCCGAAACGCTCTGCCATGTTAAAATCTATAAAAAACGCCTTGCAGTGACCGATGTGCAGCCATCCATTAGGTTCAGGCGGGAATCGCGTATGCACATAATTGAATCGCCCGCGGACCAAATCTTCTTTGATAAATTCACTGATAAAATCAGAACCGGACGAAACAGCGGAAGGGGAATCCGCGGCGGCGTTATCTGCAATGGTCATAAACGCGCTCCTAAAAATTTGTCAGATAACAGAGGCCGATAAGTAAAACCGCCCATAAAACTTTATTATCCAGGGTTTCATTCATTTCGCCCAGCTCTTTACAGGCCAGTTTGTTTCCGTACCACCAAAAAAGCCCCATTTGCACGTCAATGCGGAAAGTGTATTCGGTAAAATCTTTCTGGTCGCGCTGAGATCCAAAGAGCAGATACGCCAGTTCTTCCAGAATATTGCCGAATTCATCGATAGCTTTGGAAAAATTCCCCTGCTTAATTAAAATCATCAACGGAGGAATTTTATCCTGTAGAGCATCCTTGCGGTCTTCATCGCACTTTTCAACCCATGTTTTACGGATAAGCAGGTCAAGATTATTTTCAAAATGTTCCAGAAATGTCATTAATTCTGAGCTGTTTTTATCCAGGGCGAATACACGCTGATATTCAACGCCAATTCCAAGGGCTTTTGCGAATTCTGCGGCGGGTTTTAAGTCCGGTTTACTGCTCCTGAAAAAACTTTCCCTTGGAAACAGATGTTCTGCCGCCTTGCGGTATTCACCCGGGATTGCGGACATTGATGTTGGACAATACAAACTCATGGTTTTAAGATGATGATTAATTTAAAATTAGTCAAGCCGTTGTTTAATCAGGGGTAACCGGGAAATTTTTGGTATTATGGTATGTTTAAATATAATTTGACTGCCTGTCTGGTTGATTCAAACGCAAATTGATCAAAGTCTATTTCCTCCTGTTTTAAAAAATGAACAGCGGCTATTTCTGACTGTTCTAAACGTAAATCTTCAAGTGTAAGACCAGGAGCATTCATTGAAAAGTAAAGGTCGCAAGTATTATATTTAATTCCCTTATATTCGTAAATATTAGGAAATGAAGCGAAAAGCTTAAAAATTGAAGCTAAACCGTCTCTTCCAGCCGGAACAGGAGGCGTCCAGCCAATTTCTTCACGAAGTTCACGGTAAAGCCCTTCAAGAACGCCTTCGCCAATATCAACAAAACCGCCAGGAAGATCGAGTTTGCCAATGGCCGGTTCTTTTCCACGGACGAGGAATACAAGTCTTTCTCCGCGGCTGCTTTCCGTAGAGGAATCTCCTTCAGGGACACTTATTATACAGCCGGTAGCCGCGGCTATGTTGTGATAGTATGTAAAGCCGCAATCCGGGCAGCGGAAAACTTTTCCTTCATTAAATATAATTTTTTCTGATGAACATGACGGGCAATACTTGAACATGGATTATATTACATGAAACCTGAGACTTTTCAAAGACCTGTACAATGAGTATAATTGGGCCATGAACACAGAATGCACACTAAGGGTTAGAACTTATGAATGTGACAGTTACAATCATGTAAATAACGCAAATTACCTTAATTACCTGGAATACGCCCGTTATGAATTCCTGAAAGATATTGGTTTTGATTATGAGAAGGCGGTCAAGGCAGGCTATGGCGTGTACATAGCCAGGATTGAGATCGATTATAAAAGGCAGGCATTTACAGATAATGATCTTGTAATAAAAACGCATCCGGTAAAGAAAGGAGCGGCCAGCGGCACTCTCGTACAGGAAATTTTCCGCGGAGAGGACATTATAATAGCGGCAAAAGTTACCTGGGCATTTGTTGATTCAAGGGGAGTGCCGGTAAAAATTCCAGATGAATGGGATATGCCGGGTTTAAAGCCCTGACAACCGGGAACACTACGCTTTCAGATATTTGCGTAATTTTTTTATTATCTCGTTAATTTCTAGCGGTTTTCCAAGATGATCATCCATGCCTGCGTCAAGACAGGCTTTAATGTCTTCCCTGAATACATTGGCTGTCATTGCGACAATCGGTGTCCGTCCGGATGGATAGTGCGCCGCTTCCCATGCGCGTATGCGCTGAGTCGCTTCATAACCATCCATCTGCGGCATTTGCACATCCATTAATATAATATCATATTTTCCGGGAGAGGATGAAACCATATCAAGCGCTATTTTTCCGTTTTCGGCGCAGTCAATTACAAGCCCTGTATCTTCCATCAGCGTAATAAATATCTCACGGTTAATTTCAACATCTTCCGCAAGCAGCAGCTTTTTACCCGCGAACTCATTTTTGTTTATGACAGGCATGGCGTTTGCTTCCTGTTCGTCAATTGGCCTTGTCTTGCCTTTTCGCGTTTTAATGGTAAAAATAAACCGCGCACCTTTTCCAAGTTCTGATTCAATCCAAATCCTGCCGCCCATAAGTTCGACAATGCGTCTTGATATGGCAAGTCCCAACCCGGTGCCGCCAAACTTGCGGCTTGTCATGCTTTCCGCCTGTCCGAAAGGAGTAAATAATTTTTTCATCTGTTCGGGCGACAGGCCGATTCCGTTATCTGCAACTTCTATTCGCAATTCGCATTTTTCATCGTCTTCATCAAGAAGTGCCGCGTCAAGACTTATGGTTCCTTCTTCCGGCGTGAATTTTACAGCGTTTGACAGCAGGTTCATAATTACCTGAGACAGACGCTGATCATCGCCTATAAGAAAGTCAGGAATTTTTTCATCAATTTTCAGCAGCAGCTTCTGTTGTTTCTCGTCAGAGCGAAAGTTGATTACAGCGACCGTTTTCTGCAGCATTATCGGAAAAATATATTCTACGGGAGACAGTTCCAGTTTATTGGCTTCTATTTTGGACATGTCCAGCACATCGTTTATTACGCCCAGCAGATGAGCTGAGGCGTCTTCTATTTTGCCGAGCGCGTAATCTTTTTCCTTTATGTCTTTCGCGTTCTTGCATATCGCCGTCATTCCTATAATTGCATTTAACGGCGTGCGTATCTCATGGCTCATGTTTGCCAGGAATACCGACTTTGCGTGATTCGCGGTTTCCGCTTCGGCGGTGCGTTTCCTTACAAGCGATTCAAGCCGCCGTTCATCGATGCGTTTTCTGAACAATAAAATGGATAAAAGCAAAAGCGCGAATAACAGAAGCGCGGATCCGCCTATCAGCCAGGGACGCTGCGCCCGCGCCAGTTTCGCGCGGTAATCAAATGATCTGCGCGTCCATTGTCCCGATATTTCCCGCGTATCTATCAGGCGCAGCGCTTTATCAATAATGGAGCAAAGTATGGCATAGTCCTTGTTTATTCCGAATGTGACTTCAAATGAACTGTCAAACACAATATTCGTTTTATAATCTGCATACTCGTAAAAATTTGTAAGCATTAAAAGGAGGTTTTGACTGCTCATAATTATATCTACTTCGCCGCGATCCAGAGCAGAAATAGCGTTGTTAAATGTATCGAATTCTACAATATTGCCGTGATCCGGATACCAGCTATTGAACAACATGCTGTGAGCCGCGTTCTCAATCAAACCTACCTTAACATGAAGCACTTCATTTATTTTTAAATTCGGATATTCCAGTTTTGATATTAACGCGTAATTGTCATGCATTATCACGTTCTTGGGCCATAAAAAATCATCAGCCCGTTCAGACATATGAATGAGTTCTGTGATCATGGCCGCTTTGCCGTCTTCAAGCATTTTTAAAACGACAGACCATTCTTCCTCCGCGTTGTTGACCTGCTCAAAGGTAAGTCCCGTAAGAAGGCTAATTTCTTTCATTACATCAACCGCGATTCCCTGCCATTGTTTTTCGTGCGCATTGTAAAAGCTTACCGGATAATTATCATATTCGGCGGCAAACGGTATGACAGGATTGTTTTTTATATAGGCGTATTCTTCATCACTCAGATGCGTCATCATTTTATATCTCATATACTCAAGATAACCCTGATTGTACAGCGTTGTCAGATAACGGATTGCTTCATTGTCCAGAGCCTTGTCTACAACCGAGATAATCGCCGCCAGTTCAGGATTTTGCGTCGATAACGAGACAGGACTGTAAAGCAGAGGAAAGAAATTACTGGCGATAACATCATCATACTCATCAAACACCGCGCCCATTACATCATCCTGAAAGAAGGCGTCTATTTCACCGGAATGAAGCATCCTGTAAACAGTGTCAAAATTATTGACAAGCACAACTTCATAAGTGCCGCTTTCAAGCCTGGAAGTAACCTGATTTGCTGTTTCAGATCCCTCAATAAAGGCATACCGCAGCGGACGCGCCTGGGCTATATACTCCAATGGTATACTGTCTTCCATCCTGAATGACTGCACTACATATTCTGCGATTGGCGCGGTCATAAAAAATGATTTCCGCCTCTCTTCTGTAGCCGTCAGAAAGCCGGTAAAATCTACTTCCAGACTCGTGAGTTTACTGAAGAAATCATTAAGTTCAACAAATCTTGGTATAAATGGAATCCCGAATAAGTTAGTAAGCCATCCGCATAACAGCGCGGAATATCCCCTGACAAAACCGTTTTCATCATGAAACGCGACTGTACTTGGCAGCACGCTGTATACAAAATAATCGTATTGTTCTCTGAGTTTCTCAATCGCCTTTATTTCATCAGCGGTCACGCCGGGAATATCATTATATGATATTAATTTTGTTGTATTGTCAAAAGAGCTTTCTGTTGATTTATCACAGCCTGAAAAAAATACTGCTATAAAAATAATACATACATACACAAACCTTTGTTTTCTGAACAGGAAATCAGGTTTAATCCGCCTATACATAATCATATTTATTACATTATATCTTAATAATGATAAAAAAAACAGTCTTTTCCACAGGAAATATTATTATGAGATTATTTAATTTTGTTGAATATCAGTTTAACGGGCGGTCTTACTATGAACAGCAGTTGTCTGAACAGCTCAATATCTCTACCCATTGCATATCATATTCATTTTTTAAAATCGCTTCCATAATGTTTCGCGCCTTCGCATAACCGCGGACTGTTTCTTTTTTTATTGTATTATCCTGGTTTGGCGTATCATAAGAATCACCGCCGGCAAACGAACTGTTTGTCTGCGGGAAGCGTTCTTCCGGCAAAGTCTCAATCGCGATTCCAGCCATTTTTATCATACGCGCCAGTTCCGCTGCTGTTAAGGCGAAGTCAGCGCTGTCTGATTCTATCGTGTACTTCTGCGCGATGCACGGTACAAAAGAAACCGATATGACATTTACCGGGTCCAATCCTTCCTTGCCTGCGTATTCCTGTTTTATCAAACCGGCGAAAATCTGTCTGGGACTTTTTACAGATGTCAGATCATCCGCTAAATCGGGGTAGAAGCTATTGATAAAACGCGTAACGCCCTGTGAACATCCGCTGATTAACGGCCTTTTTAAAATCCCATGTATGCTGAGTAATCCCTGAAATTCGGCTCCTTCCGCGTTGTTTTTCCGAGCCTGAATTTCCCGGTAAATTTGCGACCTTGCGATGTTAGCTGCAACTTCTGCGTCATAGACTTTATCAAAGCCCAGAAGCTTAATTGCCGCAATCATTTTCCCTGTTGTAATTGTTCTTTCCGCGAGAGCGAGCGCTTTATTTAGGGCAGGCGCAAAAGACGGCGAAACCTGCGCTATTGTTTTTATTTTTGTGTCATTAATGGCGGTCTGTACTTCTGCGCTTTGATCGTATCCGTAAATCGCGCCGACAGGACAGACAGACGCGCACTTTCCGCAGAAAACGCATGAAATGTCCTTTAGGGCATGTTTGTACGGCGTAGAAATTTCAAACTCATGGCTGCGGCGCGATGTGTTAATCGCCCTTATTGTCTGAACTTCCTGACATGCCTCGACACAGCGGGCGCATTTAACGCATTTTACCATATCGCGGACGATTGTATCGCACTCAATTACAGGCGGAGAATCTTCTGTTTGCGCCTCATTTTCAAATGATGAAGAAACAATTCCGTATTTTTGCGCCAGTGACTGAAGCTCGCAATTCTGATTGCGTATACAATTTAGGCAGTCCTGCGGATGGTTTGCGAGAATCATTTCTATGATTGTTTTACGGATATATACAAGCCTCTGATTTATCGTAACAATTTTTACGCCTTCCCAAACATCATTCGCGCAGGCGGCGGCCAGTTTGCCGCGTCCGTCGCACTCTACTACGCAAATTCTGCACAAAGCGCGCTTGCACAGATCAGGATGCTCGCATAGAACGGGAATATTTATATTTACTTTTTTCGCGGCTTCAAGGATTCTTGTCCCTTCCGGAACTGTTACAGGAATTCCGTCGATTGTCAGGTGAACATTTTTATTCGGATCAGGTTTGTGGCTCATGATAACGCTCCTTCAAATTCTGCGGGAAAGTGCTTCCACGCGCTGTTAAGAGCGACAGCGGCGCTTTGTCCAAGACCGCAGAATGACGCGTCGATCATTGTGCGGATAAGGCGGCGCATTGTGTCAAGATCGCCCGCTTTTGCCTTTCCGGGGACTGATAGTTTATTCAGTATTTTTAAAATCTGGCGGTTTCCTTCGCGGCAGGGCAGGCACTTGCCGCAGGATTCATGTATAAAAAATTCTGTTACGCTTTTTAAATATTCTATAATTGAAACGCTTTCATCCATTACAACGATTGCACCCGACCCTACCGATAATCCCGCTTTTTTCAAATCTGTGTAGCTGTAAACTGTATCAAGCTGATCAACGCCGCCGATAGGACCGCTCTGTCCGCCTAAATGGAAAAATTTTAATTTTTTGTTATTTGCAACACCGCCGCCAATTTCCGGATCGTAGATCGCATCGCGCAAGGTTACCTTGCCAAGGGGGATTTCATAGACGCCTCTGTTGCGTGAATGCCCTGAAAGGCAGATAAGCTTTGTTCCGCCTGAATCGGGATGACCGGCCTTTAAGTACTCTTCGCCGCCCATGTTGATAATGTGCGGAATGTTGGCGAATGATTCTACATTGTTTACAAGCGTCGGCTGAAGGAAAAGCCCCACTTCCGCAAGGTGCGGCGGCTTGATGCGGGGACGTCCTACCTTGCCTTCGGTGGAATTAAGCAGAGCGGAATTTTCTCCGCAGACATAAGCGCCCGCGCCTGAGATAATATGTATTTCAAAATCATGGCCGCTGCCCAATATATTTTTTCCAAGGTATCCCGCGGATATTAAATTTCCCAGAGCTAAGTTGAGCCTTCTTTGCAGTTTACGGTATTCGCCGCGGACATAAATATGACCGGCTTTCGCGCGGAATACAAGGCCCGCGATTATGATGCCTTCAAGCATTTTTAAAGGCATTAAATCCATGATTAACCTGTCCTTGAAAGTGCCTGGTTCTCCTTCATCGGCATTGCAGACAATATGTTTCGGCGTTTCAGGTATGTGTAATAAATGTTCCCATTTATTGCCTGCCGGATATGCCGCTCCGCCGCGCCCGAGAAGTTTCGCTTTTTTTATCTCCGCGATTATTTCTTCTGGACTGCTTGCGGCGGTTTTTTTCAGAGCGGTAAAACCGCCGTTTTTTTCATATTCATGTATTGAAAGCGAATAAGCGCGGTCAGCATTTTCACTGAGAATCTTTACTAATTTTGACATAGCGCTCTCAGCTCCTGTCTGTTGCCTTCGCGGCAGCATTTTACAAGTGTTTTTATTTTTTCAAATGTCAGGCTGCCGAACACATCGTCGCCGATTTTCGCGACTGGTCCAATATCACATGTGCCCACACAGCTTGTGAATAATAGGGAAAGTTTGCCGTCTTTTGTAGTTTCGCCCATTTTAATGCCTGCGGCATCTTCGAACCACCGGACTATTTCTTCACAGCGGTTAAAGTAACATGGCGTACTGCGGCAGATTTCTACAATGAACTCACCGCGCGGCGTTGTGCCGAACATGGAGTAAAAAGTCAGAACATCATATATTTTGGACAGCGGCACTTTTAAAACTTCCGCAGCCAGTTCCGCCCATTTTTGTTCTACGCAGTTTTTTCCTGACGCGGCCTGTATATCAAGCAGTACGGCAATAAGCTGCTGAGGATCATTACCGTAATGTTCCATCATTCTTAATACTTGATTTTTGGAGAGATCCTGCATGGTTAAGTATCAATTATTTTAATGTTTTTCTCAAGAGAGTTCAGCGGTTTAAAAAACCAGTTCAATCGCGCCTTTGGATCTGATCTGCAGCACTGTAACAGATCCTGCGCCGAATATCATTTCAATATGAACGCGATACGCGTCTATTGCGTCCATGGGAATATATGCCTGAATGGTTCCCGCAAAACCGCCGCCATGAACCCTGCATGCGCCGCGCAATTTTTGCTTGCGGAAAAAATCCCTTGTTAACGCGAGCGCGATGCTGATACCCTGGAATTCAGGATGATTTGGTGAATAAATATTCTGCAATAGATCCCTTGAAGATTCACCTGATTCATTTACCAGATTCAGGTAAGAGATTAAGGCCTGCTGTTTTGCTGTAGCGGTAACAACATTTTCCATTTCAGTAAGGGCTGCTGCCATCGCGTCTACGCGGATATTTTCATCAAAGAAATGAAGGGACCTTAGTAATGCCCTGTCTCCCAGCGCTTTTCGTATATCCGAGGCTCCGGCAATAACAGTTTCTTTATCGAGTTCTCCAAGCGTGGATTTACCGAAAAATGCGGCAACAGCTTTCATTTCTGACGGAATTTGCGCGTAATCCGCCGTCAGGTCGGCGTGGTTTCCGCCTGTGTTTACAATACAAAGAGCGTAACCTGCCGCGGCCAGATCAAAATTAATCTGTCTTACTTCTGGGCGCGCGGCATCGGTGAAATCAATGGCGACCGCGCCGCCGCATGCGCAGGCTGTTTGATCCATCAATCCGCATGGTTTTCCAAAGTAGATATTTTCCGCGTATTGGCCTACTTGCGCTATTTCAAGAGCTGTGCGTTTTCCCTCCCCGTATAGTGAGTCGAAAATCCGTCCTATCTGCACTTCAATCGCCGCTGAGGATGAAAGACCCGAACCGGGCAGCACATTTGAATCCGCGTTAGCTGAAAATCCGCCGGCCGCGCATCCCTGGCTGTAAAACCCCGAGGCAATCCCCCTGACAAGCGCTTCTGTTGTTCCGGTTTCTTCGCGCCTTGGATGCATATCAGGCGTTCCGTCCGGGTTTACAAGTTTTACTTTTACATCGGGGAAACCTGTGGAACGGAATATTACCGTATTGTCCTTTCGCATTTTTACAATGGCGACAGAGTCCAGCTGAATGGATGCTGCGAGCACTTTACCGTGATTATGATCCGTATGATTGCCTCCAAGCTCGGTTCTTCCCGGAGCGCTGAATACGCGAAGCTCTCCCGTTGTTTCATCAAGAAGCTCTCCTGATCCGCGTTCAAGCATATTTGCCGCTAATTTCGTATAACGTTCGCGCGCGTCATCAATTTTATTTTCACCGTAAAGTCTGGCGAAAATGTTGGATGCCTGTTTGGAATTGATTTTTGCAAAAAGCTCGTTTTCCTGGATCATGGTTTACTGTCCTTTTTCCTGTATATAACTTTGTGCGTCAGTATTGCGCTGTTTCGATGTGCCCGGGGTTTTCATGTAAATTAAAACATAATTTATGAATGACGCGGCGGATATAATTACAGAAACAATAAAAATTACAAGAGCGCCAATCCTGAAATACGGGATAAGGAATTTAAAGAGAGCCAGCCGCTGAAGGCTGACTGTTAAAAGAGCCGCGCCTCCTGCGATAATGTAGGTAACGGTTTTTATTTTTCCGCCCATGCTGGCTCCCAGGGTAGCTCCCTTTTTTAACATCAGGTTGCGCAGAAAAAGCACGCTGAACTCCCGGTAAATTACCAGCAGGAAGAGAATGGCCGGAAATACGCCGTCCATCACAAAACAGAGGAAACAAGTTAACTGCATGAGAGTATCGGCGAAAGGATCAAATAATTTGCCAAAATCACTGCTTGCGTTGTATTTCCGGGCTGCTATTCCGTCAAGTAAATCGGTTATCTCTGAAACAATAAAAATCAGCCAAAGCGCCGGCACTGTCCAGCCTGCGCCGTTTATAAACCATGAAGGAAAAAAGTTGGGTAATAAATAAATTATAAAAAACACAGGAGAGAGAATCACGCGGAGAAATGTTAATTTATTGGCAAGGTTCATGCTTAATTTTGTCTTTTAGGGATAAATCTGTCAATTAGCTGCAATGTATCATGTTCAGGACATTAGGGTAGAAAACAACGTATTAATCACTTATACTTTTCCCATGAATGAAAAACAGCTTGTTTGGAGCGAACAGGGGCGCAAAAAAGTTTTTGAATGCAAAATTTTTTCCGTTTGGGAGTCTTACTGCAAGCCGCCTGTATCCCAAAAAAGCAAAGACGAGCCGCAGGTTTTTTCCGTTATTGATACAAGGGACTGGGTTATAGTTATACCGGTAATTGAAAGCGCAAATGGCAAACAGTTTGTAATGGTATGGCAATGGCGGCATGGTTCCCAATGTTTAAGTCTGGAGTTCCCCGGAGGCGTTAAAGAGCCAAATGAAAAAATTGATGATGCGGCTCTGAGGGAGTTAAAGGAAGAAACCGGGTATTTCTCCGGGAAAATTGAAAAAATAGGGGAGTTTTGCCCGAACCCAGCAATCATGTCCAATAAAGTTCATTTTTTTCTCGCGGAGGAACTTATCGCGGGAGGGAAGCAGGATCTGGATGAGGATGAGTATGTTGAATTTACACTGGTCGATACCAAGGATGTTTTCCGGGGTATTGGCAGTGAACCATATATTCACTCACTGGTGGGTACCGCTGTAGCCATGTACAATAAAAAAGCGCCCATAAGCATCGCCTAAAAAGCAGACTTTTCAGCGAAGCTTCAAAGGCGCTTCCAATGAAGTTTCAATGATTCAGTTGTTTTAACTAACGTTCGTATGTCTTATTCTGATCCCACATACCCTGCCGGGTTTCACCGTCTATGCTTGGAATATCCATTACCATGCCGACGAGAATCAAATCCGGGTTATTGGGATCCGGCATTTTAGATTTATTTGCTTCATACAGAACTCTCCATTTCCTGGAATCTCCGTAAACCCATGAATATCCGGCGATATTCCAGTAGCAGTCTTTGGAAACAGCCCACGGTCTGACAGTGTATTGGCCTGGCAAGGGTGTTTTTTCCGGCGCTTGCTGCTGCGCGGGAGTATATGCCGCCGTTGTTACAGACGGCTCCGGCTCCCTGGCAGGAAGATGGGGACCGTCATAAGAGGATTCCAGCGCTGAAAAAATTTCTATGGAAGCGATTAACGCGGAAATTGATTCATTCCATTCTTCATTGGCATGAGCTATCACGCCAACTTCATAATTGATAATGCCTTCGTTGTATTGGTCCGGAAAGGCATTGCGAATGCTGTTGGAGTCCGCCCATTCAATATAACGCTTTGCCTCAATAATCAGCTGAAAGGCGATATACTCATTGGAAAGTTGCACGTAACGGACTGCTTCTTCGGCAAGACCGGCTGAAGCGTCATAATCGCCGTAATCAAAAGTTTCCTGGGCAAGTTCGTTCAAACGCAGACTTTCGATATAAAATTCATTGTTGCGCAGATAATGAGGTATTGATTCCTCTTCATCAGTACCTACCGCAGCAAAACACGGGATTGTGAATAACAGAGACATTAACAGCACATAAGCGATTCTCTGATTCATCTTGAACCTCCTTCAAATATTCTTTCAGCCTGAATGGCTGCTCCCCTGCTTCCTTCAATTTCAATCTCAGCGGTTCTTATCGCTTCCTGAGCCCTTCTGCGTCTTTCTGCCGTATCCAGTCTGTTGATGGCAAAGAGCGCTTCCGCATCAGTATAAAGATTTGCCGCTTCATCGTATCTTTCCGCTTTAAAGAGTTCTTCAGCATGATTATATATGTCTTCCGCTTCGCGGAAAGCGTCGCGCATGGCGATGTTGACCCTTTCGTTTATAGCCATATCTCTTTCATTTGCGGCGAAAGTCCGTCTGTCTGCGGCATAGGAAACCCAGCCATTGGTCAGTAAAATATTGTAACGCAGCAGAACTTCAGCGGCTTTTTCTTCCGCGCCAATTTTGTTTCCATCTTCATATAAAAATATTGCGCTAACGGCAATTTCATCCGCGTTGTCAAAGTTTTCCGTATCATAGACATAGAAACCGCGTTCGAGTATTTCCTGTCTTCTGAAATAAATAATAGCGGCAGTGAGAAGATCATCATACGCGACATAAGCTTCCGCGGCGGAGTTCCTTGCCGTGTCATAATTATCCGTGTCATATTGATCAATCGCATCATTGGCCAGGCTGTCGGCATAGGTTAAATATTCCGGATATTGGTACGGTAATCCTGTGTCTGTTAATTCATCAATTTTAAATACAATCCTGGCGCCCATTAACAGTATTTCATATTCACTCAGCGCTATTACGCCTCTTTCCCTGGCGGTTTTATATTCATCCGCTTCATATTGATCCAGAGCCGCAATAGCCTTTTTATCCGCGCTTTGCAGATATTCAGGATATAATTGTGTTAAGCCTGTAATGACCAGTTCGTCTCTTGTCAGAATGATAATTGCGCCCAGAAGAAGGGCTTCATATTCATCCATTGCTTTTACCGCTGTATCCCTGGCCAGGTAGTAATCTTCAGCTTCATATTGATCCAAAGCCGCAAGAGCTTTTGTGTCGGCGCTCCTTAAATATTTTGGATAGTAATCAACTAAACCAGTATCAAATAATCTCTCTCTTAAAGCCATTATTTCATCTTCTCTGGCCTGTGCGTAAAGCGGGATAGATTTCCTGAAAACCCCGTTATATGTGTCAAGAATATCATTCAGCCATTCTTTTCCTTCTGCTGCGTCGCTTTCAGTTAATTCCGATAATCTCTTTTCATCGGCGGATATGCCGCGGACAATGTTATAATCAAATTCCGCATATTCCCATTCGCTTGGAAAATAAGAATTGCCTTCAAAATCATGAGCTATTGTTCTTGCCGCTTCAATTTTTCCCATTAGATCCCATAAAGCGCTAAGGTCTACTTTAGGGGTCACAGGAGCCGGAGGCGGTTCAGATGGCGCTGGTTCCGGCGCGGGCGCTGCCGGCTGTGCGGATGGAGTTGCTGCAGGTTCCAGCGCAGACTTTTCTTCAGTAACTGGCTCATCCGGAACAGTTTTACAGGCAATAAACGTAAACGAAAGTAACAATAAAAATGATATAGCTAAAAAAATACTTTTTCTCATTAGGTCACTCCTTTTGGAAACCGGTATTTTCGGGTCTTATTTTAAAGAGTATAAACTTGTTTAAATATTATTGCAAGATTAAATCAAGTGTTTAAAATGAAAAGCGCCAATTCCTAATTTTTTTTTATTATTAAAATATTGTAAAACTGCGATTTTTTGAAAAATGCAAGTGATATACCGGCGATAAAGGGCGGTAAAGCCTTTAAATTTCCATAACCATAGGCGTTTACTGAATAAACAGGTATAATTTCAATGCGAGGTGTTAAATGGAAAGTATAAACTTTGATATTGTAAAGCATTACGGAGTTATTTCCACAGAAAAAAGCGGCTGGAGAAAAGAGCTGAATTTGGTGTCCTGGAATGGCAGAGCTCCGAAACTTGATCTCAGAGACTGGGCGCCAGACCATGAAAAAATGGGCAAGGGAGTTACATTAACCAAAGAAGAGGCAGCTGAACTGGCAAAACTGCTTAACAGCGATCAGGTATTGGAAAACACATAATTCTTTTAATATTCCGCATTTTATATTGTTAGGTAACATTGCTCTAAATTATTCGCAGTGTATAATATTGCTTATGTCTTCGCTTGTTTCAAAAGTAAACAAGAAACTCGAAACTGCTTTTGGCGGTAAAGTACGGGCTGTCTTAAATGACGGATGCCTTTATCTGACAGGTGAACTGCCTGATTGGGATGATGTTGTCCGCGCAGGACTCATGTCTGTTAACAAAAAAAAATACACAGTAGTAAATGATATTGTATTTACAGGCGGAAAAAAAACTGAAATGAGTCTGCCGTCTGTATCAGGTAAAATTCTTGAAGGCAAAACTCCTGATGTATTGATTATCGGCGGCGGTGTTGTCGGGTGCGCCATAGCGCGTGAACTTACGCGCTATAAACTTGATGTCATGCTTGTTGAAAAAGAACACGATGTGGCTTTGCACGCATCGTCGCGAAATGACGGAATGGTTCATCCCGGCATTGATCTGCATAAAGGCCAGCTAAAGAAAAAGTACAATGATGCAGGAAACCGGATGTACGGAGCTTTGTGCATGGAGCTTGAAGTTCCGTATAGAAACACAGGCCAATATTTGTGTTTTACAGACGGTTTACTAAAGCCGGCGGCAATCGCTTTTCTGCTGCACTGTAAATTGATTGGACTTCCCGCACAATATATCAACCGGAAAAAACTTTCAGAAAAAGAGCCTAATCTTAGCGATAAAATCAAGTTTGCCCTTTTTTTTCCCGCAGCTGGTATGGTGTGCCCATATGGCTTAACAATCGCTTACGCGGAAAACGCCGCAGACAATGGTGCGAAAATTTACCTTGATACCGCCGCGCTTGATATTGAAGTAAAAGATAACAAGATCGAAAGCGTACTGACAAACCAAGGCAGGGTATTTCCTAAACTGGTAATTAACGCGGCCGGAGTCTATTCAGAGGAAATCGCGCAGCTGGCGAAAGACCGTTTTTTCTCAATTCATCCAAGACGCGGAACCAATATTATTTTTGATAAAAAGGCATCTTACGCGGTCAGGACAATCGCATCACCCTATGAAAAACTCGAAGCCGCCTGTGCAAAGAAAGCTCATTCAAAAGGCGGCGGTATTATGCACACTGTAGATGATAATCTGCTTGTTGGTCCCAATGCGGTAGAAATATTTGAAAAGGAAAATTTTTCAACACACAGGGAAAGCATTGAAGCGGTTCTGGAAAAACAGCGCAGGATCGCCCCTGATCTTCACGAACGGGATATAATTTCATATTTTACCGGTATCCGCGCTCCGACTTACGAAGAGGACTTCATTGTTTCTTATGGCAAATGGACTAAAAACATTATTCACGCTGCGGGCATCCAGTCGCCAGGTTTAACCGCCGCGCCGGCCATTGCCAGGGATGTTTCAAAAATGGCGTCTGAATTTCTTAACGCGGGAGTTAACGGGCAGTTTAATCCGGTGCGAAAAGCCATAATCCGCGCTGCGGCGCTGCCGCAGGAACAAAGAAATGAACTGATTAAAAAAGATCCTGATTACGGTGAAATAATCTGCCGCTGCGAAGAGATAAGCCGGGGCGAAGTTCTTGCCGCCCTGAGAAGGAGCGTCCCCTGCGACACAACAGACGGAGTTAAGCGCCGTGTGCGCCCGGGAATGGGCAGATGCCAGGGAAGCTTTTGCGGTCCGCGTGTGGCGCAGATTATCGCCGAAGAAAAGAAAATTCCCCTGATCGGCGTAAAAAAAATGTCGCATAACAGCGGAATACTGCTGTGCGACAACAAGGAAAATGTATGATGGCTGCATCTTATGATACAGCGGTTATAGGCGGCGGTCCTGCCGGGCTCGCGGCGGCTCTTGCCTCGGACAGAAGCGGAGCGAAGACGCTTTTAATTGAACGTGAAGCGAATCTTGGCGGCATACTGAAACAGTGCATTCATGACGGGTTCGGCCTTGTAAGGTATAACGAAAAACTTTCAGGACCAGAGTATGCGCACAGGTTTATTTCGCAGCTTGCGGACAGCGGCGTTATGACAGCGGCGCTTACCTTTGTAACAAAAATTGTTAAACAGCATCAGGGATTTAGTCTTACTTTGGTTAACAGGGAAGGTATTATTAATGCTGAATGCAAAAGCATAGCGCTTGCGTGCGGCTGCCGCGAGCGCACCAGCCGTCAGGCAGGGATTCACGGCAGGCACTGCGCAGGAGTGCTGACTGCCGGGACTGTCCAGTATTACACTAATATTTTGGGTAAAATGCCCGCAAAACGCTGCGTGATTCTGGGCTCAGGCGACATCGGTCTGATTATGGCGCGGAGGCTAAAACTTGAAGGTGCGGATGTTGCAGGCGTCTATGAAGCAAAACCTGCGGCAAGCGGCCTGATGCGCAATGTTTACCAGTGCCTGGAAGACTTTGACATTCCCCTGTATACAGGTAAAACCGTTACGCGCATATTAGGAAGCGGGCGCGTCAGCGCGGTCGAAGTGTCAGCGGTTGATGAAAACATGATGCCTGTTGCGGGCACTGAACAGATTATTGAATGCGACGCGCTGATACTGTCAGCCGGTCTGATCCCTGAAAATGAACTCGCGGAAAGTTTATCGATACCAATTGACAGATGCACAAGGGGACCGGTATCGGATCAAAATTGCATGACAATGCTGGACGGCGTTTTCTGCTGCGGCAATGCGTTACACGTCAATGATCTTGTGGATTATGTTTCGGAAAGCGGAGAAATCGCAGGACGCGCCGCGGCTAAATGGGCTATGACGCATGGCGCTGATGGAAAAAGTGATCGCGCTTTCGCCGAAATTACTGCCTGCGACAGTATGCTGTACATTGTCCCGCAGCGGCTCAATATAAATGACCTTGCCTCCTCGGCAATCATTTATTTCCGTTCAAAGGAGGAAATGAGCAAATCTCTCCTTACAGTAACCCTTGATGGAAATGAAATATTTAAAAAGATATATCCCCGCCTGCGGCCGCCTGAAATGGAAAGGCTGGAATTTAATTTTAAGGATACTGATATTAAGAGCGGAAGCAAAGTCCATTTTTCCCTGTCGGAGGCTGAATGAAACCTAAATCCGCCATTACATGTATTACATGTCCCGCCGGCTGCCGTATAGCAGTTGAAACAGTAAACGGCGAATTTATTATTTCCGGTAATAAATGCCAAAAGGGAGCGCTGTTCGCGAAAACAGAAATGACATCTCCCTTTCGCTCATTGACAACGACTGTGCGAACTATATTCCCAGATGTGCCTGTATTGCCTGTGAGAACAAACGGAGAAGTTCCAAAAGAAAAGATAACAGATATAATACGTGAATTATCAGGTGTAATAATTACAGAAAAAATAAGCATCGGTGAAACAGTTGTTTCTGATGTTTCAGGAACGGGCTGCGATATTATCGCGACAAGCAATATTTTAAAAAGTTAAAGGAGCAAATAAATGGTAAAACCGTATAAGGGCTTTGAGCCAAAATGGGTTAAAGGCGGGTTTCCTGAAAATTCCTACAGGTCAATTTTTAAATGGGGCGCACCGCAGCAGATAAAAGCGCCAAAGGAATCTCTTTATAAAATTTTAAAGGAAAAATTTGATCTTGACGACAGTTTTTTTTCGCAGTACAGGGAAGACCTTGGCTTTGATGAGGTGAAGCTGGATATTCCCTGCGGGCTTTTACAGGATGATCTTCTGGCGCTAAAAAAAATTGTCGGGGATGAATTTGTCAGGACGGATGATTATGCCCGCCTGTCTGTCGCGTATGGTAAAACAATGTACGATATTATGCGGCTTCGCAATAAGCGCGTGGATTCCGCGCCTGATGCGGTTCTTTACCCTGATTCAAAAGAACAGATAGAAAAAATTGTAGCGTATTGTGCTGATAAAAAAATACCTGTGTATGTTTACGGCGGAGGCTCTTCTGTTACGCGCGGCGTTGAGTGCGTAAAAGGCGGCGTTTCGCTGGATATGCGGCCAAGATTCAATAAGGTTGTTAAATTTAATGAAACAGATCAGGTAATAACCGTGGAAGCCGGAATGAGCGGCCCGAAGCTGGAAGAAGTTTTGAATAACGCTGTAAAACTTTTTGGCGCGAAAAGGGCTTACACAAGCGGACACTTCCCGCAAAGTTATGAATACTCATCTGTCGGAGGATGGGTAGTCACCCGCGGCGCGGGGCAGAATTCAACTTATTACGGCGTTATGGCAGACATTGTTATCGGTCAGGAGTACGCGACTCCCTCAGGCGTTATTAAAACAGATCGGTACCCAAGAAAAGCTACAGGCCCCGATGTCGGGCATATAATGATGGGCAGCGAAGGGGCGTTCGGTGTTTTAACGCATGTTTCGCTGCGGTTCTTCCGCTATACGCCGGAAACAATTAAAAGATTTTCTTATATGTTCGCGGACTGGGAAACCGGGCAGCAGGCGGCAAGGGAAATAATGCAGTCCGAAGCGGGATACCCTTCCGTGTTCCGCCTGTCCGATCCCGAAGAAACAGAACTGATGATGAGGATGTATAATGTGGACGAAAGCCCGCTGTGCCACCTGTTTAAACTAAAAGGTTTTAAAGAGGGCGAGATGTGCCTGTACCTTGGTTTTACCAACGGCGAAAAGGGATTTTCAAAAAACTGCGCGAAGAATGTACACAGGATCTGCGGAAGATTCGGCGGGATGAGCATGACAGGTTATGTGACAAAAGCGTGGGAAAAAGGGCGCTTTAATGATCCGTATCTGCGCGATACCATTCATGATTTTGGAGTGATTACCGACACAATGGAATGCAGCGTCAACTGGAGCAACATGAGCCAGGTACACAGGGATGTGCGCGCCTATTGCAAGTCAAGACCGAAAACAATCTGCATGACGCATCTATCGCACGTGTACCCGCAGGGCGCAAACCTGTATTTTATTTTTATTGTGCAGATGACAGACCCTGAAGAATTCCGCGTCTTTCACGCGGGAATACTGGACGCAATTCAGAAATCAGGCGCGTCTATGAGCCACCATCACGGGATAGGCAAAATGTTCGGCCCGTGGCTTGAAGGTTCAATCGGAAAGAATCAATTTGATATATTAAGGACGCTCAAGAAACATTTCGATCCTGATAATATAATGAACCCCGGCGGCACTCTGGGCCTTGATATACCAGATGAACAGAAACGTATTTTGGGAAGCGTTTTATAGCTTTTTTGACAGACTCAGTAATTTCAGTTTTTGGTTTTTCCCTTTCTGAGCAGATTAACCGCATCCTGAGGCGTCGCGGAATCAATTACAGCTTCCCTAAGTGTTTCATCTCCCAGAATTGATCCGACAGCGGCAAGAAACTGTACGTGCAATCCGTTGTTTGTTTTGGGAGAGGCTATCAGGAAAAAGAGCCGTGAAAGCTGTCCGTCCATGGATTCAAAATTGATGCCTGTTTTTTTTATTCCTACGGCTACTGTTGTTTCAATAATTCCGTCTGTCTTTCCGTGAGGAAGCGCTATGCCGTGAGCCATGCCGGTACTCATATTCTTTTCCCGTTCAAAAATATCCGCTAAAACCAGATCGCGGTTCAGCAGTTTGCCGGCTCCGGCAAGTAAATCCACAAGTTCGGTAATGATTTCTTCCTTGGACGAGCCTTTTAACTCCATGGTAAAACATTCAGGATCTATCAGCGCAAGCATGTCCTTTGAAGCGCGGGCGTCGGTATCAAGTAAATCTTTTTTCATTTCCGCGGGATTTGCCGAAGTTTTCAGTTTCTCGATAGAATGCGAAAGCTCAAGGACAACTTCGTAGATTTCGTTTTTAACAAACGGCATATCGTTTTTGGAAGTTACAATTGTTATCGTTCTTTTTTCGTCTGTTATGCTGATTGTTATATCATCCTTGCGGGCATGGGAAGCAAGTCCATATTTTATATTCATCGTCCGAACAAAAAACCCTCCCATCCGCAGTTCCTTTAAAAGATTATTCATAACAAGGTCGGCAATGTGTCCGGATTCAAATTCCCAAATTTCCTTAACGCTGTCTTTGTCTCTTACAGGCTTTCTTGTCCCGCGTCTGCGGATTTTCAGTGATAAACCCAAAAGCGGAGGAGACGCGATGATGGTAAGGAAGATCATAAAAACAGCGGCAGAAAAAAGCTGATTTGTAAGAGCGCCTGCCGCAAGCCCGATGCCGCATGTAATCAAGGCTCCCTCGCCGCGCGGAATCATGCCTGTACCGATGCGCAGCGCTCCTGTGCGGTTAAAGCCAAGCAGCAAAGCCGGGCCGCCCGTTCCGATTACTTTAGAAAGAATAACTGCTAATGTATACACACCCCCGAAGATCAAAACATTGGGCGAAATAATTTCCCTTACATTAACCATCATTCCCATTACCGCGAAAAACATCGGTACAAAGAATTCATATAACGGGCGGATACGGTCGCGTATAACATCCGCAATATCGGTTTTGGAAAGTGAAAGCCCGCCGATATACGCGCCGATAATAAGCGCCAACCCCTGCTTTTCAAGAAGCCCGGCAAGAATTAAAGCTATGCCAAGGGCAACTATGGAGAAATCCAGAGTATGCTCAAATTTCTTCAGTAATGACGCAAGCAGTTTTGAACAAAGCAGAAGAAGAGCGGTAACGCCCAG
>WQSN01000027.1 GCA_009787835.1 Treponema sp.
TTTCCAAGTTTTCATATAATCTCCTTTTAAGACTTTGTCTAGTTATTTATTATAACAAAAATACAATATTTATACAACTTAATATTTTATAAAATCTTATTCTTTTCTCTTTTTTTCTCAAACCAATTTAGCCCCAATTTCGTATAACGAAATATCCCCAAATTTCACAAACGCCATTAATTACCCAAATAAACCGCCATTGAATTAACATCTAACAAAATAAATAAAATGAAAAAAGCTTCACATTATAACCGCCACCAAGCTAATAGATAAACAAAATATAAACCAAGGCGCAGCCGATTGTTTATACTAAAATAAATCAACCTACCTAGAAAAAACAAGCAAATCCCTCCCAAAATAACAAGCATTAGAGTCCAATAACTTTATAGAATTCCTAAACAATAAACATCTCCCCTCATAATAAATAAAACCAAGGCGCAGCCGATGATTTATGTAACGATACAACAATCAGTTTTAAAAAACAGGCGCATTCCCCATACAACAACATGCAACGATACATCAACCCACTAAGAAAAAACAAGCAAATTCCTCCCAAAATAACAAGCATTAGTGTCCAATAACTTTATAGAATTCCTAAACAACAAACATCCCACCTAATAATAAATAAAACCGAGGCGCAGCCGATGGTTTATACTAAAATAAATCAACCTGCTTAGAAAAAACAAGCAAATTCCTCCCAAAATAACAAGCATTAGTGTCCAATAACTTTATAGAATTCCTAAACAATAAACATCTCATCTTATAATAAATAAAACCGAGGCGCAGCCGATGGTTTATACAACGATACAACAATCAGTTTTGAAAAAACAGGCGCATTCCCCTAACAACTACATGCAACAATACAACAAACCACATGGAAAAAACAAGCAAATCCCTCCCAAAATAACAAGCATTAGAGTCCAATAATTTTATAGAATTTCTAAACAACAAGCATCTCACCTTATAATAAATAAAACCAAGGCGCAGCCGATGGTTTATGCAATGATACAACAATCAGTTTTGAAAAAACAGGCGCATTCCGTCCCCATACAACAACATGCAACGATACATCTACTTACCTAGAAAAAATATACAAATTCCTCCCAAAATAACAAGCATTAGAATCCAATGACTTTATAGAACTCCTGAACAACAAGCGTCTCACCCCGCGAAAGATGAAACGCTGTTTTTCTACAGGCAGGCAGCTAATGAATACCCTACTCTACTTTAAAGCAGCCTACCTCTTTAAGCAGAATGCTGATACCTTCGCGGTTTAATATGGAGATTTCGTTAACATGATGTACCGCTGTATTGATTTCATCCGCGCCCTGGGACATTTCGTTCATACTGGAAGTGATTTCCTAGTGTCCTGTTATATTCGGTTTCCAAAATAAAAAAATGTGTTAATTCCGTCATTTGAATATTACGGGACATTGGCAGTCCGGACAGTAAGCTGACCGGTTCAAAAGCAGTAAATTAAAGACCAATCATGGAATACTGTCCAGCGGACTTTTAATGTTTAGAACGCTTCGCCGGGCAACGTGGGTGTATCGTTCTGTAGTACGAAGGCTGGCGTGGCCAAGGAGAGTTTGAATGTACCGGATGTCAGTGCCGCTTTCAAGGAGATGGGTAGCGAAGGTATGGCGCAGACCGTGGATTGTGATTTTTTTTGTAATTCCGGCGCGGCGGATCGCTTTATCAAAAATATGCTGAGCGGAGCGGATTGTAAGAGGACGCGATGGTATCTGACCGGGGAAAAGCCATTTTTGAATGTCAAAGAAACCGCAGTACTCTTCAATAAAGGCAGCGGCCCTCTCGGACAAAAGCGTGCTTCTGTCTTTTCGTCCCTTGCTCTGTTTGATATAAATTACCCTGCGTGACAAATCAATATGCTCTTTTTTTAACGCGACAACTTCGCTTACGCGCAAACCGGACGAATAGACAAGCATCAGCAATAAACGGTGTTTGGGGTTTGATTCCATACTGAGAACCTGGCGGATTTCTTCCTTCGATAAAACCATTGGAAGACGCTCATCATGGCGCGGACGATGCTGTTCGCTGATACTGTCATTTTTTAAAACATTTCTGAAAAAATATTTGATCGCGCTTATGGCAAGATTCATTGATGATGAAGAATAATTTTTATCCTTTTCAATGATGGCGAGAAATTCTGTTACATCATCGGGATGAATCTCTTCCGGAGTTTTTTGAAGGGTACGGCAAATCAGACGGTTGTAATAAATATAGGAGTCCTGGGTCTGGCGGCTGTATTTTCTGGAACGAAGGGATGTTTCCAGTTTACTGCGCCAGACTTCAGAAAGTTTTTCAGGCAGCGATGGTTTAACCGGAAACGAAAAAGGATGGTTTTGAACAGGCTGCTTCGCATTACATTCAGCGGAAGGTTCCCTTCCGGATTCTGATGGTATGGACGGTATTAAAGCTGAATTTTCCCAGGTATGATCAAAAAACCCGAAAACCTGAAATTTATGGCATGAGTTTTCATTTAACGGCGGCTTTGGCGGCAACACGCGCACACAGGGAATCTCATGTAAAATTTTACTCAAGCCTTCAGCGTCAATGTCCGGCTTAAAAATAAATTCCTGCAGTTCAATGTCCCACTTCCCGTCATATCGTGATGAAAGCAAGTTGAATAAATACCTGTTACCGCCAAAAAACGGAATTCTGATTTCCGAATTCGAGTGAAAAAGATAGACAACATTCATCGCTGTCTCCGTTGTTGGTTTTATAAGTCTTATCTTTGGCTGACTGGAAAAAATTAATTTTAGCTATTGTATGAAGAACAAATAATAATTATCTATATGCCGGTTAGAGACATCATGTTCCAAAACATGAGCAGTTTCATTCTGATACAAATAGTTTTTTTTCAACTCCGCAAACAGGGCATTTATAATCATCGGGAAGCTGTTCAAACTCTTCCTTGCTGCCTGTAAATTCATAACCGCAAACACTGCATATATATTTAACATCCATAAAGTAACCTCCGCTTAATTTCTAAACACTGAATTGTAAATGATATATAAATATTAATCTTAATATGCAGTTATTGTCAATGATAATTAAACATGGGTTTGGCAAATAATTACAGGACACTAACGCGCATGAATTTCCCTGATCATAAACTCTTTCCCGCTTATCACCTCGCAATCGGCGCTTTCACATTGCGGGCAAAGGCCGTTGCAGGGCGTAAAGGCGAAAACCTTCCCGCAGCAGCCGCAGACAGCGTTAGCTGATATTATTTCAACCTTGAGCGCTGTATTTTCAAGCATGGTTCCGTTAACCGCAGCCGGATAGCAGGCGTGAAGGTATTGGGGAACCACTTCTGTCCGCTCGCCGACATTAAGCACAATGGTTTCTACCTCTGTAAAACCATTCTCATTAACGACAGCAAGCACCCGCTCAACGATATGGTACATTATACCAAGCTCGTGCATTTACCGGCGTCCGAAGATCTTCTTTACGGCGATTTTCAGTTTGCGTTTTATCACATGGGGCGTAATTGCCTTTTTGATTTTCAGGAATTCCACTCCTTCGCCGTCGTAAACGCGTTTTAATGTAATGGCGCCAAACTTGCATTTAACAGCGCACATGCCGCAGCCCACGCACATATATTCATCCACTATTGTAGCTCCGCAGCCAAGACAGCGTTCTGTTTCCTTGCGGAGCTGTTCTTCTGTAAACAAACCGCCAAGGTTACGGAAGGTTTGTTTGGCTTTTTGCGCGTCCGCTCCTGCCGCGCGCTGACGCGGAGTATTATCATAACTTTTTATTATTACAGAAGATTTATCAAGTTCCTTAAGCGCGCGCGGATTGCGTCCAAAACGAAGATCCTGGCCCGGCTGCACAAAACGGTGAATGGAAATCGCAGCCTGCTTTCCTGCCGCGATAGCATCAATGGCGAATAACGGACCTGTTACAGCGTCGCCGCCTGCGAAGATATCGCTCTGCGCGGACTGGTATGTTACTTCATCAACTATTATGCGGTTATCCTTGTCTGTAACCGCGGCGCTGTTTTTAAGCATGTCTTTCCAGTCTATTTCCTGGCCTATGGATAAAATCACATAATCACATTCGGATATAACAGTCTCCTGCGTATCGTATTGCGGATTAAATTTACCCTGCGCGTCAAAAACGCTGGTGCAACGCATGAATTCGACACCGGTAACTTTTCTGTCCTTTGTAATAATCCGCTTTGGCCCCCATGAATTGTTGATAACAATGCCTTCGTTTTTCGCGGCTTCTATATCTTCGGGGAGCGGCGGCATTTCTTCGCTCTTTTCAAGGCAGTACATACTAACATGCGCATCGTGAGCGCGTACAACGGCGCGGGCGGCATCAACGGCTATATTGCCGCCGCCGATAACTATCACCTTTCCTGATATTTTTTTGTCGGATTGAGTTTCTATATTTATGTTACGCAAAAAATCAAGACTCGAAACAACGCCATCGGCGTCTTCGCCTTCGATTCCAGGTTTGCTGCTCTTCTGCGCGCCAATCGCAAGATAAAACGCGCGGAAACCCTGCGCGCGCAAATCATCAAGTAAAATATCTTTGCCTATTTCCACGCCTGTTTTAAATGTTACGCCCAATTCTTTTATAACATCTATCTCGGCGTCAATAATATTTTTTTCCAGAATAAAGGACGGAATGCCAAACGATAACATGCCGCCCAACTTTTGCTCTTTCTCAAAAACTGTAACATCATAACCATCCAGCGCGAGGAAGTAGGCGCAGGATAATCCTGCGGGGCCGGCTCCAACAACGGCAATTTTTTTATCGCTGTAATTGTGGTGTTTTTTAGGAACGAAGCGGGTGCCGCTTTTCAGTTCCTGCATGACAATAAATTTTTTAATATCATCTATTGCGATAGGGGAATCAATATTACATCGTATGCACTCGTCTTCGCAGTTTCGGCCGCAGATATACCCGCACACTGAGGGAAAGGGGTTTTCCTTCATGATGAGTTCAAGAGCTTCCGTATATTTACCGTGAGCTGCTAATTTTATTGAACCTTGTACGGCGATATTCGCGGGACACTTTGTTTTGCACGGCGCAGTTCCTGTATCCACCACCATTGCGCGGTTTATGCGGTAATCGGGGTTCCATTCCTTTTGAACCCAGTCATTGTCCCTGGGCGTGCAGGTAGTGGTAATATTTCGTGTAACGGGAGTTTTAGAATCCAGTTTTTGGCCAAGCTTTAGCGCGTTTGTTGGACAGTTTTCCACGCACTGACCGCAGGCGACGCATTTTTCTTTATTTGTTTCCGCGACATAGTTGGAACGCAGCATATCCGTGTTTTTATACATGTTACCGGTCCGCAAAGACATACACGCGCATCCGCAGCAATTACATATCGCGTGTGTTTTACCGGAACCGTCGATATTCGGGATTTGATGCATCAGGCCGTTTTCTTCGGCGCGCTTTAAAATCGCGAACGCTTCCTCCCGCGTGATCTCCCTTCCCCGTTTGGTGCGTATGTAGTACTCCGCAGCATGTCCCATTTGAATGCACATATCCTCTTTCAGGTGGCCGCAGCCTTCGCCCATAATTTCGCGGTTGGTGCGGCATGAGCATGGGGAACATGTAAAGACAGTATTCTCGTTCAGGTATTTTGAAATCTCTTCGTAACTCGCGCGCCTGCTGCTGCCGTCGATTGCCATTTCAATTGGAATAACGCGCATCAGGCCAATACCGGGCGGAAACATGCCGGCGCTTAACGGACCGCGGACTCTTCCATAGGCTTCCATCGCATAACACACAATAGGATATTTTTTTACGACTTCAAGGCTGTTAACGATCATTTCCATGACGCCAGGAATCCAGCTTTCGGCATGCCAGAAGGTATCCACTCCGTCAATTTTATTGACAAAGGATGTGCCGTATTCCGCGAGCTTCATCATCTGCTCGTGGCAATGGGCTTCCGGTTTACCGGTTATCTTCGCCATTTCCGCGGCGGTACGTTTGGTGAAATAACCCATGGCTAACGCGATGTCAGCCATGTCATCGTCAATACCGGCCTCTAAAATTACATATTCAGGATCATCCCAAAGGTAGGTAGTTTTAGGCGGATTTTTCCTGCCAATCATATTGGCAAGATCCAATATTTTCTGATTGTGTTTGCACACATATCCGTTGGGGAAGTACATTTTATTAATCTGTCTTTCCATAACGCAGACCTCCTTTGAAAATAAAAACTATTTTTGCGGTACAGCGGAAGATAGACCGCTACCGTTATCCGCCATTGCTTTAATCGCCTTATAACCTTTCAGATCGGTATATAACTCACCCTTATAGGGATTGCGGCTGGTTTTCTTTATTTTGTAAATCATGTAGAAGACTACCGCGACATGAGAAAGCAAAGCTATAAGAGAAACGATAAATTGAATCGTTGGATTGTAGGAGGAAATAACGGTAAACGGACTGTTGTCCAATAAATGAGGGAAGCTAAGCGCGAAATAACACCATAAGGCCAGCGTATGCCCGCGGTGCTGAACCCATGAACCTTTTGAGGTGGTAAGAGCGCAGATTATCGGAGCAATCAGCAAAGCCAGACCGTTATACCATGCGCGGTGCGGAAGAGCGTTGTACACATACGCGAAATTCCAGAAGGTGTACGGGACGATATAAAACCACAGCATATCCGGCCACAGTAAACTTTTACTCTTGTCATTTTTCTCTTCCTTCCGCAGACAAATACCGGCAAAACCTGTAATGATAATAATGCTGAGAATACCGGCAATTCCGTTCATGTAGTTCCATGCGCCGCCGATAACAACATAATCGACACCGTCCTTGATTCCATCATTAAGTATTCCCTTCGTTCCGTAATAATTCCTGCCAAGCTGGATGTCGCGGATTACCGCTTCCAGTATATTAAGTGCAAGAATTGCCGGCGGAAAAAGACGGCAAACTTTGTGTTGCATAATAGTTTTTTTTCACCGGTTAGTTTATTTGTTTTGCCGCAATAGCGTATGCACCAGAAACCGATACAGGCGATTGTAGCGGAATAAACTTTTACCGTATGGAACCAGTTTTCGGAAAGAATATCTCTCATGACGGTTAACCATAAAACTGTTATAATAACAGGAAGTATAAAAAAGGCAAAAAAACCAATAGCTTTAAACCTTCGTGTCACTTCATTTAATAACACAAGCGCTGCCAGTACGCCAAGCCATACCAAACACACCAATACAGGATTAGCTCCGCCGGAAAATACAAACATATAAAACTCCTTTATATAAAAATTATTAATAATAAATGAATTTGCTTAAAAATAATTTATTTTAAAGCAAACTTAAATTTTCAAGTCCTTTACATTGCATCGAAGCCAGTCAAGCCAGGCTTCCATTCCCTCGCCGGTTTTCGCGCTGACAGGAAATATTTTAATATTCGGGTTAAGTTTTTTCGCGCGGGCGGCGCAGGCTTCGATATTAAAATCGAATACCGGAAGCGTATCTGTTTTGCTGATGATAAGAACATCGGATATTTGAAACATTTTAGGATATTTTAATGGTTTGTCATCGCCTTCCGGTACACTGAGAATCATGGCGTTTTTTGAAGCTCCGGTATCAAAATCGGCGGTACAAATAAGGTTACCGACATTTTCAAGAACGATAAGATCGGCGTTTGAGCCTGACATGTCATTACGCAGATTTTCAATACCCTGGCGTGTCATCTCCGCGTCCAGGTGGCACATTCCGCCTGTGTGCAGTTGAATGACAGGCACGCCTGTCTGCGATACAGCCTTCGCGTCCACATCGGAGTCGATATCCGCTTCCATCACAGCGATATTCATTTCGTTTTTAAGCGCGTCAATGGTTTTTAACAACAGGGTAGTTTTGCCCGCGCCGGGAGAACTCATCAGATTTAAAAAAAACGTATTTTCTTTTTTTAGGGTTTCACGAAGGGTTTGAGCCGTTTCGTTATTGAGTTTATAAATGCCTTCTTTAAGCTCAATAACACGAAATTCCTTCATTTTTTAACTCCCCACATTGACAAAAACACGTTATTTGTCACTTGCGATAATACTATTGTGACTCTTGTCTATTGTCAAGAGGATATAAACATCTCAATACATATAACCTGTCAGCTTGCCAATATTATATTATCATTATAAAATAAATCTATTAAAAGGAGTTTATATGAGTACCCCATTATGTATTGCCAGGAATACCAGTTTGGAAGATGTAGTAATTCTGACCGAATTATTAAACCGTCACGGCCTTATAACAGGCGCTACAGGAACGGGCAAAACCGTAACTCTTCAGAAAATGGCGGAGTCCTTCTCGTCAGCGGGGATTCCCGTATTTGTAGCTGATATTAAGGGTGATCTGTCCGGCATCGCGGCGGAAGCTGCTGCCAGTGAAAAACTCAACGCAAGACTGGAAAAAATTAATGTAACAGACTGGCAGCCGCGCCTTAACCCGGCAGTCTTCTGGGATGTTTTCGGCGAGAAAGGGCATCCTGTACGCGCCACAATTTCCGATATGGGACCGCTGCTCCTGTCGCGTCTTTTGAATTTGAATGATACGCAATCAGGCGTCCTGCAGATAATTTTTAAAATCGCCGATGACAATAACATGCTGCTGCTGGACATGAAAGATTTGCGCGCGATGACGCAATATGTCGGCGACAACGCAAATGCTTTTAAAACTGAATACGGAAATATTACCACAGCTTCCATCGGCGCGATACAGCGCGGTTTACTGTCTCTTGATGAGCAGGGCGCATCCAAATTCTTCGGCGAGCCAATGCTTGATATAATGGATTTTATCCGCACAGACGCTTCCGGAAAGGGAATTATAAATGTTCTTTCAGCGGAGAAACTCTACAATATGCCAAAGTTATACGCAATAACGCTGTTATGGCTGCTGTCGGAACTTTTCGAGATTATGCCGGAAATTGGAGACATACCAAGACCCAAGCTTGTGTTCTTTTTTGATGAAGCGCATCTTCTTTTCGCAGACGCTCCGCCGGTTCTGCTGGAAAAGATCGAAAGAGTCGTCCGCCTGATACGATCAAAGGGAGTAGGCGTTTATTTTGTCACGCAAAATCCGCTTGATGTTCCCGACAAAGTGCTGGGTCAGCTGGGCAACCGCGTACAGCATGCGTTACGCGCATTTACGCCCAAAGATCAGAAAGCGGTAAAAACAGCCGCGCAAACCATGAGAGCCAATCCTGCTTTCAATACCGAACAGGCAATTCAGGAACTTGGAACAGGGGAAGCGCTGATCTCTTTCCTCGATGAAAAAGGCAGCCCGTCTGTCGTGCAAAAATGTTCAATAATCGCTCCGGGATCAAGGCTTGGACCATTAACATCCGCCGAGCAGGACAGCCTGATTAAACAATCCATTTTCTTCGGAAGATATGAAAAAGCCATAGACAGGGAATCAGCGTATGAGCTGCTTAACGCGCGAGCACAGGAAGCCGATGCCCAGGAAGAGAGCGGCAAGAAAAAAAGCTCCGCTAAGGAATCCGGCGCGAAAAGCGCCCCGGCAAAAGCTCCTGCAAAATCTTCAGGCTCCGGAGCCGGAAATGGAATGAAAGAGTTTGTTTTCGGCTCAACAGGACCAAGAGGCGGGAAGCGCGACGGGTTAGCCCAAGCTGCCGCCAAATCCGCAGCCAGAAGCGTTGGCAGAAATGTAGGCAACAGCATTGCGCGCGGACTGCTGGGAAGTCTTATCGGGAAGAAAAAGTAAGGTTAAATATTCCCAAGGCTGAAATCACCCTGGATTTTAAAATGAATTCCGTCACGCCGGACGAAAAGTTCACGTTCAGGAAAATAAAGGGGCAATAGTTCTTTTACTTTATCCGTTGCAGCCTCGTAAATTTCACGGCGTACATTTTCATCAATTTTTTCCAGAGTGGCTATTGATATATCAATAATATAGCCGCGCCCATGCTCTGATATAAAACCAGGCGTAAAATTTGCGCCAATATTAAAGAGGCCGTCCGCTTCCGGATTAGCCGTTTCACCGCGTTTGGGACGCATTGGATGCAGCGGGTATCTGTCACCATATAGATCTTCTATATGAGAATCAACTTCATCAAAAAGTTTTTTTAATTGATCAAGAAAAGAAGTTAATTTGGGATGATACATATAACAATTATATATTTATGTGTTATAATGTACAATAAGTAAGGCGGTAATTGGCGTCTGTCAATAACACGGACACAATGGAAACAGGCTGCCTGATAACATCAATAACAAGATGAGGCGTATTATGATAAAAACCATCTGGAGGAATCACATTTTCTAGTTCTCAAAAGGAGGATTAGAAGATGTCAAGATCGTATAAAAAACACTGCGGCTATATTATTTGTTCAGGGATGGACAAACTATGGAAAAAACAATGGCACTCAGCCATGAGGGTCAAAGAACGCGACTTGTTAAACCAACAAAAGAAATTCCCGGAAGATGACTACTGTTATCCGTATCCCAGAGAAATAGACGATCTCTGGTGCGCTCCTTCCGACGGCGGCAGTCACTGGATGTATTCAGGCTTTAATCATTATTTTTTCGAACAAACCCATCCTCTTTTGTACTGGTGGGGCAGCAGTGAAATACCAACTCGTGATGAAGCCTGGAAAGAATGGAAGAAAGACATGATTGGGAAGTAGTAAAGGGAATTTGTTATTAATAATTTTATCACTAACGAAAAATTTTTCTGGAGCTAAGGGGAATTGCCTTCCAGTCGCAAACATCCTGTTTGCTCCTTCCAGGCCGCCTTCGCGCTCCCCGGCGCGTCCTTGCGCCGGATTTCTTTTTTAAGGCTTACGCCTTGGCTTTATTACAGGAGTGCTTCGGTTCAATTCCCCGTAGCTCTTATAACCATTTTTGAGTAATTAATTATTTTTATATCATAGAAGAATTAACCGACTAAAAAATAATTTTTCTGGAGCTAAGGGGAATTGAACCCCTGACCTCTTGAATGCCATTCAAGCGCTCTAGCCAACTGAGCTACAGCCCCTGGGAGAAGCAGAGATCGATCTGTCCGGCCAGTTCCGGAACCATCTCGTTCAATTTCCCTTGGTTTTATTAGTACATAATAGACGTGTCTGTGTCAAGTGGATAAAATGTCTCATGATTGTCAGCGTATCACGCAGGTGTGATATTCCCAGATTTCAGTTTGAATGGTTTATGGAAAAAATCAATATGGGGTTTGTTGATGTAGCAAATCCTTTTAATGCCGCTCAAATAAAACGCGTGCCGCTTGTTCCGGCGCGTGAAGGAATGAGGTATGAAGAGGGAGTTGATGCCTTTGTTTTTTGGACAAGAGATCCCGGGCGCATTCTCGCAAACGCGGATGAACTTTCTGAGCGCGGTTTCCCTTTCTATGTAATGGTATCATTAACAGGTTATCCTGATGCGCTTGAACCGAATCAGCCGCTTGTTCCGCAAGTGATTGAGTCCATTAAAGAACTGGCGCAAAAAATTGGATCTGAGAGAGTAATCTGGAGATACGATCCTGTCATATTAACCAGCATTACAGATGAGAAATTTCATTACTGGAATTTTAAAGGGCTTGCGCAAAATTTGTCCGGTTCTGTAAAACGGGTAATTATAAGCATTTTCGATGAGTATAAGGGAGCAATGAAACGCCTTTCCGCACTGGAAAAAGAGGGAAAAATTGTAATGCGCAATAATGATGTGAATGATGATAATTTTTTGGGAATCCTGCTTAATCTGTACGAATGTACAATTGACGCCGGCATGGAAATACAAAGCTGCGCGGAAAAAATTGATTATCAATCCATTGGAATAAAAATTAAACAGGGCGCGTGTATCGATGCAGAGCTGATTGAAAAAATCTGCGGCATCAAAATAGATGGCAAAGATAAAAACCAGCGTCAGCACTGCCTGTGCTGTAAAAGCGTTGACATAGGCGCTTACAATACTTGCGCATCTCATTGTGTTTACTGTTACGCGTGGCGCTGAGTAACCGGCAAAACCAAAGACACTAACCCCGCTGCCGCCTAATTTCATATAACAGCACTCCCGCGGCTACCGAAACATTGAGCGAATCTATTCTGCCGGACGAAGGTATTCCAACCATGGCGTCGCAGTGTTCGCGTAACAGGCGAGAAATACCGTTTCCTTCGCCGCCCATAACAAGTGCTGCCCTGCCCTTCAGATCTTTTTTATATACAGGTTCGCCTTTCATGTCAGCGCCGTAAATCCAGAATCCCGCTTCTTTTAAATCTTCCAGCGCGCGGACAGGATTGGCGATCTCAGCCTGGGCTACCCAGGAAACAGCTCCCGCCGAAGTTTGAGAAATTATCGCGGCGTGTTTTGCGTTGCGGCGGTTGCGGCTAATTACCAAATCCACACCAAATTGATCGCAGCAGCGGATGATAGCGCCGTAATTATGCGGGTCGGTAATTTCATCAAGGATAAGGACAAGAGCGTCGCGGCGCTCTGTAAGACCGGCAAGAAATGTATCCAGACTTATATCCGCGCGGCTGTCGTTTGAGAAACCATGTTCAGAAACCTGCAGGGCAATCCCCCTGTTATCGGGAGCGATGCCGTCAAGATCAAATTTTCCTGTTCGCTCAAGGCGAATTTTATTGTTAATGGCCAATGTTACGATTTCACGCGCTCTGGGACCGGCTTTTGCCACCAGCAGCGGACCGCAGGAATAACCGGATTTAATCCGTTCTTCAATGGCATGAAAGCCGGTTAAATATGTCATGATTACCTCTTTACCTCCATTATAATATAACTGTAAAAATTCAAAAATGTATGCACATAATTACGCTATCTTTACAACCTTACCCAATATCTTCTAAAATAAATACATGGAACCGAGAGTTAAGGAAAGACCGTCTTCAAAAACAAACGAAAAACTTAAAGAACCGCAGCAATTCAGGGTTATCCTTCTTAACGACCAGTTTACAACCATGGAATTTGTCGTTGAAATACTCATAATAATTTTCCACAAAAATGATGCTGACGCGAACCGCATAATGCTGGATGTACACAAAAAAGGCCAGGGTGTGGTAGGAGTTTATACCTGGGATATTGCCGCTACAAAAGTTGAGCAGGTTCATGCGGCGGCTTCAGCAAATGAATTCCCGCTCCGGTGTGTAATCGAACCGGTATGAGGCAAGAGTAAGGCGGCTTTCAGAACCGGGCAGTTGAATGTTGATGTTTATTTTTTACAGAGGGAAAAAATGAAAATTTCAGGTAATGTAAAAGCAATTATTGACGCGGCGTATAATGAAGCCAAGGTAAGAAATCATGAATACCTGACTCCTGAACACATTCTGTATGCCGCTCTGGCCTTTGATGAAGTTCAGGGGGTATTATTCTCCTGCGGCGCAGATCTGAACCAGCTTAAGCATGGTATGGAAAATTACTTTGAACAGAAAATGCCGGTTACATCGACAGCGGAGCCGACAAAAACAGTCGGCTTTCACAATATAATAGAACGGGCTGTGATAAAGAGCAGGGGCGCGCAGAAAAATACAATCGATTTAGCGGATATCCTTGTATCGCTTTATGATGAAGAGCGCTGCTACTGCGCCTATTATCTGCGCAAAGCCGGAATAAAGCGGCTGGAACTTTTACAGGTACTGTCGCACAGTTACGGAAACGGAGTCTTTTTTAACTCAGAGAAGGACGGCGAAAGCGGCAAATACTCGAATATCCCCGATGAAGATTCAACCGACGGCTTTAAGTCGAAAGGAAATAAAAAGAACGCTCTTGAGCGTTATACGATAGACATTACAGCGCTGGCGCGCGAAAACAAGCTGGAGCCTGTTATAGGCAGGATGGAAGAGATGGATCGCACAGTACAGGTGCTGTGCCGCAGGCTGAAAAATAATCCTATCCATGTGGGAGATTCAGGCGTTGGAAAAACAGCCATTACAGAAGGGCTTGCCCAGAGAATTATAGCTGATAATGTGCCGCCAACCATAAAAGACTTCAGTATTTTTTCGCTTGACATGGGCGCTCTTGTCGCCGGAACCAAATACCGCGGCGATTTTGAAGAAAGGGTTAAGCGCGTAGTAGAAGAACTGTTAAAGAAGGAAAAGGTCATTCTTTTTATTGATGAAATTCACACATTAATCGGAGCCGGATCGGTTTCAGGCGGCGCGATGGACGCGTCAAATCTGCTGAAGCCAGCTCTCACATCCGGTAAACTTCGCTGTATCGGCTCCACAACCCACGAAGAATACGGAAAGTTTTTTGAGAAAGATCGCGCGCTTTCACGGCGTTTTCAGAAGATCGATATAAATGAACCTTCACAACAGGACGCGATTACCATACTTAACGGGCTTAAATCCAAGTATGAGGAATACCACAATGTTACCTACAGCGATGAAGCTATAGAAACAGCGGTGCGCCTTTCCGCACAGTTTATTACCGAAAGACGGCTTCCAGATAAAGCTATCGACGTTATCGACGAAGCGGGCGCTTACGCGCGGATAGAAGCATATAAAAAACAGGCAAGTGAGAACAATGAAGGCGGCGGCGCGGCGGAGGACATAACTGCGGAAAACACTGTTGCGTATAACACAACGGACGCCGGTGAAAACAATGAACCTTCAACAGTTCAAACTGCCCTTACTGAGACAATCGAAATCAGTTTGCCGGTAATAGAAACTGTTATATCAAAAATTGCGCGCATACCGCAGCGGTCGGTCGGCGAGAGCGAAAAGGACAAGCTAAAAGATCTGGAAAGAAGGCTTAAAGAGCGCATCTTCGGCCAGGATGAAGCGGTCGCGGCGGTGGTTAAAGCCGTTAAACGCTCCAGAGCCGGATTCAGGGCGGAAGGCAAGCCGGTCGCGAACTTCCTGTTCGCGGGACCCACAGGCGTGGGAAAAACAGAACTTGCGCGTCAACTTGCGGAAATACTTGGCGTTACCATGTTCCGCTTTGACATGAGTGAATATCAGGAGAAGTACACCATATCCCGTCTTATCGGATCTTCGCCTGGTTATGTCGGTTACGATGACGGCGGACAGCTTACGGACGCGGTGCGAAAACATCCGCACGCGGTTGTTCTGTTAGACGAAATTGAAAAAGCGCATTCCGATATATACAACATTTTATTGCAGATAATGGATTACGCTACCCTGACCGATAACCAGGGACGAAAGGCAGATTTCCGCAATGTGGTGCTGATAATGACGAGTAACGCAGGCGCGCGGGACATAGGCAAGGGCCTTATCGGTTTCGGAGAGCGCATAATGGATGACAGCGTGGTTAATGACGCTGTACAGAAAATCTTTACTCCCGAATTCCGCAACCGGCTTGACGCTGTAGTGCGGTTCGGCCATCTTTCCCGTGAAATAATGATGTCAATTGTAAAAAAGGAACTGGACATATTCTCCGCGCAGCTCGCGGAAAAGAACGTAACCCTTACAGCCACGGAAGCCTGCATGAATAAGTTAGCTGAAGAAGGCTACAGCCGCGAGTTCGGCGCGCGGAACACAGGAAGGCTAATAGAAGATAAAATAAAAAGTTTCTTTGTTGATGAAGTTCTTTTCGGCCGCCTGTGCAGCGGCGGCAGCGCCGCTGTAGACTGGAAAAGCGGCGATTACTGCATGGAAATAAATGAAACCGCTCCCGGTATAGATACCGGTAAAACCGCAGTTTAATTGTGTCAGATTATCATCCAGGTCCTGATCCGGATTTTCCCTATTTATCGGAAAGGGATTATTTCCCGTTCAGTGATCCAAAAACATGGGATGATGACATTATCGCAATCGGCGGCAATCTATCGCCGGGAATGCTGCTTTCAGCTTATGAACAGGGAATCTTCCCCTGGTACGGTCCGGATGACCCAATCCTATGGCAGTCGCCTGATCCCCGCTGTTTGATCTTTCCCGATAAACTGCACATATCATCTTCAATGCAAAAAATATATAAAAACCGCGTCTTCGATATTACACTGGACGAAGATTTTCGCGGAGTAATCAGGGGCTGCGCAGAAACAGCGCGTCCGGGTCAGGAAGGAGGCACATGGATTTCCAATGATATAATCGAAGCATATACCGAACTGAACCGTCTGGGCTGGGTGCATTCCGCTGAAGCCTGGCAGGACGGACATCTCGCAGGCGGCTGTTACGGCGTGCTTATGGGTAATGTTTTTATAGGAGAATCAATGTTTTCCAGAAAAAGCAACGCGTCTAAAGCAGCTTTCCTGTACCTTGCTCAATGGCTTTTCAGGAACAACCTGGCTTTTATTGACTGCCAGGTTCCAACCAAACATCTTGCAAGTCTCGGCGGAGAAGCGTTTCCCAGAAAAGAATTTTTAACACTGCTGAAAAAAAATCACGTTTCCCGTTATCAGACATTATTTTCGCCGTAGAAAATAACACAGTTGCGTCCGTTTCTTTTCGCTGCATAAAGCGCTTCATCTGACTGTTCAAGAGCCTTGTCAATATTGTAATCATAAAATTGCGAGATTCCAAAACTGGCCGTACAGGTAATGCTGATTTTTTCATAATCAAATTTTCTGCTGAACAGGCTTAACCGCAGACGTTCGGTCATTTCAAGAATTTCCTGTTTATTTATTCCGGTGACAAAAACAATAAATTCTTCGCCTCCGTAGCGCGCGAACAAATCATAGGGGCGGATTCCGGCTTTTATGCGCGTAGACACATCCACTAAAACCTTGTCGCCTATCTGATGTCCGTATGTATCATTAACCAGTTTGAATCTGTCAATATCAAACATTATAAAATAACAGTCTTCCCTTATGCGGCGCGCTTTTTCAAGATTGATGCGCACAATGTCAAGAAAATGACGCCTGTTGAATATCCCCGTAAGCGGATCGGTTATCGCCATTAATTCAAAAACAGTCTGCATTTTCTTCATCTGATAATTATTTTGCATAACAAAAAACACCAGAAAACTTATGCAAAAACCTGCCAGCACCAAAGCGATGTTTTCAGGGTAACTGTACCATGCGCGGACCGGAAATACCCTTAAATACCATTCAGCGTTTAAAATTTGTATCTGCTTTTCTATATATCTTTTTTCAGGTTTTTGATTCCCATAATTGGAGGCGATTATATACTTTTCATCTGTATCAGGATTCATCCTCCATAATTCATACAAGTAACCATAGGTATCGAAAATTTCCAGTTCCGCGTGTTCCAGAACCTGCGGAAATTTCAGTGTTACAGAGACAAAACCCCAGAATTTATTATCTTCCTCCGGAGTTTTAATATATACCGGTAATCTGCCAACCAGCGCCTGCCCGCCATCAATAAGATCAAAAGGACCGCATAAAACAAGTTCTCCCAGTTCCTTCGCGAGCATGGCTTCCCTGTTGCCATGATTATCAAATAAATTCATTCCAATAATTTCTTCGTTTCCGTAATAAGGATAAATATTGGTGACAATGCCGTCCGGCGCCAGCAGAACATCCTGAATTATAGGATCATCAATCATGGCAGGAGCAATATCGTAAAAACTTTCCGTGCTGCCGTTTTTCTGTATTACCAGCGCGGATAACATTTCTGTTTTATACATCAATCTGGTAATCTCTTCGTAAATACGGTGAGCTCTTTCAAAGATTTGCTGTTCCATTCTAAGCTTATCAACCTGAGTTTTATTTAAGATTGTTACGCCAATTAAAAAAGAACAGAATGCGACAGAAATTAATAATGAGATAACTGCAATGGCAGATAGGTCTTTAAATTTTTTTTCCGAACTGTTTAATCCCATTTTAACTCCAGTATGTACAAAATAATTATATAGTAATTTACATTAACATTGCAATCGACAAACATCCATTGCGTTATCGCGCGCACGGACAGAGACCGGCCGGTTTTTTACGCGTCATGCAAAAAAGCAATATATCCCTTGTATGTAACAAAAAGGTCTATTTTACTGATTATTTCAAAAGGCGAATGCATGGACAGAACAGGAACCCCGCAGTCAAGGACATCCATTCCCAAATTCGCGGCGTACAGGGCGATTGTTCCGCCGCCGCCTTTGTCTACTTTGCCCAATTCGCCAAACTGCCACTGAATATTGTAATAGTTCAGGATTGCCTGCACTTTCGCGCAGAATTCAGCATTGGCGTCGCTGGCGCCGTACTTGCCGCCTGAACCGGTGTACTTGGACAGAACCAGACCTTTTCCCAAAAAGGATGAATTTTTCTTGTCGAACACGCTTGCGTAAGTTGGATCAAACGCCGCGTTCACATCTGCGGAAAGCATGGAAGAACGCGAAAAACATAAACGCAGATCGGCTTCAGTCCCGCCGCAAAGCATGGAAAGAAAATTTTCAAAGACAACCGATCGCGCGCCGGTATTTCCCACCGAGCCAATCTCTTCCTTGTCTGACAGATAACACACAGCGGTTTTTTCCGGCGCGGTTTTTTCGCCCGCGATAGCGGTAAGGGCTTTCAGGGCGGGCCAGGCGCAGCAGCGATCATCATGCCCGTAAGCGCCGATCATGCTCCTGTCAAGTCCGACATCACACGCCTTATGCGCGGGAACAAATTCAATTTCCGCACTTGCGAAATCTTTTTCCGTAATGCCGTATTGTTTGTTAAGCGTAGACAGTATGGAAAGTTTTACTTTTTCCTTTACCTCAATGTCGTCATAAGGACGGGAACCGGCAAGGATATCAAGATTTTCACCTTCTACCGCTTCCGACGCTTTTTTCTCCATTTGCTCTTTCGCCAGATGAGGCAGAAGATCGGTAATCGTAAATACAGGATCGCCCGGCTCTTCGCCGATTTTCAGTGTTGTTTTTTTTCCGTCTTCGCCGATGAACACGCCGTGCATCGCGAGAGGAATGGTCGTCCACTGGTACTTTTTTATTCCGCCGTAATAGTGAGTGTCGAATAACGCAAGTTCGCTTTCCTCGTAAAGCGGATTTTGTTTAAGATCGAGGCGCGGCGAGTCTATGTGCGCTCCCAGAATATTAAAACCTTCAACAACGGGCTTCTTCCCGATAACCGCGGCAAGAACAGATTTGCCCCGGACATTCTGGTAAACCTTTGATCCGGTTTTTAATTTCTTACCTTCCAGTGTATCAATATTTACAAAACCATTTTTATCAAGCATCGCGCAGGCTGTGTCAACGCATTCGCGTTCTGTTTTTCCATTGTCCAAAAATTGCCTGTATGCCGATGCGAATTCTTCAACCTCTTTTTCGGTTTTTTGGTCAATGTCTTCCCAGCAATTTTTTAAGTTAAGAAAGAGCTTATCTGATAGCTGCTGCCCCTTGCTCTTTGTTTTCTCCGCCATAATGCCTCCTGTATGCAGTTTTGCATAAATCTTGTTTATGATACTATAAATACCATGATTATACGAGACCGCTACGCCCCCTCCCCTACCGGCCTGCAGCACGTAGGCGGAATAAGGACAGCTTTATTTAATTACCTTTTTGCCCGATCAAGCGCGGAAGGAAAATTTATCCTCCGGCTGGAAGATACCGACAGAACCCGCTCTGATGAAAGTTATGTTCAAAATCTTTTCGATACATTTAAATGGCTGGGAATTAAATGGGACGAGGGACCTCAAACCGCAGGTTCGGACAATGGCGGACCTTTCAGCCCGTATATTCAGTCCGAACGCTCTGCACTGTATAAAAAACACGCGCAAATATTACTTGACAGCGGGAACGCCTACCATTGTTTCTGCTCCGCGCAGAGGATTGATGAAGTGCGTAAACAAAGGGAAGAAGCCCGCTCTTCTGAGACCGGGTACGATCGTTTTTGCCGCAGTATCGATCTGCAAGAAGCAGCCAAAAGAGCCGCGGCGGGCGAAACCTTTACTGTCAGATTAAAAATCCCGCTTGGAGAGACCACCCGTTTTAATGATCATCTGCTTGGCAGCATAGAATGGAAAAATGACGATATTAACCCCGATCCGGTACTGTTAAAATCAGACGGATTCCCGACATACCACCTGGCGAATGTGGTAGATGATCATTTAATGGAAATAACCCATGTATTACGCGCACAGGAATGGCTTGCATCCACGCCGCTGCATGTAATCATGTACCGCGCATTCGGCTGGCAGCCGCCGGAATTCTGCCATCTTCCAATGGTAATGGGCCAGGACGGAAAAAAACTTTCAAAACGCCACGGCGCGACAAGCATTGACGAATTCCGCAAACAGGGGTATCTTCCCGAAGCTTTGCTGAACTATATCGCGTTCCTGGGCGCTTCATACGAAGAAGGTACGGATGAAAAACATTTAGATGCAAAGCATCCAGATATCTATACATTAGATGAACTTGCTCAGCGTTTCAGCCTTGATAAGCTTAATAAAGCGCCTGCGGTTTTTGATTATAAAAAACTGGAATGGTACAACGGCCAGTATATCAGGATGAAAAGCGATGAAGAGCTTGCTTCACTTGCCATGCCGTTCGCTAAAGCTGCCGGGTTGTTTGATTGTTCAGGAGAAGAGATTCCCGCAGAGCCGCAGAGATGCAAAGATGGCGGAGAACCGACAGAGCGGCAGCGTGATATTTTTACCAGGGCAATGGCGCTGGTTAAGGAGAGGCTTGTTTTTCTGAGTGAAGCGCCGGAAAAGATCGCCTATTTATTCAGAGAACCGGAAGTTCCCGCGGCCGAAGAGTTTATCCCAAAAAAATGCGATCTTGGCAAAACAATTGAATATTTGCGGATTGGGCTGGAACTGGCGCGTGTGTTAGCCGAAATGCCAGACGATGAAAAAGCGGAAAATTTTATCAAGGCGGAAGCCGAAAAGCGCGGAATTAAACTGGGAGATCTAATGATGCCGCTTAGGGCCGCGATCACAGGCAGCCGCGTAAGCCCTCCGCTTTTCGGTTCATTGCGTTTACTCGGATCTGCATCTTCAGTAAAGCGGGTGCAAAGAGCGCTTGACAAACTTACTGCCAAACAAATTTAAAATATATAAATTAGCGGCTACATATCCCTAATAATTCGCATAACAATATTCGCGGAATTCCTGGAAGCTACAGGAAGAAATTCCTTAAAACTTAAAGGCGATTCTTTTCCGGCAACATCTGAAAGCGCGCGTATAACAAGGACAGGAATGGAGAAAAGACAACAGCAATGAGCTATAGCGGCTCCTTCCATTTCTACCGCGTCAATGTTGGGAAAAATTTTACGAACTTCCGCAATACGGCTCTCTTCGTGCATAAAAACATCCCCGCTGCCGATTATGCCGCGAATATGATTAAAGGAATCGGGAAGGACTTTTTCCTTCTTTAATTCATCAACAGCGTTTTGAGCGAGTTTTACAAGCTTTTCATCCACTGGAAAAATTTGCGGCTGACGCGGAATCTGCCCCGGAGCGTAATTAAAAGCCGTAACATCAACATCATGGTAGATAAGCCCCGAAGATATTATGGCATCTCCCACTTTCAAATCAGGATTAATGCCGCCAGCCGATCCTGTATTGATTACGCAATTCACATTGAACCGGTGTATAAGAACAGCGCAGCCGACAGCGGCGTTTACCTTTCCGACATCGCAGTGCAGAAGCGTAACATCCTTCCCTTCAATTTTTCCCGTGTAAAATTCAAATGTATGCATTTTTTGGGATATTAAATTATCCATTGATTTACAAAGTAAACTCAACTCATCATCCATCGCGCCGATAATTCCAATCATATTAACTCCTCTATGTTACCGAAAAATATTCACTGATGGGTCTGCGCCATTCAGCGTTATTATCTTTTTCTTCCCATTCAAAAATTTTTTTAATAACAAAATCTTTTACATCAGGCGGATTGTTGTAGTGGACTACGCCGAAACGCCCTCCGCCTATGTAACAGACACTGTCATTTGTATCAAGAGTTTCCATTTCCGTTATCCTGGCGAGAACGCAATCAAAATGCACGGGAACGCCTGTTTCTTTGTCTGAAATGGCGGCAGCAATATCTTTAATTGGTTTTCCGCACCATGGACAGTCAGGGGTAGTGATAGGGTTGGCAGGCTGTACAGGCGCGGTCCAGCGCGGACGCTCATGCAGGCTTATGCGGTTTCTTTCGAATTTACCTTCCACGAGGATGCCATCGGATTGTTTTTTTCTGTCATTCCGGTCATGTTTTGGAGTTTCGTCTTTTTTACCGTTAAAACGATTACGAATTTTACGGTTATTTCCGCCTTTTCCGCTGCCGCTCATGACGTGTTCCCTCCTGGGTCATATCCATCAATTCTTTGCTTAAAACAAGAGCCAGTCTTTGAATCGCGGCATGGAGGTAATCCTCATCATTAATGCGCCGCCGTAACAGTTCCAGTCTGCTTGTATTTAAAGCCTGTTCCATAATCATACACGCTCCGTAAAGGCTGACGCAAGATGGGTAATTTGGCATTCGTCCGGCGTCTGGCGCTCTGTTGGCATCTGACACCCGGAAAGCGGCTTGTTAATTTTTACATAAACTACATCGAATCTTATTGCCATCTTATTATATTTTCGATTTTCAGACAGGAAATACTTAGCAGTTTTAATAATTTTAATCTGTTTCTTTACATTTATACTGTATTGAAGGTCTTCCAGACCGAAAACAGACCATGTTTTTACCTCTACAAAAACGACTATTTCATTATCCAGAGCGACAATGTCAATTTCACCGTATTTGGATCTGAAGTTTCTGGTGATAATTTCCATACCGACGGCTTCAAGAGCGGCTGCCGCATGGTCCTCTCCCTTCCTGCCCTGACTGTTTTTGACGCTTATCCGGCGGTCTGTAAGCGCCTTATGCATTTAAGCCGTCTAATTCCTGGGGATCCATCGCTTTTTTGATAAATAACTTCTTTTCATTAAGCAAATCGACTGTGGCGCGTTCTCCGGTTCTTAAAACTTTGCCGTAATTATTAATCAGCATTTGAATAACCGGCCGCAGCGGAGCGTCGCTGCGGACATTGACAACCCTCGCGACAGATGTGTCATTCAGCCTGACAATTGAACCTATTGGATATATGCCCATGATTTTTGTAAATGCAGATATAACCGCAGGATCAAAACGGCGGGCATTATCCGCAAGCAGATTCTTTATAGCCTGGTACCCTCCCAATGAATTGCGGTAGGATTTTTTGCTTACCATGGCTTCAAACGCGTCGGCTACAGAGACAATCCTGGCGCCTATATCAATTGCCGGTCCCAATATACGTTCAGGATAACCCTTGCCATCCCAGCGTTCATGGTGCTGATAGGCGATTAAGCTTACCTCCTGCTGGCCAAACAGTTCCTTTGTAATGATTTTCGATGAATGCATGGGATGGCTTTTAATCTGTTCAAGTTCCGCTTCGGAAAGACCGCCTTTCTTTTCCGTGATGCCTCTGGACAATCTTAACATGCCTACATCGTGAAGCAGCGCTCCTGCTATAATGTTATTTATTTTATGATGAGGCTGTCTGAGTTCCTGAGCGGTTAACGCTGAAAGAATTGCCGTATTAATGGAACTCTTTGCCAGTTCATGCCCGGCGACTTCACCGCCCAGAATAAAATCCACAAAGATGTTCGGGTGTTCCCGTATATCCTGCAGCAATTGTATACCGATATTGCTGACAGCGCGCATCTCTACACCAACATTGTTTTTAATGCCTGTAAATACGGCTGCAAGTTTTTCGATAAAGCCTTTATAGGCACGATACGGACCAGTATTCTGCTGAACATCAGTGATGGTAAATTTTATTATTTCTTTTTTTAACGCTTGTGCATTGTTATCTGACGATTCGTCCGAAAGCGCGTTTGCCTGATTTTTTTTTGGGTCTTCTTTATTAATAATACCGCCTTCTGTTGTAACGGTTTTAATGCCCCAGTTAATCAGCAGATCGATATCTTTTTGTTTTAAAGGATTATTTCCATTTACCAGTAATTTACCGTCAAAATAGACAGGTGCAGAAAATACCTGACCAGGTAATAATGTACTGGTATCAATACTGTTCATTTCTATCCTTCCGATAATAGTCTATAAAGATCTCCCCGTATAACTTTCGGATTAAGTATGGAAAAACCTCAACTGTCCTGTTTTTTTTCAGCGGCAGCATGGCTGGTTTTGGCGCTTTTCTTGATAATAAGTTCCTTGATCTTTGCGCCTTTACCGATTTTCTCCCTGATGTAATAAAGTTTTGCCCGCCTTACTTTTCCCGGACGTACAACTTCAACTTTTACAATACGCGGTGAATGAATCGGGAATACCCTCTCGACGCCAACGCCGTAAGATACTTTACGCACAGTAAAAGTTTTACCAACTTTTGAATTCTTTATTGCAATAACAAGACCTTCATAAATTTGCACGCGTTCAGTCTTGCCTTCAACTATTTTAAAATGAACCTTTACCGTATCGCCAACCTTGAACTGGTCAAGCTCCTGCTTCATTTGGGCGGCTTCAATTGCCTTAATTTCATTCATCTTTCTCTCCTTCGTTTTTTCAGTACTTACAGCGCAGCTTCCGGTACCTGCTGCGGCAAAATATCATACAGCTTTAATCGTTTTATCAATTATGCTGATAATTTCATTATTAAAAATCCCAAGTTCCCTGCCGCGTTGTATCATGTCAGGTCTTTGCGTCAGGGTTTTTTCAACCCTTTTTGCCAGCCGCCAAAGACGTATCTGTTCATGATGACCAGATAATAAAACATCAGGGACCTTAATTGTATCATAAACCTCAGGACGTGTAAACTGGGGGTATTCCAAAAGTCCGTTAGTAAAACTTTCTTCGCAAAGCGAATCGGCGTTAATTACACTGTCAACAAGCCGGTAAGTCGCGTCAATAACAGCAAGAGCCGCTACCTCGCCTGAAGACAGGATATAATCCCCTACAGAAACTTCATCATCAACATAACAATCGATAATACGCTGATCAATACCCTCATAACGTCCGCAAATTAAGATAAGTTCTTCTTCTGCGGCTAGTTCAATCGCCAAGTTTTGATTAAAAGATTTGCCAGACGGAGACAGGTAAATTACGCGCGGTATTTTTCGGGAGTAGGGAGTCGGGAGTGGGGAGTCGGGAGCGTGATTCGAATTACAGGGATTTTCCCCGGGAACAGAATTGTAGTTCGAATAACGCGCCCCACTCCCCACTCCCCACTCCCCACTCCCTTTCCTCTTGGCTCCGGCAGCTTCCAATGCGCGGCCCAGTGGTTCAGGCAGCATGAGCATACCAGGACCTCCGCCGTATGGAGCGTCGTCGCAGGTTTTATGTTTATCCATGGCAAAATCGCGGATGTTTATCGCCCGGTATTCGATAATACCCCGTTTTATCGCCTTTGCCATGATTGAATTGGCGAAAAAAGCGTCAGTAATTTCTGGAAATAAAGTTAAAACAGTGTATTTCATGTTGTCAGTCACCCGCAGGACGGCCATCTAAATCAAGAATCCAAATATCATGAAGCACTAATCTACCTTTATCAGGGTTGATCTCGGAAAAAAATTCTTTTCTGAAGGGAACCAAACGAATTAATCCATTTAATAACAACTTAATTTCTATCAACTCTCCGCCGCCGCCTTCAATAATATCAGTAACATGACCGATAATCTCGCCTTTATCAGACAATACCGGCAGTCCCTTTAAATCTTCAATGTAAAATTCACCGTCTCCCAGAGAAGCGGCCTGTTCACGCGGCGCCAACAACTGCGCTCCGGTCAATGCTTTTACAGTTTCCGGGCTGTCATAACCTGCAAAACGCATAAATACAACAGGTTCGGCTGAACCTTCAGTATGAGAGTTTATATCATCAATCTGAAAAAGACGTTCTTTTCCGTCTTTACTGAGAATTACCGATTTTAATTTTAATAGATGATCAATTTCCCCTGAACAAGGGCGGACCTTTATAAAACCATTAACTCCAAAGGGAGCTCCCACAAGTCCAATGATGAACTTTTCGGTCATTTAACTTGGCGGTCTTTAGTCCAGTATTTCCAGTACTGTATGTTTACCGGTTCTGGCGCTGGCTGCCTGAAGTACCGTTCTGATTGCTTTGGCTATCCGGCCGTGTTTGCCGATTACTTTACCAATATCATTTTCAGCTACCCTCAATTCAAGAATGGTGGATTTTTCACCTTCGACAATATTTACCTGCACCTGGGCAGGATCATCCACCAAAGACTTAGCTAAATATTCAATCAAATCTTTTTCCATTATATTACCCCCGCCCGACAACATAACCTTAAATTATGCGGTTGGGTTGTTTTATCAGTTTTGAAGTATAAATAACCTGTGTTATTTTACGGAAACGTTCTTTTTATTAAAGATACTGCGCACTGTATCGGAAACGGTAGCGCCCTTAGCCAGCCATGCTTTGGCTTTTTCTTCATTAAAAACAATCTGTTTGTCTTCCGCTTCGATAGGATGATAATAGCCAAGTTCCTCAATGGTTTTCCCGTCCCTTGGCGCCATTTTGTCCATAACTACAATACGATAATAAGGCCGCTTTTTAGTGCCAAATCTTTTGAGCCGTATTTTTGCGCTCATAAAAAAATCCTCCTGCTCTTTTCCCGTCTGATGCGGGAGCCTGATTTATTGGAATTTATCGGCGGCTCAGGCCTGCCGCCAGTGTAATAAAAGTGTAGAGTTTTTGCGGAGGTTTGTCTAGTAGTTTGATGCGCCCCATAACTTTATAGCGTTATTTAAGTTAACATCAATGTCCTGATGTATTTTTTTAAATATTATTTCCATATCTTTCTGTACCGCCTTATAAATCTCTTCTTCAAATATACTATCAGGCATTAATAGGCGGTAAATATCGGTTTTTAAAGCAGAAGCAAGGTTAATTAATGTCTTGTCACTCACCCAAGTACGGCAGCCCTCTATATCTTTTACCATCATGGTTGATAATTCCGCGTTTTCAGCGAGTTTTTCCTGTGATAAGCCTAATTTTTCCCGGTGTTTTTTAATATTTAACGATAAAATTTTCCTTATATCATTTGGTGTTTGTTTCATATCATACAAAATATGATAAATTATATAATCTTCAAATAAAAATTGATTATAACAATATATTGATATTGACATTATCAATCCAAAATTACTATTATTAATAAACCATATTTAATAAACAATCAGCTTCATTCGGGGGCTGTGTTTATTACCGCTATTATGGGCGGTATAATATTATCCGGCTTTGAAGCTGGGCAAAAGGAGGATCTTATGAAGATCTTTAATAAAATTTTAAAGATTATCGTTATTGGAGCGGTAATCGCAATTGTAATGAGCGCTTGCGGTACATTCGGCGCTTCTAAAGAAATGGATGAGGAAACATTGGCTTTAAAAGAAAAAATGGACAGCGCATCCTGGGAAGTAAAAGCGATGACTAAAAACACACCGCTCTTGGGGGGTTTTAAATCCGCTGAAAAAATAGAACTTACAGCTTTTCAAAATATCTCAATTATAAAGAACATGGAAAATCATATATGGTATGCATTATCAGCGCCGGAAATACCAGGAACCTACTATTTTTATAAAAAATTTAGTACCGGTTCTGCTTTAGCGGGTGTCCAACATCGTCTCTTTATAAATACCACAATAGATGCCCAGACATTCGCTTCCATGATTGCTTTTTCCAGTGCAACATGGCAGGTAAAAACCGAAGCTGGACAGCCGTCTACTGCCAAACTTGAAAAGTTAGATCAGCATAGCGGAGAAGCCACTTTTTTTGATAATCTTTTATCATCAGTATCTGAAGGAAGATATGATAACTGGTATTCATTCACAGCGCCGGAAATGCCCGGCATAATTTACTATTATTTTGAAAGAACACCCGGATTGGTGAGTGTTGGCGAAACCAAGCTAATTTATAAAGGCGGGCAATAATCAGAGTATTCATAAAATCCATATTTTTATCTTGATTTTCCCATAAAAATTACCTATAATTAAATTGATAGGACCCCCCCACACCTCTCATGAACCATATTGGTTTTTGATGTGTAACAGCGGGGGGACATTTTTTAATGACTAAAGTAAAGTCTCCAATAACATATGAACATCAGGTTGAGAAACTACGCTTAAGAGGGTGTTTCATTGAAAATGAAGTTAACGCAATAAAAATACTTTCAAACATTAATTATTACCGTTTAAGCGCATATCTTTTACCTTTCAAAGAACAAGATGATTCATATAGTAAGGGAACTAATTTTAATACAATATACCGAATTTATGAATTTGATCGAAAACTACGCAGTATTATTTTTTCAGTTATTGAAGAAATAGAAGTATATCTTCGCGCCAGATTAGCTTATTATCATGCTCATAAATATGGCGCTTTAGGTTATTTAGACGAGAAAAACTATTATCTAAAACATAATCATAATGATTTTTTAGACAAAATTGAAACAGAAAAAGATAAACGGAAAAAAGAGCCATTTGTAAAACATCATAGATTAAAATACAGCGATCAATTCCCTGTATGGGTAATAATTGAATTGTTTTCGTTTGGAATGCTTTCATTTTTTTTCTCTGATTTACTTGTCAATGATCAAAAAATCATAGCTCGCAGCTTCTTTAATACGCACCATAAAACATTGAAAAGCTGGCTAAAATGCTGTACAGATATTCGTAACTCATGTGCGCACTTTGGACGGTTTTATTATAAAAGATTTCCTTCAATACCTGATGGTATACCTGAACTTGATAATAATAACAACCGTAGTCTTTTCGGCGCAGTTATGATGTTAAAATCTCTCTATCCTGATAAAAAAAAATGGAACAATGAAATAATAAAAATAGTTATTAATCTTTTTGATGAATATCAAAAAGATATACAATTGGAACATATTGGTTTCCCAACCGATTGGAAATTAATATTAACTAAATAGCTATCCGGCGGCAGCTCATCAGTCAATTTATAACCGCCAGTATATAAAAACGTAGAGTTTTTGATTGGGTTTGTCTCCGTGGCGCGCAGGCGGGCAATAATCAGAGTATTCACAAAATCCATATCCTTTCTTCATTATATACTTGACATTTTTGACATTTTTGAATAAATAGTAAAGGTCAGCTTATGAGCTAACTCCTTTATATTTCAATAATCGTTTGTTTATAAAGAAACTACAAAAAAACATTTTCTGTGGAGGAAACTATGTACTTAAAAACTGCAAGAATTGCACACGCCGCTTTTGCTGCGCTGTTGTGCCTGCTCATGGTTATGAGCTGTTCACGGCAAAAAGAAACAAGCGCCGCATCCGGTGAAAGGGTGATTCGAATTGGCATTGCCAAAATTGTTCAGCATGAAGCGCTGGATGCCGTGGAAAAAGGAATACAGGATACGCTGGCTGAACGGGGGTACAATGTCACCATTGATTTTCAGAACGCCAACGGAGACATGAATACCGCTACCCAGATTGCCAATAAATTCAAGAATGACAAAGTTGATGTCGCAGTAGGGATTGCCACTCCAGTAGCGGTGGCCATGGCTAATGTCATAACAGACATCCCGGTGGTCTTTTCAACGGTAACAGACCCTGTAGGGGCAAGGCTTGTTACGTCTCTTGACAGGGGGGAAGGAAATGTAACAGGTCTATCAGACGCCATACCCACAGTGGAGCATATCGGCTTCTTTAAGGAAATAGCCAATATTAAAACACTTGGGTATATCTATAATAGTTCTGAAGCCAATTCTATTTCCGCTATGGAGTTGGTGGAAGAAGGATGCAGAAGACACGGTATTACTCTTGTAAGTCAGGCTATCAATACCTCGGCTGATCTGCGTTCTGCAGCCCTGTCCATCATTAACAGGGTAGACGGATTTTATCTTACCACTGATAACACTGTATTCTCAGCTCTTCCCGCGCTAATTCAAATTTGCCGCGACGCAAGGAAGCCCATTTTTTCAGGGGATGTCACAGGCGCTTTAAACGGCGGCTGTATGATCGCAAGCGGTTTTAACTACTACAAAGCGGGACTGGCTACAGGTCAAATAATAGCGGATATTCTTGAGGGAAAAAAAACCGTTGATATCCCCGTTAAATTTCTAACCGATCCCGCCGATTCGGATTTGCTTTTTGATCTGGACGCGGCGGCTGTCTGCGGCATTAGCATTCCGGAGACTTACCTGAACCAGGCTAATTATATCTTTAGGAACGGCGCGCTTACTCAAAGAGATTTCTAATGTTTGAAGGAATTTTAATAGAAGGATTCGTTTACGGCATCCTTGTTATGGGAGTGTTCATAAGCTTCCGTATACTCAATTTCGCTGATTTAACCGTAGACGGTTCCTTCCCGCTGGGCTCGGCGGTAATGGTTGTTACACTCTTAAAAGGATGGCCTACGCCGGTTTGTTTCCTGTTGGCTTTTGCCGCAGGCTGCGCCGCGGGTCTTGTAACATCGCTGATTCACACGCGGCTAAAAGTGCCGGATTTGCTTTCCGGAATCCTTACAATGACCATGCTGTATTCGGTGAATTTGCGCATAATGAACAACCGGGCAAATATTTCCCTGCTCCGTTTCAATACCATTTTTGACAGGATTAACGGATGGACAGCATCGCTTGACGGTTATTGGGGCGTAGTGATTTTTTGCATGCTGGCCGCTTTGGCGATCAAGCTGGCGCTGGACCTGTTTTTTCACACCGATCTCGGGCTTACAATGGGCGCGTTAGGTGCAAATCCGCAGCTTGTGATTTCGCAGGGAATGAATCCTGATGTGATTAAAACTTACGGTATATGCCTTTCCAATGGTTTGGCTTCCTTTGCGGGCGCACTTACAGCCCTGTATCAGGGTTTTGCCGATGTCGGTCTTGGAACCGGGATAATTGTATTAGGACTTGCCTCCCTCATGCTTGGAGAACTTGTTATCAGATCTAATAAAATAGAACTGCTGACTCTGCGGGTTCTTATCGGATCCATACTGTACCGCGGGCTTATGTATTTCGCCCGCGATTACGGCTACCATATTAAAATGACTCCAAATGACTTTAAACTTATCACAGGGCTTCTCATTGTCGTTTGTATTTTTCTTTCCAAAGGCAAAGCGCTTGTTACCCCAAAATGGAATCCCCTGCAGAGGAAAAAATGATACGGCTGGATAATATTTCACTGGTCTTCAATCAGGGTACGCCTGATGAAAATGAAGCGATAAAAAATATAAATCTTACGGTTACTCCCGGCGATTTTATCACTATCATTGGTTCCAACGGGGCTGGTAAAACAAGCCTTTATAACGCTATCGCGGGAACGCATTCATTAAGTTCCGGCCGAATCTACATCGGCGCAGGGAATAACAGCGAACGTGATATTACCCGCGAACCTGAATATAAACGCGCACGGTACATTGGCCGAATCTTCCAAAATCCCCTTCTGGGTACGGCCGGGCGCATGTCGCTGGAAGACAATATGACCATTTGCGCCAAAAAAGGTTACCGGGGCCTTAACATCAGCCTTAACAAACAGATGCGCAGTCAGTTTCGTTCTGCGCTTGCGCAATTGGGTATGGGACTGGAAAACAGGCTTACCGATAATGTTGATCTTTTTTCAGGCGGCCAGCGCCAGGCTCTTACGCTGCTTATGACAGTGATGAGCCATCCCAGTCTGCTTTTGCTTGATGAGCATACCGCAGCTCTAGATCCCCGGAATGCCGAATCGGTAATGTCGCTGACCTTGCGTTTCGCAAGAGATTATGCTCTCACAGTGATGATGATAACCCACAACATGAAAGACGCGCTGGAAACAGGCAACCGCCTGCTTATGATGGACGAAGGTGAAGTTATCATGGACATTTGCGCCGAAGAAAAAGCAAAACTTACTACTTCAGACCTTGTACAGCGTTTCAGGGATATAAAGAAAAAAGACTTAACAAACGATGAGATATTATTCGGCTCATTAAAATAATAGTAAAAATAATTGTTAATCCTGCTGTAATGATAAGTACCTGATTTGCATTTTTATTGTATTGGAAGTTTTTTCACATTCTTTATCAATAATCCGGTCAATCATTCCAATTAAACTGTCGTCGTTTGATATTTCCTGAACAGAATAAAAGAGCGTTGAAGCGGAAACACGAAGCTCCCTTGTTAATTTCTCCAGTAATTCCGCGGATACAAAAGCAGCGCCGGTCTCGATTGTACTCAGATGTTTGGGAGTTATACCCAATTTTTCAGACAACTGTTCCTGGGATAGGTATAGTTTCTTTCTATAATGCTTGATATTCGCCCCAAAAACCGCCTTTATCTTCTCCATGTATTTGAATATACTTTAAGCCTGTAATTAATAAACCTTATATTAAGTAATTTATTATAAATAATCATACTTTAAATGTAATAAAAACATTGACAAATCCGTATTTTAGGTATATTATTATGTTATTAATTACTTTTCAGGTAAATATTAATATCAAAATACTTTTATTAACGGTATTTCTTAATATTAGAGAAATTTTAACGCATGTAACAGTAATAAATAATTCAATAAAGGAGTTGAAAAATGAAAAAAATACTGTTTTTTGTATTTTTACCAATTATTGCCAGTGTTATTAATGCTCAAACGCTTGATACCACAATTGGAGTTGCCGCCGCGGCGGTCAGCGGAAGCCTGCCAAGAAATTCTACTGTTGTAATGATTGAGTTTGAAACAAATTCGGAGGAACTCGCCAATCATGTAATTGATGAAATGAACCATAACCTGGTTACAATTGGTTTGATAAGGCCGGTAGAGAGAAGGCGGCTTAATACGATTAGGTCGGAACTTTCCCTGAACACTCAGGGAGATATAGGCGACGATTTTGCCCAGAGAATCGGCCACATGCTGGGAGCGCAGCATATTATTCTTGGATCTATCAGTTCCTCCGGCAATCAATACATTCTTCGATTCCGGGCAATTACCACTGAAACCGCCACCATAGTATGGTCATTTTCCCAAAACATCAGAAGCGACACTGTTTTAGAGAATTTTTTAAGAAGCAGCAGAACGGCCGCAGTCTCAAGCGGAACAGGCGGAGGACAAACACAAACTGCGGCAACACCTGCGGCTACTACCCCTACCACATACAAAGTTGGCGACACCGGTCCTGCCGGCGGGTTAATTTTTTACGACAAGGGAAACAACTCAGGCGGCTGGCGGTACTTGGAGGCGGCTCCAGCGGATATAACACAGAGGTTATATCAAACATCGGAAGCTGTCAGCATTGAATCACAGCGGGCTGTAGGAACAGGAAGAGCAAATACCCAGGCAATAATGATTCAGGCAAACAACCTTGGAGGCGGCTTCGGCTGGGCAGCTCAGGCTTGCGCTACCTTTACACTCAACGGTTTTGACGACTGGTTCCTGCCGTCACGAGATGAACTTAACTTTATGTACGGTAATTTGCATATGCGGAATCTGGGAGGGTTTAGTCCTGATTGGTATTGGTCATCAACCTATGGTAGTAATGATGGTAGTCAGCGCCGGTGGTGGGCTATAAATTTTTCTGATGGAGGCCATGCCATTCATGTAGGAAATAGAGATGCTCATCAATGGTACCCAGGGCAGCAACTTCGCGTCCGCCCTATACGGCAGTTTTAATGCTGAATGTTTGAAAAATTTTCCGTATGGAAGTTTTAATATGTCGGCGGCGACATTAACACCGTAAAGGAGGATTTTTTATGGAATTTGATGAATGGGAAAAAATGAAAGAGTATGAGGAAGGAAGAGGCGCATATCAGGGCCTTTATGATGGCATGAAACAGACCGTAAATAATCTGTTTGAAGGCATTAGTAATTATATTTGTGATTCGTGTAATAAAGTTTTTATGAGCGGAGACGCGCAATGCAGTGAATGCGGAAGCTGGAATACTCGTAAAATATAAACAAAATAAGGAGGAGATTATGAAAATCAAATTTTTTATATCTATCGGTTTACTGCTTTCAATGGCAGTATGTATTATTGGATGTGCTTCCACTGGAGATGGAAAGGCTGAACCTGGTATTTTGACTATTATCAATATCCCCGCGGAGTTTGAAGGAAAATATGTTTCTTTCTCTTGGGATATGGGAACAAATAAAAGACCTCAGCTTATTGCAACAGCTACAGATCCGCGAGGGTTATTTGGTGGAAAGCATACAGCTGCAGTTATAAAAGACGGATCAGCAACTTTGATGCTATTTGAAGATAAACCATTTATAGGTTTACAAGCATTTACAGGAAGCGCAACTATCCCTGTGGAACTGCGTATTAGTGATACGCCGGGAACCATGTATCCGACAGGTTCGGATAGAGATGGTATGCCGGATTTTATTTTTGAGTCTGTTTCAATAGAAAATGGCGTTGCAGAGATACAATGGGTTAACCCAATTGTTCCAGGTGTCGTGACAATTTCTGGAATCCTTGATCAATATAATGATTTTGCAACAATAGGCATTGGTTTAAATCAATATAATGTTTCACTTTCAAGTGGCAATATAGGATCTGGTGGTTATATAAGTGGCAATATTATTTTTGTCAGTGGATATATACAACAAGGAAAATCAACTACAAAAATATATAAAGAAACACGAGATAAATATATGACTTATGATTTTACCGGAACTCAGGATATTATTATTTCTGTTCCCAATGGCAGAAATCCATCAGCAATTGTTGTAGGTGTAGATCCAGCATTTGATTATTTTTTATTTAGAAATGTTCAAATAACAAGCGGACAAATTGAAATAAATTTTAATCAAGGTACAAAGTTATAATTTTAAAAAATCGGCACGTCATTTAGCAAATGGTAACTTTTGAGCCGCCAATTCGGCGGCTCAGATTACCTAAAACGTTATGCGAAATAAGGAGATTTAACAATGAACAAACCACGCGCAGTACCGGGCTGGTGTCCGTTTTACGACGATTCATTTGATAAATGTTATCTGTCAGAAACAACACCGTCATCAGGCACCCGTGATCAAAAATGCAAGTCTGATTCTAATTGCAAAAATAGCGGGAATTATGAGGCTTGGAAAAATGGCAGTAATTACAGGGGAAAGTGAATCAGAAGGCGTTGCTGCGGTAATGTCAGAATAGAAAATTAAATTAATAGCCGTCGGGCTTTAAACGGTAAAGGAGAATTTTATGAATTTTGATGAGTATATTAGTAAAGGCAAGATTTTGGCTAAAGAGGAAAATCACAAAATGGCTATTGAGAATTTTCAAGCAGCTTATAATCTTCAACCGGATAATGAAGAAGTTAAACAATTGTTATTAAACAGTCTGGACGCCGCTACCTCAGAATCCTTAATAAATGAAGCTACACACCGTATAAACGTATTTGAAGGCACCCGTGGCGTAAAAATAACAGATTTAGAAACAACAATTAAAGAATTTTCCGATAAAATCAAACTTAATCCAAATGCTTCTTTTCAAAGAGAATTTTTTGGAAGTAACCTAACTGTTTTTGCAAAAGATGTTCTTGGTGATGCATTATATATAAGGAGTCTTTACGCATTATCAAAGAAAGATAATAAGCTGTGTTTAGAAGATCTTAATAAAGCTATTGAATATATTCCGGATAATCCAAAATTCCTTAACAAGCGCGGTATTGCAAGTGAAAATATTGGTGATTATGATCAAGCCATTACAGACTATAAAAAGTGGATAGAAATAATGCCTGATGATAATAAACCAAAACAAAAACTTGTTACTGCATATTGTAACCGAGGAGTTATAAGATTTAAAAAAGGTGATTTAAATGGTTCTATTGCTGATTTTGAAGCTTGTTTAAAGATAGATGCCAATAATGAACAGGCAATTGGTTGTCTAAAATTTGTTAAATCTAAACAATAATGGTTGCAGTAACGAGAAGAATAAAAATTGGATTCGGCATTACGATTAAATCCTAATAACGTTGAAACGAAGAATTCTCTATCCCTGCCTGAGAGCACAGGATATAAATAAATTTTATGGATTTTAGAAATAAAAAAATAACCTTTCGTGACGGGCGAACATATTGCTTTTTAAGCAGTAAACCGGTCGAATCGATCAGCAATAGAAGCATTTGTCTGTTAAATGTTCTGGAAGGAGAAGCGGATTATTCTTTGTGGTTAATGGAAACAGACGGTGAAGAGGACGCCTTCTTTTGGCCTTATAAAGGCAGCGATACTTTGGATTTAATAAAAGAACTATTGGAAAAATTTATTGAAACAGCGTTTGATTAGGAGAATAAAATCATGGCGGATATCAGGGATGTTTACGGTAATGTTACCCATAGGGTAAACGGCAATGAAATCAGGGACATTAATGACAGGGTTACCCACAAAATGAACGGCAGCGAAATCAGGGATATTAATGACAGGGTAACCCACAGGATGAATGGCAATGAAATCAGGGATATAAATGATAGAGTTGTCTATTGAATAAACGGCGGCGAGATTAGGGATACCGGCGATTCAGACGCTTACAGGCTTTAATGAAACGTTATGCGATATATAAAAACAAACAAATCTTCGGATACCTATCTTAAACTCCCCGTTCGCCAATCAGTTTATTTCCCATTTCACGTAACAGATACTTCTGTATCTTGCCGCTGGATGTAAGCGGGTAACTGTCTATAAAGAATACATATTTGGGGATCTTGAACCTTCCGATTTTACCGCGGCAATAGTCGCGCACTTCTTCTTCGGTCATTTTTACATCCGGGTGCAGAATTATAAAAGCGCCGACTTCTTCGCCGTACTTTTCGCTGACTATACCCGCGATCTGCACATCTTTAATGCCGGGCATTGTGTATAAAAAATCTTCAACTTCTTTGGGTGATATATTTTCACCGCCGCGGATGATTAGGTCTTTTATTCGCCCCGTAACCTTGAAGTTGCCGTTTGCGTCCTTTACCCCCTGATCTCCTGAATGCAGCCATCCGTTCACATCGATACACGCGGCGGTCGCTTCAGGCATTTTATAGTAACCTTTCATTGTGTTGTAGCCGCGGCAGCAGAATTCCCCGTGAGCGCCGTCAGGGCACTCTTCACCTGATTCTGTATTGCGGATTGTAACTTCAACGCCGGGTAAAGCGCGGCCTACAGTTTCAACTTTTACGGTAATATCATCATCATAACGGGTCTGGGTCATAACAGGAGAAGATTCTGTGAGTCCGTAGCAGATTGTCACTTCTTTCATGTGCATAAGATCGATCACCTGGCGCATTGTTTCTATTGGGCAGGGAGAACCCGCCATGATACCGGTGCGCAGGCTGGAAAGATCGAACATTTTGAACATGGGATGATTCAATTCCGCGATAAACATTGTCGGCACGCCGTAAACCGCCGTGCACTTTTCCTTTTGAATCGTGGCAAGTACGAGTAAAGGATCAAACCATTCAATAAGAGCCGCGGTTGATCCGTGCGTGAGTATCGCCATCATTCCAAGCACAAGACCGAAACAGTGGAACAGCGGAACGGGAAGGCAGACTATATCATTTTCGCAAAGACGCTGATTGTCGCCGATACCCAGGCCGTTATTCAAAATATTCCTGTGAGTGAGCATAACGCCCTTTGGAAAACCTGTAGTGCCGCTTGTATACTGCATATTTACAACATCATTAGTGCCAAGCGTCGCTTCAATTTCGCGTAACTGCACGGAATCGGTATGTTGTCCCAGAAGCAAAAGTTCGCTGAAACAGAACATTCCGCGGTGTTTTTGCTGGCCAATGTGGACAACATATTTCAGGAAAGGAAATTTTTCAGAATTGATATTCCCCCTCTGCGAATTTTTTAATTCCGGAACAAGTTCATTTGTAATCGCTATATAATCAGAATCGCGCCAGCCGTTAGTCAGGCACAGGCAGACCATATCTGACTGTTTTAAAACAAATTCCAGTTCATGCGATTTGTAGCCGGTGTTAATTGTAACAAGCACCGCGCCGATTCTCGCGCACGCGAAAAGCACTGTATTCCAATCCGGCACATTGGTTGCCCAAATACCCACATGGTCACCCTTTTTTATGCCCATAGAGAGCAAACCTTTCGCGAAATCGTCTACCCTTTTATCAAATTCGGCGTATGTAAAACGAAGATTGCGATCCGC
>WQSN01000028.1 GCA_009787835.1 Treponema sp.
CAGTAATTTCTTCTATTTGTTCTTTATCTGAAAGTTTTTTGATTTCCTGTAAATACTCAAGGATAAATTCCTTTATTATTTGGTTATATTGTACCACCGTAGTATTTTTGTCATAGTGAAAATCATTTATATCTACAATGTTACCCTCTTTATCAAAATGAATATCTTTAATATTGCCTTCTTCATCAAAATAAGTAGCATCATCTTTATTATGAAGCCCATCAACATCATCCAAGGAAAATTCGCATTCCGCTTCATATAGCTGAATATTGTTTGACAAATATTCAACAAATTTATCCTGATCCTCTGTTAGCAATCGCTCTAATTCATTTATAATCCGCAGCCTTTCAGCGGAAATATTTGCAAGCCGTCTATAAAATAGCAGCCTATCAAATATAACTTCGCTTTGAATTTCTTCAGGGGATTTATCTTTGGGAAACTCATTCCCTTTCCAATCAGAACCGTCAACTTTCATTTTTTCCCCTTTGCTATATCAATAATCGGTAATGCGTTCACAGCTTCCCGCTTCATTTTATCGGTCGCGTTCGCGTATACCTGTGTCGTTTTTAAATTCGTATGTCCCAACAGTTTTGAAAGCGTGTAAATCTCCGTACCAGATTCAAGCGATAAAACAGCGAAGGTGTGCCGTGCAGTATGCCAACCGATCTGTTTTTCTATACCTGTTTTTTTTGCCCAGTCTTTCAAGTATTGATTCGTGTTTGTTTTGGATTTTGTCAGCCCCGGAAATATAAGGGCTTTGTGGTTATGTAGTGCGTTGTCGTTTATAATTTTCCATGCTGTTTCATGTAATGGAATAAAGACTTTACGCTCGGTTTTTTCCTGCTTCTTGGCTATCTGTAAAGGTTCGCGGTTAATATCTCCCCATTGCAAGGATTTAATATCCGATATTCGCAGTCCTGTAAAACAGCCGAATAAAAAAGCGCGTTTAACCTCTGCGCCTAAAATCCCGCCTAAATCTGTCTTGGCTAATTTTTTTATCTCGTTTAATTCAAGATAGATTTTATCGGATTCAGGTACTTTGATTGTTTTAACGCCGATTGCAGGATTGCGGGGAATAAGCCTGTCCCTTGCTGCTTTTTTCAGGGCTTGTCTTACAACTCCCTCATAATGGCTTGCTGTGCTTTTCGATAATTCGGTATCGCGTAATAAAAAGTCTTGAAATTCCTCAAGCCATTTTTCCGTTATGTTTGCAAGCGCAATATTTCCCCGATTGTTTGTGTTAATAAATTTCAAGGCTTTGGCTATGGTGCTGCCTTTACCCCTGTTCATGGTTTCGATATATTCAGCTAACGTCTGCTTTCCGCTAATGGGATCAATCAATCCCCATTCGCCGCTTGTTATCTGCGCTTCTCTCTTGCTTCGACATACTTCAGCAAGGCGCATTACTTCTTTGGCTTGCTGTTTGTCATTCGGTACGGTAAGCCCCAGAGATTCCCATCGGCGCTGTCCGTTCGCGTAAACATCGAGGTAAATTTTGCTTTTGTTAATCCGTATCTTAACGCCCATTAATTACACCGTTTAGCAATTTTTGAAAGCCTACATATAACCTACATAGTGCCTACAGAAAATTGTAAAACATAATGAAGCATTACACAAGATAGTGAAATAGAAAAACCGCTAAGTCTATATCCTGTAAAGAATTATGAAACATTGTGAAACAAGATGAAACATAAAAAACATGGAATTTTCTATTAGCAAGGACAGGACTCGAACCTGCGACCTCCGGGTTATGAGCCCGACGAGCTGCCAACTGCTCTACCTTGCGTCGTATACCAAGAACTTACATATTCTTTATGATTTTGTCAAGGGGAACAGGGAACATGAGATTAATATGTCAATCATAGACGAATAAAAAATTATTCCTTATAATCCTGATGAGGAGCGAGTCCAAATATGCCAGCGGGTGTCTTTTCAATCCTGCCTGATAATTTTTTTTCGCCATTGGCAAATCCATAAAAAAAACGATTTCACGGTCAACCGTGAAGTTGCAGGTCGTTTTCTCAGGAAACTGGTAGGCGCAGGCTGGCTGGGTGAAGAAACGCTTGCGGATTTTACACGAATCATCAATATAACAGCGTGGGGTAAACCATTTTTTGAAGCGCTTGTCCTCATAGAGGAAGGTTTAAAGACAGAATACGAAAGCCATGTTGTTAATGTTTATTCATCACTCTGCGGAGAGACCGTAAAAGAAAACGGGCACTTTATGGTACTAAAGGCGAGAGAAGAGGCACGAGCTTTAATCGATTCGCTTAAGGTTCTGTCTCAAAGTATCAAGGGTTACTATGATAAACTAAACGAACAGGCAATCCGCGCGGAAGCGGCTTCGGTGTTACACGAACATTACAACCTCTATGCCGTCGATGTTCTTGACCACGCCTACAAGCGTTTAATGTTCAATTTGTCTCTCCTTCTTCACTTGCATTGTACCGTCACCGCGAAGAAAGCGGCTTTGTAAATCCGCAGAACAAAGCGGACACAGAAGCGCTTGACGGCATCGAAACAGAATTTATGGAACGCATGAAGAAACGGCTTTCCATAAAAAAAATCGGCGCATGGCTGGATGAGCAGGGCGGAACAAAACGCATTCTTTTCCCTAGTGAAATCATCAAAGGTGAAAACTCATATATTCGTTTCGCTTATTCGCTTTTATACGAAGATTCAAGAAATGATTTTACTTACCTAATAGAAGAAACTGAAGAAGAACAAACAAACGCATCAGGTTACATTGTTCCTGACATACGGCTAAGGAGAAAAGATGAACCGTGATCTTGATGCGTTAAACAAAATTCAGAATTTATCCTCTGATGAATTTGAACGTTTTAAATCTGCCGTAAAGATACTCACTTCAAAAACATATATTATCCGGGGCATAGAAAAAAAACGCGAATTGTATAACTTTACAATTAGGAACATCGCACTTCTTGACGCGTGGTTTTTATGCATGGACGCGTCTCTTTCACGGGATGAAAGCCTTAGCGTAATAGCGTTTCGAGGGTCTGGAAACAACCGCGTCTTTTTCTCACGCGAAGAAATCTGCGCTGTTCTTGTTCTCCGCCTGATATACGAAGATAAAAAACTTGAAGTAACGCTTACAACTTTTACGGTCATTACAATCACGGATTTTCAGCAGAAATACAATTCTGTCACAGGCGATGAAATCAGAAAAATCGCGCTAATTAATACGCTGCGACGTCTTTCATCCTGTATATTAATTTCTATTGAAAGCCAGGATTATTCCGATCCTGAAGGATTAATAAAATTCTATCCGAGTATTCCTTTAAGCCTTGATCGCAGCGCGCATGATGAAGCAGTTTCACTGTTGGCTGAAAGTGATAAAACAGAAGACCAAAACGAAGATACCGCGTCATGATCACTTTGGAGCGGGCAAGGCTTATAAACTGGCATAACTTTCTTGATAATGTGATAGAAATCGGCAACCGGTGTCTGCTCGCGGGCGATAACGGCTCGAGCAAATCCACAATTATTGATGCCATTCAGTATGTCATGGCAGCTAACCTCAGAATGGCTAAATTTAATTCCGCCGCCGAAGAGCGCAAAAGCGGAAGCCGCGACCTGATGGGTTATGTGCGCCGCAAACTCGGCGCAGAGATGACAGAGTACCGCCGTGAAAATACAATCTCTCATGTCATGTTACAATGGACCCAGACCGGCAGTGAAAATTTCATTTGCGGCGTATGTATTGAAGCATACAGTGATAACAGATATATGGAACATTTTTGGATTGGCGGCACGGACAATATCCGTGAAACTTCGGAACTTCCCGAGTACCGTGAAAAAATAGCGAAAGCGTATCAGGACACGGAAAAAGAATTTAAAGAACATTTCATTTCACATCTTAACGAACACATTGAAGAAGCGAGACAGAGTTTTGATGAAATCAGCGAAATCCTAAGAACATTGCATTTTGGGCGGGATCAATACAGATTCCATCTTGAAGAACTTAACGAACGCAAGGACCAGATTGAAGTTATACGCAATGCGGCGAAAATTCCTTTCACTGACAGCGGCATGTACAATGACAGTTTTTTTTCGCAAATTGAAGATCCCGCTGAAAAAGAGGCTGCGAAGAATTTATTTGATCGAATCCTGAACGCGCCGCATGATTATGAAGAACTGCGGAACATTTGCGATTACAGAACATATTTTCATTATGACATCATAATCACAGAAACAGATCATCATGATGACAAGGGCTTACCGGTTAAATTAATACTGTCGCGCGTATTAAAAGAAAAATCCGGAGGTGAATCGCAGACATCGTACTATGTCGCGATAACCGCAAGCTTCTACCGTTTTTACAAGAACCGTCCGGATAACACGGTGCGTCTTGTAATATTCGACGAAGCTTTTAACCGCATGGATGATGAACGAATAGGCAAAATACTTTTATTCTACAATAACTTAAATTTGCAGATAATAATTTCCGTACCGCCAGAAAAAATCGAAGCTATCGCTCCTTTCATGGACAGAATAAATATTGTAAGCCGTTCAGGAGGAGCCGTAAAGGTACACGATTGTCACATAGACACCATAAACTCAGGCGATCCAGACCTTAACATGGAAATATAATGTCAGTCTGGGAAAAGAAAATTCTTGATGCCTTTATCGATCATTATTTTACATCTGATTTCGTTCAGCAAATCAATCAAGAAGAAATTGGAATATTTATCCATTCATTTCAATCCACGTGAAATAGGGTTGGGAATGGATCAGCAAAAAATGAAAGAGTTAATGAAGTTTTTAGAATACGCTCATAATAATGAAGAGATTGAAAAAATAACTACACGCGCACTGTCAATTCTACTTTACAATGATTCAAAATCAGCAAAAAAACAAAAGCAATTCCTGAGTTAGACGATCTTATAAAGCGCATTGAGCAGGAGATTATTGATTACAGATAACCTGTGAAATTATTATCCTTTCTTTATTAATATATCGCAAGGTTCTATCTTGTACGGGCAATCTATAGAGACAATTTGTTCAGGGATGCTTACAGTATCGCCGTCAAATGAAAATATTTTTCCATTGCTGCCGGAAGGAGATAAAATTTCAATTTCATCTCCTTTAGAAATTTTATTTTTAATCCTAATTTTATTATCTTCCATTACAACAGCGGCAATTTGATAATTTAAAATGACGGACGATGACTTTTCAAATTCTTTAATTTTATCATTAAAAGTAAAACCTGTTGTAAACGGGCGGTGAGGCAGTTTTTCCAATTCATCCATGTAATTAAATTCTTCTCCATTCATTACGCGTCTGTATGCGTTTACAGCGCCACCGACATAAAATTCATTTTTCATCCGGCCTTCTATTTTAAAACTTGCAACTCCGGCTTCTGCCAGTTCATACAATTTATTAATCAAACATAGATCACGGCTGTTCATTATATATGTGCCATTATCATCTTCCTCGACAGGAAAAAATTCTCCCGGCCGCTTCTCCTCCTGCAATGCGTATTTATAGCGGCAAGAATGCGCACAATCGCCGCGGTTTGCGTCCCTTCCTGTCATATATTTTGACAATAAACAACGCCCCGAATATGACATACACATCGCGCCGTGAACAAAAACTTCTATGTCCGCTTTTCCTGAAAGAACACTGCAAATCTCGCTTATGTCTTTAACAGGCAACTCACGCGCCAGAATAATCCGCTTTGCACCTAACGCAACATACTGCATCGCGGCATGAGAATTGCAAACATTAGCCTGGGTAGAAATATGAACATCCAAATTTGTCAGCGTCCTGAATATTCCCAACACTCCAAGATCCGATATAATAACGGCGTCGATACCAGTTTTTTCCAAAAACAAAGCGTATTTTTCTATTTCACGAATATCAGCGTTTTTAGCGAAAATATTTATAGTAACATATAATTTTTTACCAAGCGAATGAGTATATTCGACAGCTTCAATTATTTCTTCATCAGAAAAATTACCGCATTTCGCCCGCAGCCCGTATTCCTTCCCGCCCAAGTAGATCGCATCCGCCCCAAAATAAAACGCGGTTTTTAAACAGGAAAAATTTCCTGCGGGAGCAAGTAATTCGATGGTGTTTCCAAATTTATTTTTCAAGGTGAGGTTATTGTAGCAGAGATAGAGAAGTATTTCGATACTCTTTTGAAAAGACTGGTATGCAGGTTAACTAATTGTTATAATTCTTTTAGTATTTCCATCATCGCTTTTCTGTTTTTGTAATGAACTCTGAATTCTCCAACCAGTTCCGAAACAGCCTTTTTGCCTCCTTTTACTCCGGACATTTTCTTTAATAATGAAAGAATATACTCATAATGCGTCCTGCCTGTATTTTTTTCGGCATAGGAAGTTAATGATATTTTAAATAATTCAAGAGTTTTAGCAGGATAATCAGATGCGAAAAATTTATAATATCTTTTAAGATTATTTGTTGAAAGATATTTTTCAACATAATTTATAAGACGTTCTGTTTCATTTTCCACTGCAAGCAGATCCGCGGCAGAATTAACAAAATATTTTTTATTATTATAATTCAGGAAAAGTTTTTCTTTTTCTTCAATCCATTCCCGGGGAGTAAAAGCTGTTTTATAAACCTGATAATAATTTTCTATAAAAAAATCTTTTATAAACATGTATGATAATTTTTTAATTACAGGAATGTCACTCTCTTTTTGGGGCTATTTCCAGGAGTAATCCATTCCATGTTTCATCAAAATATTTTTTTTCACTTCCCTTTCTGTTATTTAAAAAATCATTAATAAGTTTTTTTGCAATACCAAAATTCTGTTTTTCAATCTTTTTTTTCACGACTTTCAGGCGGAATGATTCTATCTGTATATTTTCCCTGATTAATGACCATGCCTTGCTTTTTTGATCAATACGTCTGAAAAAATTAATTTTCCGCCGTAGAATGGTTTCCGCTTCATCAGAACTTTTATCCTTTATGCCGGCAAGCAGTTTGTCCTGCAAAGCAATGTAAGCATCAGGATCAACTGTAACCGCAAGAGTTTCAAGCAGCCTGTTAAATTCATGATAAAAATCGGTCCCGGCATATTTTTTCTTTTTCATTTCCGATATACAATAATTAAAAAGTTCTTTTTTATTAAAATACTCTATCGCGTCAATAATTATATCAAAAAAAACAGATTGATATTCAAGTGAATAAATCAAGACGGAGTTTTTCCCAATGTTATATAACCACTGTGAGTACTCTTCAATACAGGCTTTACATATTAATAGCGCTTCATTATATTGTTTTTTCCTGATATACTCTTTTGCTTTATCATACCATTGATCCAAAACATCAATATCCATACATTCATCAATATAGCAATCATCATCATAATCAGGAACTGAAGCCAGGGATTTCTGAATGATCTTTGAATAAATATTGCCTATGTTATTTCTGGTATTAGCTGAAAATTCAAGAAAAACAGCATTATAGAAATCTATATTATATTTTGTCTGGGTGATAATAAACTCACGAAGTCTTTCAACAGAAATATTTCCGATAAAATCTTCAATCCGCAACTCGCTTCCTTTTTTTGATTTTTTACATTCAGATAATTTTTGAGCGATAGCGTTCTCAATCATGGAAATATGTTTACAGGGTGAATAATCACTGGGACAGGTACAGGAAAATCTCTTTGTCTTTTTTCCGTCAGTTGTTATTTTAATGGTGTAAACGCCATAATTCCCCTGATATTTTGCTTTCCATTCAAATTCTGAAGTTTGCTTTAAATCTAATATTTCTGTACCGTACATGGATTAAGTTTATTGTGTAAATTGAGTAATTGTCTACATCAATAACTAAGAAACAGAATTTTACGGTAAATACCAAATTGTAAAAGATTTTTATCCGCTGCCATACCAAACGCATAGCCTTCTTTCGTTTCTGGGAAATCAAACACGACAGCGCATAAATGTTTTTATAGTTTTCAGAGTGTTCCAAGAACTGCTGAAAAACTATGTCGTCTCATTCAGTTGAATTTTCCCGTCAAGCGCTTCATCCCATGCTGTCCCTAATATTCACTTCCATGACTAATATTTTCAATTCATCACTGTCCGATGTGTTATAAAGCGAATGAATACCGAATGGTTTGTTTAAAAGGACATCGCCTTTTTTAACAGGCGATTTCATCCCGTCAAGTTCAGTAACGCCGCTGCCTTCAAGTATGATATACAATTCCTGATTATTTCCGTGCGTATGCGATCCAATGGATGTGCCGGGAGGCAGGACAGTGTAATGAACAAAATTCAAAGGTTCGGCCAATTCGCTGTCAAAGATATTAACGATTTTTATTTTACCTTTTCCGTCATGGCAGATTTCTTCAACTGGTTGTATATCAAGAAAATTTTTAATCGACATAAATTACCTTTCCCTTTTCAAACGAATTTACCGCGGCCTGCGCGATACTTTGCGTTTTAATATTATCTGATATATGAGTCTGCGGCAGTGTTCCGCGCAGAATATATGCGGTAAATTCATCAAGAATTACGTTAAACGATGTGTTTTTATCTTCCGGCAGGGTGATTTGCTCTGTTTGTCCGCCAGTATCAAAATAAAGACTATCATTTTGATAACGCAAAATTCCGTTAACTCCGGTAAAAGTCCAATTGGCATACCAGTCTGTTTCGTTTGAATGCGCGTCAAGGCGGCCATTATAAAGAACTTTTATATCATTTTCCATTGTAATGCACATAACAGCGTTGGAGAAGCCTTTGTACCAGCTTTCCGCAGGAGTATAAAAATCGGTATATATGTTTTTAAATTCACATCCTGTAAAATACCTCAGCATGTCAAGGTGATGAATGCCTACATCCAGTAAAATAGGATTTAACATTTCCTTATGATAATTTTCCATAAAATGACGGCGGTTAAAATCAATTTTTATACTGGTAAGATTCCCAGGTTTATTCTGCGATAAAATTTCTTTTATGGTGCGACATCGTGATGAGTAACGGTAATTTTCCGCAATCATTAATTTTTGTCCGGCATTTGCGCGGGAAACAATATGAAGCACATCGTCCCAATTTACCGCAATTGGTTTCTCGCTTAAAACAGAAATGCCTCGGTCAAAAGCTAAATCATTAATTATCCTGTGCGCATCGGGAGGAGCCGCGTTCAGAACAAAGTCCGGTTTAAGCTCATCCATTGCAGAGGCGGCATCGGTGAAAAATTTGCAGTTTCCTTTATCCTGAATTTTATCCCATGTTTTTTCATTTTTATCAGATGCGCCTGCGAGAACAATATCAGTCCTGCGGGACAACTCTCTGTACCAGAGCACACCCCATTCGCCAAGACCTGTCAATAAAGCGCGCATAAGACCAAAAAAATCTATTTAATTTACCCTGGGGAAAACAATACCGTGACCGTGGCTGTCATCCCATTCCGCGGGCAGATATAACGAGTTATTTTCAATCCTTCCGTTTTCAATGCTGCCGTTAACATAAAATCTAATTAATGTGCGGCTTCCATCGGCTGTTTTGGTATATGTCCCGCTTTTTTGTGTGTTATGCGAAATATTGGCTGTAAACTTTCCGTCAGCGAACAATTGCACTGTCTGTCCTCCATAGCTGTATATTTCAGAGTCACCGGAATTTTTAACAGGAGTAGCAGAGTAAATGCCAAGCGCGATAATCAGCGCGGCAATCAGGACACAGATTAAGGCTAAAATAATTTTTTTCTTTTTTGCTTTTCTGATGGTATTTTCTTTTTTTATGATTTTAATTTTTTTCCTGATAACGCTTCTTGACATTACATCCCTCACACATCCAGATTACTCACCAACAGCGCATTCTCCTCAATGAATTCGCGGCGCGGCTGAACAACCTCTCCCATTAATGTGGTAAAAATGCGTTCAGCTTCGACAGTGTCATCAAGGTGCACCTGAATAATATTGCGCTTTCCCGGGTCCATTGTTGTGTCGCATAACTGATCGGGGTTCATTTCACCTAACCCTTTGTAGCGCTGTACGGAAACTTTTTCAGCTTCTTTTCCGGACTCGCTTAAGATACGGTCCTTTTCAGCGTCATCGTAAGCGTAAAAGAACTTTTTATCGTAACTGACCCTGTAAAGAGGCGGCATGGCAAGATATACATGCCCCTGCTCAATAAGCGGTGTCATATAACGGTAAAAGAATGTAAGGAGTAATGTGCGTATGTGCGAACCGTCTACATCAGCGTCTGCCATAATGATGATTTTATGATAACGAATTTTTGAGACATCAAAATCGTTGCCGCAGCCGGCTCCTATGCTAGCAATGATGGGCTGTAATTTTTCATTGGTAATTACTTTTTCAATTCTTTGCTTTTCAACATTGAGCATTTTACCCCACAGGGGAAGAATCGCCTGATACCGGCGATCGCGGCCTCCTTTTGCCGAGCCTCCCGCGGAATCGCCTTCTACAATGAATAATTCGCATTTAGAAGCATCTTTTTCCGAACAATCGGCAAGTTTACCGGGTAAACCGGCGGAGTCCATCGCGTTCTTTCGGCGGGTTGCGTCTCTTGCCTGACGCGCCGCAATACGCGCCTTCGCGGCCAATACTGACTTTTCCAGAATATTATTGATTACATCCGGGTGTTTATCAAAATACAGTTCAAGCTGCTCACTGACAAAGGATTCTACAATTCCCTTAACATCGGAGTTACCTAATTTACCTTTGGTTTGACCTTCAAACTGGGGATTTGGAACTTTTACAGATAAAACGGCTGTCAATCCTTCGCGAACATCATCTCCGGAAAGGCTTTCATCAAGTTTTTTGGCCTGTTTTGATTTTTTAAGAAAATCATTCAAAGTACGGGTAAGCGCGGATTTAAAACCAACAAGATGTGTACCGCCTTCGCGCGTGTTAATATCGTTAACAAACGAGAACATAATCTCATTAAAGCCGTCATTGTATTGAATGGCGCATTCAATTTCTATGCTGCCGTCAGCGCCGTCTTCCCGCGCGCCTTCAATATAAACAGGTTCCTTATATAATACGGTTTTATTTTCATTCAGATACTCAACAAAACTCTTAACGCCGCCTTCAAACATAAAATCATGAACTTTGGGCGTAGAGAGCCGTTCATCGCGGATAGTGATTTTCAGACCTTTATTAAGGAATGCAAGTTCCCGAAGGCGGTTGGAAAGAGCGTCAAAATTATGGGTAGTCGTTTCAAAGACTGTAGAATCTGCTTTCCAGCGGATTACAGTGCCAACCCTGTCAGGAGTACAGATATAGGGCAAATTGGAGGCAGGAATTTCCTTTGCCGGACTTTCGGGAATACCTGTTTTATAACGCTGAGTATGGATTTTACCGTTAAGATGCACAAAGGCTTCGCACCATTCAGAAAGAGCGTTTACAACGGAAACACCAACTCCGTGCAATCCTCCTGATACCTTGTACGATTTTTTATCAAATTTTCCGCCGGCATGCAGTTTTGTCATTACAAGTTCCAGAGCGCTAACATGCTCTGTAGGATGAATATCCACAGGGATACCGCGGCCGTTATCTTCAACACGGACAACATCATTCCCTTCCAAAACCACCAGGATTTTTGTACAGAAGCCCTGCATAGCTTCATCAACAGAGTTATCAACAACCTCAAAAACCAGATGATGAAGGCCGTCAATGCCCGTAGTTCCTATATACATACCTGGACGCTTTCGGACAGCTTCCAGGCCTTTTAATACAGTAATATTTTGTGCTGAGTAATTATTATCCGCGCTCATTCATTCATTATACAAATTTAATGAGACAGGGTAAAGGTAATGACTTTTTTTAATATAAAGCCGTCAAATTCCTATTGACAAAAAGGCAGGGTTACATAGTATAATCAATATTCAATTACTATTTAAGATTTACAGATAAATAATAATAAGTGTAGAACCTGTGGATAAATTTTAATAAAAATAGGTAAAACATTTTTATAAGTATTAATGTATAAGAACATCCATTAATTATTTATGGAATTAAAGCTAATTCCTTACCAGGTAAGGAGTTAGCTTTAATTTTACTGTTCGGATAATGAGGGATACATATAAAAATAATTATATTTTGGGTTGAAATTTATAACTAATTACATTATCCTTGTGGATAATATGTTGATAATATAAAAAGGGTTTTTAGATGGTTGATTTGGATTCTGAGGGTATCTGGAAAGAAACCCTTAACCAAATGCGGAATTCTTTGGGAGAGGAAGAGTTCAGCGGCTGGTTCTCTGATTTGGTATATTTACGATCAAATAATGATAATATAATTATTGGGATTCCTTCAACTTTTCACCGGGATAAGGTAAAGACAAATTACCAAAAAATTATAAATTCTACATTCAATGAGCTGTCCGGAAAAAAAATAACCGTACAATTTGAAGTAACCGGAGAAAAACAAAAAAAGAGCGCTGTATCAAAAACAGTACAGTCAGAAACAACGCCAAAAAATGATGAAATAGACAAGGAAATTTCAAAAGAAAACACAAAACAAAAAAATAAAGGAAAACATCCGCAGATGAGGGATGATTACATATTTGACAGATATGTAATCATCGAAAACAACAGTTTTGCGGCAAATGCGGCCATTGCAATAAGCAAAAATCCCGGAAAAGCCTATAATCCATTTTTGATATACGGCGGAGTTGGTTTGGGTAAAACCCATCTTATGCAGGCAATTGGCAATTACATTCATGACAATTCTGACAATAAAGTAATATATATAACATCGGAAAATTTCTTAAATGAGTATGTTCAGGCAATTCAGGATGTAAAAACAAAAATTTTCAAAAACAAATTCCGCAGCACAGATGTTCTTTTAATTGACGATATTCAATTTTTTCAGGACAAAGACAGAATCCAGGAAGAGTTATTTCATACTTTTAATCAACTGTTGGATGCAAAGAAACAGCTTGTTTTTACCTGCGACCGGCCGGTATCGGAATTAAAGAAATTTTCAGAACGTCTGCGCTCCCGTTTTGAACTTTGCTTAAAAGTAGACCTTCAGCCTCCCCGTTATGAAGAAAGATGCGCAATTTTAAGATCCGTATCCCAGGCGCGCGGCGTAACCATTCTTGACGAAATAATAGACTTAATCTGCAAGAATGTATCATCCAATGTAAGAGACCTTATATCTTCCTTAAATACCCTGATAGCTTACACAGAGCTTATGAAAGAGCCAATAACCATAGAAATTGCCCAACAGCGCCTGAAAAACACATTCAATGGTCCAATACAGGCAAATCTATCAATGGATAATATAATCAGGGTAGTAGCGGATTACTTCGCTCTTACTCCGAATGACCTAAAAGGCAAAAAAAGAACTGGAAAAATAGTTTATCCGCGCCAAATAGCAATGTATATAGGCCGGGAAATGACCGATTTTTCAACAACAGAGATTGGAAATGAATTTGGAGGGCGTGATCATACGACAGTTATGCACTCAATTAATAAAGTGAAGGCAAATCTTATTATAGACCCTGCTTTAGAATCAACAATTGAAAGCTTGAAACGTTCCATCAAAGAATTCAGTGCAAAATACTGAAAAACATGTTAAAATAATGTGTAAAAGAGAAGGCTTGTTTAAACTGTGGAAAAAATTGCATAATTATCCATAGTTTGTGAAAACTGTAAGTGTATTACATATATAGAATTAAGTGAGTTTTGCACATTTAATTCTGCTTATTAATACTATTATTAAATATATATATAAATTAAATTTAATAGGGGAGAGAAAAAATGATATTTACATGCAGCAAAGAGGTTCTTCTTAAAGAAATTTCCATAGCTCAGGAAATTATAGCCTCAAAAAACGCAATCTCTATTTTATCAAATGTTTACCTTGAAACAGGCAAAAATAGTTTGTCTATAAAAGCTACAGACAGAAATGTATATTTTCAGACAGAAGTTCCTGTAAATGTAGTTGAAAGCGGATCAACGACTGTTTACGGTGATAAATTTTTAGGGATATTAAGTTCTTTTCCTTATGATGAATTTGAATTTTCCCAGAAAGAAAATACTGCGGTTATAAAACCAACTTCCCTAAAAAAACCTGAATATAAACTTAAAATAATTACTTCAGATAAATATCCGGAATTTCCGGTTTCTTCATCTTCATTTTTTGAAATGCCAATTAAAGAATTCAGGGAAATGATACAGCAGAGCGTATTTGCCGTTTCTGATGATGAAACGCGTTATTATATGAATGGCGTTTTTCTGGAAAAAATAGAAGATAAAATAATGATGGTAGCTACAGATGGCAGGCGTTTGGCTTATATCAGTAAAACTGCGGGAAGCAATATTGAAGACTTTACCGGTATTATAATTCCTCCTAAAATTTTAAACACTATATTTAAAAGATCAGGTGATGAAGGGCTGGTAAGTATTTCTGTAAGCGATAAATCAATATATATAAATTTTGCATCATATAAATTTTCTTCCGTATTGATTGAAGGTAATTTTCCAAATTATAAAAAGGTAATACCTGAAAATCAGGATTTTTTCCTTACTGTAAAAAGGGATGAAATGTTAAACGCACTGCGCCGTGTTTCTCTTATGGTTGAAAAAAAATCACACAGAATTTATCTGGGAGTATCAACAGGTAAAATGGCTGTTTATTCCGAAGAAAGCGAAATGGGAACAGTGGAAGATGAAATTCCATGCCAGTATGAAGGTGAAGAAACTACAATAGCTCTTAATTACCGTTACATGGAAGAACCTTTTAAAATTATGACAGATGACGAAATAAAGATAAGATTCAGCAGCGCCATAAAAGCAATAACAATTGAACCTGTGCCGGAAAAGGATTTTTTCCATATTGTTATGCCTATGCAATCATGATTTATTATTATAATAATTATTTATAAATTTAATAATGTTAATTTCTTTTCTTAGGACAGCTTCTTTTCGTAATATTGATGATAAAGAAACAGAAACAGGATATAAAGATGTTTTCCTGGTAGGGGAAAACGGTCAGGGAAAAACAAATTTTCTGGAAGCTCTTTATTTTTGTGCGTACGCTTCATCATTCCGTACAGCCCGTGACACTGAAATTGCACGTAACGGGGAAAAGGAATTTTCAGCAGAGGTTAAAATAAAAAATTCATTAAATGACAGTATTCTTATTAAATATGAAAAAGGTAAAAAAAATATTTTTATTAACGGTAAAAAAGCAGAAGACAGGAAGGAACTTCTTTCCATAGCTCCCACAATTGTTTTTTGCCATGAAGATATGGAATTTATAAACGGCAGCCCGGAAAGAAGACGCTGGTTTTTTGATCAAACTTTAAGCCTTTATGACCCTGTTTACCTTGAAGATTTAAGGCGTTACAGGCATGTATTAAAAACAAGGAATACGGTATTAAAGGATTATTGCAATAATAATTTATCAGGAAATGTACATCAAATATTGGACGCCCTGGATCCGCAGTACGAAGTGTACGGGCAAAAATTAATGGAAAAAAGGGAAAAATCCGTAAAACAGTTTTCTGATATTTTTTGCTCTCTTTATGAAGAAGTATCAGGCATTACAGGAATTACAGTTCAATACAATCAGTCCTGGAAGAAAGGGAAAGACATAAATTCTATATTGAAAGATAAAAGAGCATCTGATATGGAATGCGGAATTTCACTTTCAGGTCCTCACCGTGACCGTTATATATTTGCACATAACGATGCGGATTTTACAGTAAAAGCATCTACAGGGCAAAAAAGACTGCTTGCTTTGCTGTTACGCGCCGCACAGTCCCGCAGTTTTTCACAGATGACCGGTTTAAATCCCATACTTCTCCTTGACGATGTACTATTGGAAATGGACGGCGAAAAACGCAGGAAATTCCTTTCAGTTATGCCTCTCTACGATCAGGCGTTTTATACATTCCTTCCGGACGAGCCATTTCAGCGTTATCAAAAAAAAGATACTCTTGTTTATAATGTAAAGGGAGGAAAATTTTTAAAATGAAAACAGCTGGAGATATTCTTTCGGCTCTTTTTGATGAGCGTTTTATGCAAAAAGCTAAAGGATACTCAAAACTTTTTGATTCATGGAAGGATATAACCGAAAAAAACGGAATTGCGTCAGCTGCAGGCCATTCCAGAATTAGGGAACTGGACAGGGGCATTTTGCTGGTTGAAACAGATCATCCCGGATGGAAACAGATTTTGCAGACTAAACAATCAAAAATTTTAAATGATTTTCGAATACGTTTCCCGGAACTTGATATATCAGGCATCTCTCTCATACTTGGAAAAGTACCGATGGAAGAAAATGAAAGTATTCCAACAGAAGAAGAACCCCATCTTCTTCATAATACCGCCCTGAAAGATAAGACAAATCAGGCAATTGCCGCGGAAATTACAACAGGAAAAGAATCATATAATAAAAATGATCAACATGTAGAACGCGGATATGATGCGATCAAAGATAAAGAATTAAGGGATAAATTAATTAAAATAGGACAAAGCATTGAAGAAGAAGAAAAAAAATGATACATTATTATTATGGAAAATGTTATTATCAGAAAGGCTGTGTTATCTGACATTCCCCATTTTTTTGAAATATGTCTGAAGACAGGAGACTCAGGCAGGGATGCATCAGAAATATATTTTGATCCGTATCTGCTTGGATATTATTATGCATCTCCTTATCTTTTATTTCCGGACGGTGTATGTTTTGTGGCTGAGTATGAATATTGTCCGCAAGGTTACATTATAGCCGCTCCGGATACGCTGGCTTTTAATAAATGGATGGAAGAAGAATGGCTTCCCCCATTAAGAAGACGTTATCCTCTGCCTTTTCCTCCTGAAAAAATCCGTTCAGAAAAAGAGAAAAAACTTATTGAGACATTGCATATAAACCTGTGTACATCCGATACAGATGTCAGGCTAACAAATTACCCGGCCCATCTTCACATTGATCTGCTCCCCTGTCTTCAGGGAAAAGGAATGGGAAGTAAATTAATGAATACGCTCTTTGTTGAGTTAAAAAAACGGGGAATACCTGGTATTCATCTTGGAGTAGGTTCATCAAATACTGACGCGATAGAATTTTATAAAAAGCTGGGTTTTTCGGTTTTACAAGAGCAAACCTGGGGTTTCACGATGGGTTATAAATTATAAAAGAAGAGTCTTATCTGTCCTGACAAAAATCATTAAAAAATGGTACACTGGGCTATTAAATAAAAATAATTAGTTAAGGACATAAAGTGGCAAATACTGATACAATCGGTGAATTATCTCAAAAGGAGCCTTTGGGCAGAGTAATTCCCATAGCTATAGAAGATGAAGTAAAAACAGATTATCTCAATTACGCAATGTCTGTTATTGTGAGCCGGGCATTGCCGGATGTGCGTGACGGACTTAAACCTGTACACAGGCGGCTGCTTTACTCAATGGATGAGCTTGGGCTTCGTCCCACAGCGGCGACTAAAAAATGCGCCCGTATTGTCGGCGATACCATGGGTAAATATCACCCGCACGGTGATATGTCGCTTTATGACGCCCTTGTACGCATGGCTCAGGATTTTTCTCTTCGATACCCTGTGATACACAAACAGGGAAATTTTGGCAATATTGACGGCGACGGTCCCGCGGCCATGCGTTACACTGAAGCGAAACTGTCTAAAATCGGCGATGAAATGCTTTCGGATCTCCACAAGGAGACAGTGGATTTTATTCCTAATTTTGATGAATCTGAAGTTGAACCATCGATTTTACCTTCTGCAATTCCCAATCTCCTGATAAACGGCTCAAGCGGAATTGCTGTAGGCATGGCGACAAATATGGCGCCTCACAACATCGGTGAAATCTGCAGCGCAGTCTGCGCTTTAATCGATAATCCTGATGCCACAAACGATGACCTGATGCGTTTTGTACAGGGCCCAGACTTCCCCACAGGCGGAGTCATTTTTGGAAGGCGCGGCATTAAAGATGCATACAGAACGGGCAGGGGCAAACTCCTTGTCCGCGGGAAATTCAATATTGAAACAACCAAGCAGGGAAAAGAAAAAATTATCTTTACTGAAATTCCCTATAGCGTAAATAAAGCGCCGCTGCTGGAAAAAATCGGCCAGTTGATGCGTGATAAAGTAATAGACGGTATTGTAAACGCGAATGATGAATCCGATCGCGAAGAAAATATCCGCATAGTTATTGAACTGAAAAAAGGCGCGATTGTTAAGGTTGTTTTAAATCAGCTTTTTCAGAATACGCAGCTTCAAACATCATTCAGCATTATCAATCTTGCGCTTGTCGGCGGTAAACCGCAATGCCTCACATTAAAGGAACTTGTTCACTACTTTGTTGAACACCGCGTCGAAGTGGTAACCCGCCGTACCCGCTACGATTTGCGCAAGGCGGAAGATCGCGCTCATATTCTTGAAGGGCTTTTAATCGCGCTTGCGAATATTGACGAGGTTATCGCTGTAATTAAGGCAAGCCGGGATATTGCGACCGCGCGGCTTAAATTACAGGAACGTTTCCTGCTCTCAGAAACCCAATCAGAAGCAATTGTCGATATGCGCCTGGGCCGCCTTACAAGCCTTGAGGTTGAAAAACTTGAACAGGAGTTAACCGAATTAAAATCACGCATCGCATATTTTAAATCACTATTGGCGGATGAGAAGAAACTGCGCGGTGTAATAAAGGATGAGACGCGTGAAATCGCCGAAAAATTCGGCGACAAGAGGCGTACGGAAATTGTTGCCGGCGAAGTGGAGAATATTAATATCGAGGACCTTATTAAAAAAGAAGAGATGATGATCCTCATTTCTAATCTTGGTTATGTAAAACGCGTCCCGGTTTCAGCGTACAGGAATCAGGGCCGCGGAGGAAAAGGCATGCAGAGCGCGAAACTCGCAGAAGATGATTTTGTCGATCAGATTTTTGTCGCTTCTACGCATGAGTATATAATGTTCATAACAAGCGCGGGCAAGGCGTACTGGATGAAAGTTCACGAGTTGCCGGAAGGCAGCCGTACAAGCAAAGGATCGCACATAAAGAGCCTGCTCACTGTTACACCTAACGAAGACATCTCTGCGATTGTGTCGCTTAAAGACTTCAGCGACAGCGAGTATCTTTTCATGGGAACCGCCCGCGCAGTTGTAAAAAAAGTAAAAACAAGCGAGTTCGCGAATGCAAAAACGAGGGGTATTGTCGCTATAAATCTTGATGAAGGCGATAAACTGGTAAGCGCCCTTTTAACGAAAGGCAGCGACGAGGTGTTGCTTATATCGCGCAGAGGACAGGCGTTACGCACACATGAAGATAATATCCGGGCAATGGGACGCTCTTCGCGCGGAATTGCCGGGATGAAGCTGTCAAAAAGTGATGAACTGGCAGGTATGCTGCGTGTTGATACCGGAGCGACGGCTGAAAGCGAAGAAAAACAACCGCTTGTGTCCATACCGGCCGAAAAAATTGAAAAAATGCTCATTATTACAGAATACGGTTACGGAAAGCGCGTAGATTTTAGCGAGTTTTCTTCGCACGGGAGAGGCACCGGAGGTCAGAAAATATACACTGTAACGGAAAAAACAGGCGATATTGTCGGCTGCGTCAACGTGCTTGATAATGAAGATATAATGTGTATAACAAGCCAGGGCAAATCGCTCAAACTGAAGGTAAAAGAGATACGTGTAATGGGACGCTCCGCTCAGGGTGTGCGCCTGCTAAGTATTGACAAGCCTGATTTTGTTACAGGGCTGGATCGGATTGTAAAAGAAGAAGAGGCCGCTATTGCGGATAATGCTGTGGCCGGGAATGAAACACAGGATGATCTTCCCTTTCGGGATGACAGTGAATCCGGAACCGCGGAAATGGAGGAATAATTTATGAGAGCGGTATATTTTTTATTTGCGTTAACTACATTGATGATTGGCTGTAAAAGCTCCGCAATCTCCCCGGTAAGCGCAGACAGCGTCCAGGAAACATCAACAAATGTGCGCGCTGATGATGCCGCAGTCACAAATAATGAAATTTCTGATGATTCCGCCGGCGTATTTTCAAATATTACTGGAAAAGAATGGAAACTGATCGATATTCATTTTATTAACAATAATATTAATTTTGATCGCGATACGCTGACAAAGGAAGGAATAGGAGACATTTTTACATTGAATTTTGACGCGGGCATGGTCAGCGGAAAAGGAGAGCCAAACCGGTATTCAGCGCCATATTCACTGGGCGACAGGCAAGCCATCAGTATTATGCCGATGAGATCAACATTGATGGCGTCTATCTTTCCAAATGAAAAACTGAATGAGTATGATTTTTTTATGCTACTAAATAATGTTTATGAATGGAGATTGACAGATAAAAAACTGGAGCTTTTCTCAAAAGACGCGGACGGCAGTAATGTGCGCCTTGCCTGGACAGCTTCAGACTAAGGAAAAAAAACATCCCTTGAAAATTTAAGTCAAACACAGAATTTCCGGTGTTTTCGCCAGACGCTAATTGTTTTTTTACTTCCGTTTTTTTTCTGTCTTTACCGGTTTCATTGTTAGGATATCGATTAATTTATCCAGCCGGAAACCTGACTTTTCGCCTGCGTTGAGCAGCACATCATAAATTTCCGCGATTCGGCAAATTCTTTCATCTATTGGCACGTTTACAATACTGTCGCTTTCTGCAATGAAGAAAAGAGACGTGTAGAGAAGCGCATCATCGAAACATTCCTTGTTAAACCATGCAATATCATCAAAAATATTAATTCCTAAAATGCGTCTGAAATCTTCGTTTAGATAATTCTCTTCAATAATACGAGATGCAAATTCGGCGGCGTCTCCTTTCCATTTATAGTTATTTTGGCAAGAGAGGTTCAGTACAACACGGGCTATGTCCGTTATGCGTGAGGCTTCCTGTTCGTTGGCGCCAAAGCTGCAAAAAATTTCTTTTAATTTGCGGCCAAAGTCCCAATGATCAAACGCAAGATTAACCGCGTGGCGTCCGTCCGCTTCCTTGCCGATAATCGGGCGAAGAAGGGAAAGCAAACCGAAACCAAGCGATGCCGCGTAATATAAACGCTTCTTTGTAATATCATGTGTAATACATTTTTTGAAGCTTGATTTATCGTTATCTATTAATGTTTCATTTGATTTCTTCAATCTGCGAACAAGCGTTTCAAATTCATCGCAAATAATTTCATTGTTTACTTTTGTAAATTTTTTACTGGTTTTTTCCTTGTCTGTTTTATATGAAACAGGCGTCCATGCATCATAAGCACCGTCCGCGCCAGTGATAAAACGTGAAGCTGTTTCAATAAAAGTCTCGGCAGGTTTTTTTAAATAATTTGTGAAGCAATTAACATCTTCAAAGTCCAGCAGTTTATCGATTATTTCCGGTCTAAAAAATTCCGTAAACCTGTAATAAAGTTCGCCAAGGAAAATATTTTTTATTTCTACCAAAGGATCGCAAACGCCTCTGCCTCCAAGCTCATGATTCAATCTTGCCCATCGTCCTTTTTCGTTATCCTCAATTTCATAAATGTCCAGGAAAACCTGAGTCTCGTAACCTTTAAGGCCGACAAAAAATCCGTTTTCACAAATTGCCTTGGAAGAACGGATATACCATAAACCGGATTTTTGTTCACGTAATAATGTAAAGAAGCGATCATCTCCGTGGATAGCGAGAGCTTCGCTCAGACTGTCTCTTCGTGAACTGCCGTCCTGCTGAGGGATGGCTGGATCGCTCATTTTTATCCAGCCTGATGTTTCATAATAGGAGTTATTATAAAAAATCATTGCTCTTTCATCGCGGCCATTAATGAATATCCGGTTGGAATACGCGAACACATTTTCGTTTACAGAGTCATTGCAATACAAATCAAAAATTCTGAACATAACGCTTCCGGAAAAAAGCGCGCGCCTTTTCATCAGCGGGAAGATTTCACGTTCATGGCGATCAACAAGATAACCGTCAGGAAATTCATTGTGGTATGAACGCCGGTACTCCATTCCGTATTTTTCTTCATAACCTTCAATTTGACCATGACCGAACATGGGAAGACCGGGCATAGTTACCAGTAATGTGCAAATGCCGAAATATTTATCGCCTTTACCAAATTGCGCGACTGCGGTATCCTCATCAGGATTATTCATAAAGTTGACAAAGCGTTTTAAAATTTCCGGGTCAAACTCCATAGTGTTTTTTATGGTTGCGCGGTACTTTGAATTTTCCTCATTCTTCAGCATGTTCATAAAAGCGGAGTTATAAACGCGGTGCATTCCAAGGGTGCGGACAAAGTATCCTTCCATCATCCAGAAAGCTTCCGCCAGTAGAAGGGTGTTTGGCGCTTCTACCGCGCAGCGATCTACCACTTCACGCCAGAATTCATTTGGAATGCGCTGGTTAAATTCTTCGGTAGAAATTGCATGTTCCGCGCGGCTTGCGATTGCGCCGCCGCTTCCCGGCGCTGGATACCAAAGACGCTGTATATGCCGTTTTGCCAATGTCATTGCGGCGTCAAAACGTACAATCGAGAATTGCTGACATACTCCGATAATTGTGCGGATGACAGCTTCACGCGCTTCAGGATTCAGAAAGTCAATCTGCGCGGTATCATTCCATGGCATTGATGTTCCGTCATTGCCATGATATATATAACGCGCTTCGCCTGAACGATTGTCTGTTCTCTTAAACACGACAGCCGCATCGCTTCGGGAAAAATAATGATCTTCAATCTGAACAGTTATGTCATTGCGGCCTGATAAATTATCGCAACTGTAATTATAAGTAGGGAATGGAGGATACGGAAGCTGTAAAAAGCGTTCAGGATGCTCGGTTATCCAGCGGCTGTCGATGCCTGTATGATTGGGAACCATATCAGAACCAAGCCGGATTCCTCTGCGCATACAACGTTCTCTCAGATTGGTTAACGCGCCCCATCCGCCAAGTTCATCCGCAATATCGTAATCATGTAAACTGTAAGCCGAAGCCGCAGCTTCGGGATTACCTGTCCATTGTTTTATTGTTTTACTTGCCTGGCTTCGTTCCCAAACTCCAATCAGCCAAAGCCCGGTGAAACCACGCCTGGCCAGTTCATTTAATTCTTCATCCGGAATTTGATCAAGCCGGGTTATTTCTCTTTTATATTTCTGTGAAAGCTGATAAAGCCAGACAAGAGTGCTTTTGGCCATTAATACTGTTCTGGGCATCCAATCCTGATCAGGACTGAATCGCTCATATTCATCAAGACCAGCGAATGACATTACTTCACTGGGGCCGGGCCCGAAGAAAACAGGCTTGCTTTCTTCCTTGATAATATCCAGCCCCATGAGCAGCCGCGACATAAATTTTGAAATGATAAGCCCCCAGTTTTTTCGCATATATTCAAGTTGAGCGAGAAGTGAATCCGGGTGAGCCAAGGCAGGCGCGCGCAGAAAGTCCCAAAGATTCATGCCATCAGGACCAAAGGCTGGCATTTCTTTTAAATGAGTTTTTAATTCTTCAATAGCTTCCGGATAGACAGTGTAATTGGTCAAATCTCTGTCATCAAATAAAAATTTAAATTGTTTGAATGCGGGGTTTAAATTTGCCAGCGAAAGAAGCATTGTTTCTTCGATAGAGAGAGCGCGGCAGCTTTCGCCTTCTTCAGTTTTATTCAGGTATTCATCTATTGTTTCTTTTCCCTTGTACACGGAACGGGGAGGGAACTGCCCGGAAAAAGCGGATAGAAGATCGCTTGTTTTTTCTTTGCCAAGATTACTTTGGAGCCTGTTCAACGCCGTTTCAAAAACATCACCCTGAACCTGCCGCCGGTAAAGCGCAACAACATAGTGGAGAATTTCATCGATTAGTCCCATTGCGTAAAGTTCACCGGCTTTTAAAAAACGCTGAGGTTGAGCCGGATCCTGCTTAGAATTGAATCTCGCGGTAAGCTCCCGTGTTTGTTTTACATCAGCAAGGAATACATTTCCTGTCAGGGAAAAAAGACTGTCATTCAGGTTAAATTCTTTTCGGACATTACGGTCAATATGAAATTCCATCCGGATATTCCGATTTCTTACCCATTCTACTGTTTCCGGAGAAAGATACTTTTCCAGATATTTAAGTTGCAGTCTTATTTTTTCCATGGCAGGATACTCCTGTAAATGCAATATTGTTTCAAGTATACTATAAAAATTGATTAATTGACAGAAGTTATGTTATATTAGTGTCATATTTATGAATATCAATATTCTGCGACAATCCATCTTCGTTTTTGCAGAAGCTGCGTTTTCCCGTTCAGGCGGACCAGGCGGGCAAAATGTGAATAAAGTAAATACAAAAGTAACATTAAGGATTCGCCTGAATGATTTAACCGGTCTTTCCGAACCAGAATTGGAGCGTGTAAAAATACTTCTGGCGAATCGTATTTCAAATGATGGTGAAATTATAATCACTTCTGACGAAGAACGTTCTCAAAGAATTAATCTGGAAAGAGCATATTACAGGATGGAAACTTTAATCGCCGCCGCTGCGAGACTTCCTAAACATCGCAGACCTGTAAAGCCAGGTAAAGCCGCAAAAGAAAAACGGTTACAGGCAAAGAAGCGGCAAGCGCAGAAAAAAGCAGAGAGGAAAAATTGTTTCACGTGAAACAATTGAGGTTGTTCCAAAATTAGCCGAGCTTTGGAACAACCTTATTAATCAAACTTTATTCCATGGTAAACAGTAAACTTGATAATAATAAAAAATTGTATTATAATTAATTCTACAAGGAGAAGCCGTCATGGATGAAAAATTAGATTTTACCATAGAGGAACTTGGTAAGAGATCTGTTCAAACGCCGATTAAATTATCAAATGAACGCGGGGATAAAATTCCCAATTATGTTACCGATGATCATTTTATTCGTCTTTCTACCGCTGTCTCACCAGGACAGCAACAGCCGCTTAAAAAAACTGATATGTTGGAGTGCGCAGGGCCAAGGGAGTTGATATATTTTACTCCAGCGCATGTGCATGCGGGTATTGTAAGCTGCGGCGGTTTATGCCCTGGAATTAATGATGTAATCAGGGCAATAGTGCGATGCCTGTGGTATCGTTATGGAGTCAGAAGAATTTCCGGTATTCGTTACGGTTATCTGGGTTTTTTACCTGAATATCAATATGATGTAATACGGCTTGATCCGTCAACAGTTGATGATATACACAAAACAGGCGGTACTTTTTTAGGAAGCGCCAGAGGCGGAGGCAGAGAGGTTAGCCAGATTGTTGATACAATGGAAAGGCTAAATCTTAATATGCTATTTACCATCGGCGGAGACGGCACACAGCGCGGCACCATGGAAATTGCAGATGAAATTATTCAAAGAAAACTTAAAATTTCCATGATAGGGATTCCTAAAACAGTTGATAATGATTTTGCTTTATTGGACCGTTCTTTTGGTTTTAATACAGCTGTATCCAAAGCGGTAGAGGTAGTTACCGCGGCTCATATGGAAGCGACATCGGCGTATAACGGTGTCGGGCTTGTTAAGGTAATGGGCAGGGAATCGGGCTTTATCGCGGCGCATACCGCGCTTGCAAGCCATGAGGTAAATTTTGTATTAATTCCCGAAGTGCCATTCAATCTGGAAGGTTACAATGGCTTTTTACATCATCTGGAAGAACGGCTTAGAAAACGCCACCATTCAGTAATTGTTGTTGCAGAAGGAGCGATGCAGGATCAGATACTAAAAGAGAAAAAGACAGACGCGGGCGGTAATATAAAAATGGCAGATGTCGGAACTTATATTCGCAGCAGAATTATAAAACACTTTGAAGACAGGGATATGGAAATAACCTTGAAGTATATCGATCCAAGTTACGCGATACGTTCCGCTGTGGCAGATCCCGATGATTCTGTTTACTGTGAACGTTTGGGAAACGCAGCTGTTCACGCGGCAATGGCGGGAAAAACCAAATTGATTATCGGACTTGTGAACAATGAGTTTGTGCATTTACCCATCCAGTCAGTAATAAAATACCGCAACAAGGTTAACCCTGAAAGCAGTATGTGGCGCGATACATTGGACGCAACTCAACAGCCGCCTCTTATGGTTAACAGATTCAACGGATAGGCTTTATCATCTGATTTAAAGTTCGAATATTGCGTAAAGAAACAACGCGGCAGCCTGTGAAACATTCAGGCTGTCAATGTTGCCTGTTCCGGGGATACGCAGTATGTTTGAGCATTGAGATTTTACATTTTGAGGCAGGCCTGTCTCTTCATTACCAAGAACAAGGGCAATACCAGGGCGGTCTTTATTTTTCTTTTTATATTCTTTCATAATTATTTTTAAATCGCTAATTCTGCTTCTTGCCCTTGTGTCTGTTCCTATTGTTAATATTTTATTTGACGCTTCCTTTAAAAACGCGGCTGTATTTGTAATCTTCCGTATTGTTAAATGTTCCATGGCGCCTTCCGCTACACGGTAGGCGCTGGTCGTCAGGCGTAAATCGTTTTCAAATGATGAGTCTTTTTCATTTAAAACAATGTATTTTACATCAAAAAAAGCCGCCGCTCTTGCGATTGCCCCCAGGTTATGATCATTACCGACAGAATGAAGAACAATTCCGGTCTTTTTTTCGCCCGCCCATAAATCAAGGTCTTCAATATTAAGAGGTTCTATTACAGGCTCTTCAATCATTGCGACCACTCCCTGATGATGAACGCTTTTGCAGATACGTTCCAGTTCATCATCTTCGCAGATTTTATAGGGATGTTTTCGTTCCGCAAGCTGTCTGCATATACCGCTAAAATACTCCAGTCTGTCCTCGCGTAAAAAGAGACGGTTGATTGTTTGCGGATGATGCTCGCCGACAGCAAATACCGCGTTTATTCCGCAGACCGCAAGCTCATCTGTTAATTTATTGCGCATACCAATATTTGTAGTATACAATATACATTATGCAAAATACAGTAGAAACCAATCAGGTGAATCCGATGTATGAAACCCGTCCGCGTAATGCTGGTATTCTTTTTCACATAACATCATTACCCGGCCCGTACGGAATTGGCGATATTGGAAGCGCTTCCCGGTTTTTTGCGGATTTTCTGGCTTACGCTGGCGTCAGCCTTTGGCAGATACTTCCTCTGGGGCCGACAGGTTACGGTAACTCTCCATACGCGGCGAGATCATCGTTTGCGGGGAATGAGCTTCTTATTTCGCCTGATCTGCTGGCAGCGGACGGTCTTCTCTCCGAAACGGAATTGGCAGGATTGAGGGACACGATGTCGGGAATGAACAGAATTGATTACGGTATTGTAGGAACGCAGAAACTTCAGTTAATAAAAAAAGCCGCCCGCCGTTTAGCTGAGCGGTTTTCAAAAACTGGAATCTCCGCCAGCAAAAGAACTTCACCCGAAATGGGTAGTTCTGACTTTAGTTCTTTTTGCAAGAGAGAAGCTGACTGGCTGGAAGATTACGCAGTTTTTCAGGTTATGTGTGAAAGTTACAATGATGCCCGCTGGCATACAGTATGGGACAAGTCTATCGCAAAACGTGATAAAGAAGCATTAAGTAAAATCAGAGCGAAAAAAGCGGATGAGATTCTTGACTGGAAAATTCTTCAGTATATTTTTGAGTGTCAGTGGCAGGAATTAAAGTCTTATGTTAATAAAAAGGGAATACGCATAATCGGTGATTTGCCAATCTTCGCCGCTCCGGACAGCGCCGATGCATGGAACCGCCTTGATCTTTTTAAAACCGATATATCAGGAAATTATATTTCTGTCTCCGGCGTACCACCTGATTATTTCAGTTCAACCGGTCAGCTTTGGGGTAATCCTGTTTATAACTGGAAAAAAAATAAAGCAGAAGGTTACGCATGGTGGACAAACAGGATTAAACGTCTGCTTTCCCAGGTGGATTTGTTCCGCATCGATCACTTCCGGGGCTTTGATGAATATTGGGCGGTTCCGGCAACTGATAAAACAGCGGAACACGGAACATGGGAAAAGGGGCCCGGAGCGGATTTATTTATCGCATTGGAGAAAAAGCTTGGAAAATTGCCTGTTCTCGCGGAAGACCTGGGATTTTTAACAGAGAGTGTAAAAAAACTGCGTGACGATTTAGGATTTCCCGGAATGAAGGTTTGCCAGTTTGGTTTTGAAAATATAAAGGACGGTATTTTTGACGCCCGCCACCTTTTCCTTCCCCACAATTACAGTTATTCCTGGGCAGCCTATACCGGCACGCATGACAATGATACTGCGGCCGCCTGGTACAGCAGTCTTAAAGAAGATGATAAACCCATGATTGCGTCTTATTTCAATTGCGCCGAAGATGCATCTCCTGCCGATGTCGCCTGGGCAATGATACGTTCTGTCGTATCTTCCCATGCTCAATATGCGATTATTCCGATGCAGGATCTATTGGGTCTTGGCGCTGAAGCGAGGATAAACACGCCGTCAACCTGCAACAGCGAGAACTGGTCATGGCGTCTAACGGAAATTCCCGGCGCGGATATTGCCCGGCGTTTTTCTGAATTATTAACGCTTTACAGCAGACGTTAGTTGAAATTCATGCATGCGTTTCTATTCCCAGTCTCCGCTCCAGACAGGTATGTTATTGTTATAGGTCAATGACAGATTATCATTCTCTTCGGCATTGTCTTCCATGCGTTTAACGATTGTGTCTCTTGCGGATTCAGAGTAGACAGAAGCGTACACCGCATGACCCAGATTGCTCTGGAATGTGTTAGTCGCAATATCTTTTACCGCGTTGCTGTTTCTGTTGTTGTTGTCGCCGTAAATAATGCCTCCGGTTTTTATGAATACGCCGTAATAAAATACAAACACGCCGCCGCCTGAGCTGCCTGCGGTGTTAGCTGAAATTTCTCCTCCGCTCATGGTAAATGTTCCGTTACTGACGCCTACTCCGCCGCCCGAATAAAGTGCGATATTGCCGGAAATTATACCGCCCGATTTATTAAATTTTCCGTCCGATGCCACATATACGCCGCCGCCGTAATTGCTGGCGTTGTTACCGGAAATTATGCCGCCTGTTTTATTGAATGTACCGTTAGACGAAACATATACGCCGCCGCCGTAAATGGCGGTATTGCCGGATATTAATCCGCCGTTCATGGTAAAGGTTCTTCCGTACCCGACATATACGCCGCTGCCGTTAAGAGCGGTATTTCCTGAAATGGTTCCGCCGTTCATGGTAAAAGCGCCGTTCATAAAATGTACGCCGCCGCCGTAAGTAGCCGTATTACCCATTATTCTGGCACCGTTATTAATTATTAAATTTCCGCCAGAAATTATTATCAGAGATTCGGAATTATCATCTCTGCCTGTAATTGTAAGGTTATTGTCCAGTATTAACGTTACGCCTGAACCAATACTAAACATTGAACCGTTTATAGTCAGACCGACTATGCGCCTGTCAGTATCGCCCTTAAGCGTTATGCTTACTTTTTTGCTCCCATAATACAGGAAATGCGGAGCTATGTTTTCATTTGCAAACACTTCAAAAACGTATATTCCGCCGTCTTGCGCGTTTGATTCCAGCCACTTTAATCTTTCGGTAAGGGTTACTCCGTTATAAATTACTTCAGGTTCGGGTTCTTCAACTATTTCCGGGATTAATGCCACAGGTTCTGGCTCCGGTTCGGGCTCTTCAACAATTATTACTTCAGGTTCAGGCGGAAGCGGCGGCAAGTCCCAGGGGTTATCGTCCATGTTGAATAATATCCGGTTTACCATGTACAGAAGCGTATCTCCCGTTACATCCATTCCAGGAGCGGCTCTGCCGTAAATAATGTCATTTTGAAGCATTTCCCTGTATGCATAGTGCGGTGTTTTAAAAAGAGTATACATTGGGCCGCCACTTATATCGAAGGCCTGCATTAACAAGAATGAAACATCACGTAAATTTATTTTATCTGAAGCTCTTGCGTTTCTTGACAGCCATTGATTATCAACAGCAAAACGGAATGCCTGATTATAATTGTAATCATCATAATTACCGCTGTCATTTGCGGCTATTAACACAAACCAGGCAGCCTGTTCGTTTGTGACTGCTTCTGTCTGTAAAATTTTTTCGATTACATCGGCAGTCTGCGCGTTAATAAAAGATAATACTGTAAACATGAGGAAAATTATGAAAATACCGCGTTTATTCATGTATTATAATTCCATAAGAGTAAAAAAAAACATTCTTTTATAAATTATTATGCATTTATTCTATTTGTCAATGTTATGCGCAGTCTTTTTCCCAATGCTTTTTTAAAAATTTCCAATACTGCTTCGGTTCCCTTTCCGCCAGGAAAAAGTTCCAGCTCGCTGACATCAAGATTAAACGGACGCCTTGCAACATGCTCAGGATAATGCGCGTCCGATGATGTAATTAAAGGATAATTACGCGTGTCCAGCCAGTCATCTCTGTTGGAAGAGGGAATGCGCACGCATTCAAGAGCCGCCCATGGACCGTCTACCACTACGCCAAGCTGACTGGTCATGGAAAAAGCGGGACGGTCTACATGAGCCGGGATTACGATGCCGTTATATTCTGCCACCTTTTTACCTATATGATCAATGGAAAGATCGAGCGGATTAACAAGGTAATACTCAACCTCGCCTAGTATATTATCGTCTTCATCTACATAAACTTGATCGCCTGTTTTATCCGGATTATTGAGGAAAGGGGTCAGCATTGAATATGTGTAATCGCTGAAAGCCATACTCGCTTCCAGACTGGTAAAAAGGCATAGAACATGAATCTCTTCGCTGGTAGTGGCTTCCATCCCGAAGATTGGGATTATTCCGTATTGATGGCTAAGTTTCGCGAAGGCCGGGCAGTTCAGGCTTGAATTGTGATCGGTGAGCGCCATTACCTTCAGTCCCTTGGCGGCTCCCAGTTCCAGTAAAACCCGCGGCGAAAGTTCAAGAGAGCCGCAGGGAGAGAGGCAGGAGTGATTATGCAAATCCGCCAGCATATTTACCCTACTTTAACATTTCCCATAATTTGCCTGATACGGTAAACTGATTTTCTTTTGTGCGAATTATGGCTATGCCTTCATCTCTTGCGGCTTCCAGTATATCATCAGTTAGAGGACGCGAGTTGCAGATAATGATGACGGAGATGTTCACAAGTGCCGCTACAGCGATCGTGTTTTTATGAGCCTGAATAGTAATAAGAGCGCCGCCGTCTTTAGCGTGAGCGATAACATCTGAAAGAAGATCTGATGTATAAGCGCCTGATAATTCAGCATCTTCAAATTGATCCTGACATATTTCCGCATTCAGGGCGGCGGTTACTTCCGATATTTTCATGAGATCCCTTTTTATGTTTCATCTTTTGATGAGTTGACATATACTACAGCGCGGACTGTAGTACCCTTTCCGACTGTGGAATTTATTGTAAATTCATCCGAAACCCGTTTTGTATTGGCAAGACCCATTCCTGCGCCAAAACCAAGGGATCGGACATATTCATTCGCTGTTGAGTAACCTTCTTTAAGCGCCTGACTTACATCTTCAATGCCGGGCCCGTTATCAGAAGCAGTAATTATCACTTTGTCGGGCATGATCGAACATTGCATAACGCCGCCGTTGGAATGTACAACCTGATTAATCTCCAGTTCATAACATGCGATTGATATGCGCCGGATCAATTTAGAATCAAAATTGCGCAGCTTAAGAGCTTTTTTTATTTCTGTTGACGCCCTTCCTGCCAGTTCCATGTTATAATGCTCTACGGAAAATTCCATCTCCGAATATAATGAATGAGCGCTTGTGTCATTTTTTTTATGAAGTTTTTCCAGTTTGAGCACTTCACGGTTCATTTCAATTAATAAATTTCTTATCACATCGGTAGATGTAAGAATACCGACAAGCTCATTACTTTTATTCAGCACCGGAAAGCGTCCGAATCTGTATTTGTTAAAATATGAAATGGCGAAGGAAAGCGGCATATCATCCTGTAAGTGGATAATATTCTTGGTCATTTTATCTTCCACCGGAGCGTCAATATAACCTTTATCAAGAGCGTTTATAATGTCTTCTGTAGAAACCATGCCTACCAATTTTCGGTCTTCCACGATGGGAATGCCCGCTATTCTGTTTTCCCGCAATAGTGCCTGAACATGCCTCATTGTCATTTTTTTGTCTCCGGTAAGAACAGCCGTGTACATAACATCTTTTACTTTAAGCTGATGAATAAGCTCCAGTACTACCGCCGGAGAGTCTACAGTACTAATTGGAATATCTTCATTAACAGTTTCTGTTTTTGTTTCGCTCAATTTACTTCCCTTCCTGGACTGGATTTTTATTAAAATCAGTTATTACATTTTAGCACAGGAAAACCTGAAAATCAACATACCATGTATTAGTTAACGGAGCATATTCATTTCTACATTGGCGGCTGACAGTAAATCGGAAATATTCTCACTGCCGAATTTTTCAGCGGATAAAAGGACAAGTTTGCCGCAAGTCATTGCGTCATCAAGAGCATTGTGGGCATTGTAGATAATGCCAAAATTATTCGCCAGTGATGTAAGAGAATGGGATTTTAATTTTGGAAAAGATTTACGCGAAAGGCGGCAGGTGCAAAAATACGGCAGCGCCGGGATTGCCAGTTCATACCAGTCAAGAACAGCTTCAAGCACGCCCATGTCAAAAGGCGCATTATGTGCAGCTAACGGAAGATTTTCGATAAAAGGTAAAATAGCGCAGTCCCATATTTCTTCAAATAACGGAGCGTTTTTTACATCATCTACCGTAAGTCCGTGAATCTCGGTAAAATCCGGGCGTATGTAAAGTACAGGCGGCCGGATCAGCGAATAATATGTGTCAACCGCTTTCCCGTCCAGAAACTTTACCAATCCCACAGAACATGCGCTTTCCCTTGAGTATTTTGCTGTTTCAAAATCTATGGTAACAAAATCCATGTTATATATACATTACTACATTTATGGAGATTATTCATCCGGAGGATATTTGGCCTGGAATGAGAGATATTGTATAAAATGAGGACACAACTCTGGTAATGCTTAAAATCCCGCTATTGCAGTGCTTAAATTCATTTGTTAAACTGGAAATATGGGAGCTATTTGCGTCTTCGTTAACCAAAAGGGCGGCGTTGGAAAAACCACGTCGGCGATCAATATGGGCGCTTTTTTGGCAGAAGCCGGAAAAAATGTGCTTTTGGTTGATTTTGACGCTCAGGGTAATCTGACAAGCGGTATCGGGATTAAACAGCCCAGACCGGGAATATACGAGCTTCTTTCCGGCGCGACTACGGCTGAACAGGCAACAAGAAAGACCGCTGTTACAAATCTTGATGTTATACCCGCCAGTATTGATCTTTCCGGCGCGGCGGTTGAGTTAATCGATCAGAAAGAACGGAATTACTTTTTAAAAAAAGCACTTGCTCCTGTTAGGGACATTTATGACTATATCATGATTGACTGCCCTCCCAGTCTCGGACAACTGACAATGAACGGGCTTGCGGCAGCAGATTGGGTGTTAATCCCCATGCAGTGTGAGTACTTCGCCATGGAAGGACTTAAACAGCTTTTGCATACCACAAAACTTATACAAAAAGGCTTGAATCCTTCGCTTGGCGTTGGCGGTATTTTTTTTACAATGTATGATCCAAGAACAAGGCTGGCGCATGATGTAATAAAACATGTCAGCGCTGTTTACAAGGATACAGTCTTTAATACTATCATTCCGCGGAATATACGTCTTTCGGAAGCGCCCTCCTATGGAATGCCGATTTCTCTTTACGATCGGCAATGTCCCGGCGCAAAGGCGTATTACGCTCTTGCTCAGGAACTGCTTCAACGCGGGATGACATCCATACCGGTAACACAGGAGGAATAAATGGCGCGTAAAATTGGTCTTGGAAAAGGGCTAGACGCTCTGCTTGAAAACAATGACGATGATCAGCTTACTCCCGTTCAGAACGAAGTTCCGGCTGCTCCTGTAAAAAAGAAAACAAACACGGCGACTTATAATGAGATACCGGTATCATCATTCTCACAGCCGGCATCGCAGCAAGCAACGGTTCAACTGCATGTAGAAAAACTGGTGGCCAATCCTGGTCAGCCACGTAAAAATTTCAATGAAACAGAATTAAATGAATTGGCAGAATCAATAAAAACATACGGCATTATCCAGCCAATTATCGCCGCGAACGCTGGAGACGGCACATATATAATAATTGCCGGGGAGCGCAGAACACGCGCCGCAAGGCTGGCAGGATTAAGAAGCGTCCCTGTAATTATCCGTGAATATACCGATCAAAAGCGTCTGGAAATTTCATTGATAGAAAATATTCAGCGCGCCGATTTAAACCCGATAGAAGAAGCTGCCGCTTACAAGAATCTTATGGATTATTCAAATATTTCCCAGGATGAGCTTGCTGCCCGTATGGGGAAAAACCGATCAACTGTCGCCAATGCGCTGCGGCTTCTCAGGCTGCCTGTAGAAATTCAAAAAAGCATTGAAGAAGGCAAAGTCAGTTCAGGACACGCAAGGGCGCTGCTCTCTGTTACTAATTCAAAGGCGAGAGATAAACTCTATAATGATATTTTAAAAGGAGATATTTCTGTTAGAGCCGCAGAAAAACGCGCCGCATTGATTAATACCGAAAAAACAGATGATAAAGATAAAACAGCTACAAATATTAAAAAGTGCCCGCCTGAAGTTGAAGCAATGGCTGAAAAGTTTATTGGCAAATTGGGAACCAAGGTTGTTATTGATGGGGACCTTAACAAAGGGAAAATACACATAGATTATTATTCAATGGAAGATTTGGATAGATTGTACGAAATTTTAGGGAATTAGGAATAAATAAAAACCGGCAGTAAAACAGCCGGTTTTTTTATAGATAGAGTTTGTCTTTAGTTTATAACCAGAACCGCACGCCTAAATTTATTGGAACTTCCCAAAAAAAACCAATGCCATTATCAAATAAAACGCCAACTTGCGGCGCTGTTTGTAAATTAACCTCAAAAAGTCTGACCGGGTACCAGCTTAAACCGATAGGAATTCGACCGGAAAAAGCGAACAGCATAGGATCTTCATTATCTTTCGGGAACCACAGATGCGCGCCAAAACCAGCGCCGAAGTACCAATGCAGATTAATTCTCGCAATTAACGGGACATCAAATATGTAAAAATCACCTGACATTCCCCACCCGGTATGCTTTTCAGAAAACTCCGAATTTATCGCCCAGAAAATCGGTATTCCCGCAAACTTAAATGTTAAAGCCGCTCCGGGTATTAAAGCCGCCCCATCATTGAACTTGTCCTGCGCGAAACTGCCGCTGGCTTG
>WQSN01000029.1 GCA_009787835.1 Treponema sp.
AAAGAATTTAATGAAAATATCATTATGGATAAAAGAGTGTATTACCAAAGCCTTTATACAACTATGAAAAATTCTTATGATGATTTAATGTTTTCCAATAGTCACAGGTATTTAAGCAATATAATTGGAGAAAATGACGGTATGGTATGTGAATATTCAGCGAAATGGGGAAATAATATCAGGAAAATAGACGGCAGAATATCTCATGCTGAAATACTTGATTATAAAAAGAAAAATATTTCTGGGGTTAACATACCTGATATTTATATTAATATAACAGATGATATAAGTAAAAGAGGTTTTTAACAGAGTTACAGAAGCGTTGCGCATAACATATATGCCGCTCTTACCCAAATGTAATAGCCGCATATCCTACAAATGAATCTGGAATATCATCATTAACATCGGCGCTTGTAGCGTATTCCAATAACCGTGCAGCGCCCGCCCCTGCTTCTTCCGCGAAACCCATCGCACCAAGTACCGCGCCCGCTGAACATGCAGAACTGTCATGCTCCGCGCGGCGGAGAACTTCATCGCCTTTGCCTGATTCAACTGCGTTAATAAAATTCGCATCATTGACTTCGCGTACCCAGCGCAGGGCTTTAATGCCTGTCCCTTTAGGCGAAAAACCGTAGTTTGGACCATAATGAGTTAAATCGGTGGAACCCAAAACATTAACCTTTCGGTTCAGCTTTTCCGCCGCCTTAAAAATTTTCTTTCCGGCTTCAAGGGACATAATCCCGCAGGGAAGCCTGAGCCACAACAGCATCGCCTTTGGAAAGAAAAAACGAACCATCGGCAGAAGAACTTCTACAGTATTGTCGCGGAAACGATCTTCTGCGCTGAGTTCATCAAGCAAGAGAGAACGCATCTCTGTATCAACCGGCATGGGACCGAACGGAGTCTTTACTGCATCCTCCATGGCGAAAAGAGGCGGAACGTCTGACGGTAAATGGCCGCCTATAACCGCTACTGTATCGGCCTGCGGTTCAAGAGTGCAGACAGCGCGGGCGGCAACGCGGCCACAGTAGTACCAGCCTGCATGAGGGGCGATGGCGGCGCGTGAATACGGAGCCTGACAATTAAAACCTGACAAAAATTGCGTTACCTTCCGGCTGTCACGCGGATACCATCCTTCAGGCAGGGAATAATCTCTTATTAACATATATTTTTTTCCCTTAATACGCCGATAATTATAACAGAGAAACAGAAGGCCGTATATAAACATGACAACAGAACAAAAAAGAAAGACTGGCGGTACATTTATTTTTGGCAGAATAATAGCCGCAGTATGTATTATTATCTATCTCACTGCATTGATTCAGGCGGCGGTCAGAATTTATTTCAGCATTGAACAGCAAAAAATCACAGCGGAACAGGAGTTCGTGTATATCGCAGGCATCGCTGCGGCTACAGGAGCGCAAAGTTTTATGGATGAACGCTACATTCAGACCATAAACAACGCGCTCGCTTACAGTAAAAGCATTGAAGCGCTTATTATTTCAGGGCCTGAAGGCGAATACGCTTTTGAAAAGGAAAAAGATCGTTCCGTTATTTGGGTAAATAATTCTCCGAGATTTATCAACAGATTTGACATTTCAGGTCAGAGTTATTTCAGGCCTCTTTCAATTCCGGATCTGCGCAATACAAATATACAGGCAGTGGCAAGCGCGTTTAGTTATTTGGAATTTACCAATATACTGAAGGAAACACTGTTTTTAATCCTGGTTGGATTTGCTCTTGCCTTCTTTACCATGTTATTGCAGGCGCTAATCGGTAAATCCGCTTCGCCTGAAACGGAAGAAACAAATAATGACACATCCCCCGGTTATGTGCAGGAAAACAATGATATTAATCCAGATGAAATATTTGAGGAAGGCAGTAAAGAGGAACGCGGGCCGCAGGGTCTTTTCTCTCCCCGCAGCGATATAGGCTGGGAGGAATACACAAAAGAGAGGCTTGATTCCGAACTTCACAGGTGCGCATCAACAGAAAAAGATTTAACATTATTTATGATAGAATTCGCGGACACAATAAATGACGCTATGTTCAAACAGGCGGCGGATGAGGCTGTCCATTTCTTTATATCAAGGGATCTTTTGTTTGAATTCGGCAATCAGGGCATTACAGTAATTTATCCTGGTATTGATCTTGAAACAGGCATAGTTAAAGCGCAGAAATTTCTGCACCACATCGTTGAAAATTTTCCCCACAGCCGCAAAACAAACACCAGCCTTTACATAGGACTTACATCGCGTTCTGGAAGGCTTCTTATAGCCGGACGAATGATGATGGAGGCGATGGAAGCGCTTCAGCGCGCCAAAACAGACAAAGAATCACCCATTATCGCGTTTAAAAGCGATCCTGAAAAATACAGAAAATTTATCGCGTCTCAAAATCATCTGCGCTCCTGAAAAGCCTCTGCACCGACCACGGCGCTAGGGAATAAACATAACCTGAACCGCTGACATTCGCATAACGCCGTCCCGATTCATCGCTTGCGCTTAAACGAATTATTTTTGTCGCGCCGTTTCCCAGATCAAGAGCAATCCTTGAGTGGTTTAACTCCGCGGCGTCAGCTGAAATGTAATCAATAAAATCTTCGCCTTCAATGCTCAGAATTGATCTGATATATGAATCTATAACGCCCTGATCCGGATTTGCGGCATTAATGCCTGAGACAACCCACTCCCTGTTTCTGCGGCTGAAAATCTGCATGACCGATGACGCTGACTCATCTTCAGTGGAAACCGAAACGCGCTGTACGCTGTCAAACGCGATTTCTCCGTCAGCGGTTTGTGGAATCAATCTCAGGTTATACCAGCTGTTAACAGAACTGTTAATATATGAAACAATCAAATTGCTGCCCGAGCGCACTTCGCCATCTCCGAATCTGCGCACATAACATTCGCGCCCCGTGTTATCTTCATCTCCTATTAAAAGATCAAGGAGCGTAATGTTATCTCCGCTAATCGTAATCCTTGCGGCCGTTTCTGAATGAAGCCCGAAATTGGCGTGAGCAGAAACGCTTGAAGACCGTACAGGCCAGGCGGCGCGCTGCGTGAAAACGCCCAGAAAATCTTCTATACGGAGCTGGCGCGCCGGATACTCCCTGCCGTTATGCAAAACAAACCACTCGCCGTTAATTTTAAGAAATTCCTTTGTTTCTCCCGCAATATTGATAACTATTCTGCCGGCCTTTGACGCGGCGGCAGGATCAAGCCAGAGGTAAGATACTGATCTTGCGCCGGTTCTTTGGGGATCAAATACAAGACTTGCGGTATATGTTAAAGCAAGCGCCGCGATTAATGAAAGATGAACTATTAACTTTTTTTTATATGTCACCTGCAGCCTCCTTCGCGGATTTGATTTCCGCAATAATGCGCGAACGGCGCTTCGACGCGATAATCATGCCCGCCAATATAACAAAAAACGGAACAATGCCGATATTTAAAATCTGCGAGAAGCGCATGTAGGAAGCGCGCGTTTCTTCATCCTTAATTTTATCGAAACGCCCGATATACGGAAGTTTGTTTCGTATACTGATAATATCATCATCGCTTGCAAGCCAGTCCGCGGCGCGCAGAAGAAATTCCAGATTGTAGCTTGCGCCGCTTGCATTGATCATGTTTGTCGCAAAATCTGTATCGCCGACTACAATAATCCGCGAAGGGATTGCGTTTAACGGCATATCCGGAAGCTCATCCTGCGGATATTCATCTGTATACCAATCCTCTCTGGCAGGTTTCGGCGCTCCCTGGAAAAAACTCGGAAAAATACCGGACAATGACGCGCCTAGAATTTTAACGCCCCTTGTTTCATTTGCGTCCCTTTCAAAAAGATAACTAATCTCGGGATTGGTATTAAAACTGTTAACCATGGACCATGCCTGATTTGTGCTTGTAAAAAGAACGCTCGTCTGCACCTGTGCAGGCGCGTTAATTTCCAGGGGGCTTGCCCAGTAAAGATCCAGACCGGAAAAATTCGCGCTTACAGGATGTTCACGGTTTCCGTTTTCTGCTGAAACTCCGATCCAGAACGGATAGCGCACAATGCGCAGCTGCACAGCGCCCGAAGCCAGCATGGTCTGGTACTGCAAAGTAAGGGCGTTGCGGTCGAGCGCAAGTTCAGGCCTGACAATTACGCCGTAGGAGGCGAGCATATCAAGCAGCCCCTGATCCTGCTGCCTCCTTGCCGCGATTGAACCGCCCGCTGTATCAACATAAATTCCTTTAACCGCGAAAAGAATTTTTCCTCCCTGCCTGATATATCTGTCAATGCGGTAAAGGGCGAATATATCCATGTCTTCCACGCCGCCCAGAACAAAAAGAGCCGGAAGGTTATCCGGTATTTCATCTCCCGGATTGATTAGCCTTACCCTGTAGCCCGCTTCAGCTAACACCTGGTTCAGGTACGTGAAATCTTCCCTCCAGTTCCTGAAACTGTCGCCGACAATCACTCCTATCCGTCTTTCAACATCCATAACCATTGAGCGGATCCGCGATGTTATATCGTACTCAAGAGTGTCGGTGGAAATTACCCACGGCAGCACTTCCATTTTATCCAGATATTCAATAACAATGCCTGAATATACTGTAATAAAACTTGCCTGATCCTTTTCTACAGTCTGCACCTGTCTGGGCTGAAAACCAAGCTCTTCAAGAGCGGATGAAAGCCCGGCCTTGATGGGATCCCTCACCGTTACCCTGATTTTACCTTTTGAAAAAGCTGCAAATTCCCGCAGCGTATCTTCGATTTCGCCTGGCATGGGAACGATTGTTTTTAGCCTGTCAGAAAGAAAGTAGGTGATATTTACATAATCAGGTATCTCGGTATAGAGGTTACGCGAAACTTTTGAGATTGTATATGCCTTTGTCTTTGTCAAATCGAGCCGGAACCAGAGACGGTGCGTTACAAGAAAGCAAAGAATAAAAACAATGACAGAAAGGAAAGTAATAATTGTTGTCTGTCTTTTGGTCATAACCTATCTCCACTTCCTGAAAAGGATTACTTTTGTGTTAATGAATAAAAACAAACAGGTGCTTAAAATAAAAAACGCCAAATCCCTTGAATCGATCAGCCCTTTTGAGAAACTTTCAAAATGAAACGCCAATGAAAAAAAGTTGATTAAACGCGCGAGAGCGTCAGGCATGTTAAGCGTAAACGTTAACTGATTGACAAGCATTACCGCAAGCAGTACTACAGCGCTCCCAAGAAAACTTCCCGCCTGATTTTTCGACAGCGATGACAGAAGAAGCCCAAGGGCCGTAGCGCTTGCGCCAAGCAAAAAAACGCCAAGGTATTCGCAAAAAACAGTTCCATTATCAAAGTTACCAAGGCGCATTAAAGTCATGGGCACAGGCAATGTTAAAACAAGCATCATGCTTAACACGGCAAGCGCTGAAATGAATTTGCCGAGCACAAGATCCCATTCGGTAAAAGGCATTGTAAGCAGAATTTCCGCCGTTCCTGTCTTTCTTTCTTCCGCCCAGCTTTTCATCGTAATCACGGGGATTACCATGATAAAAACAAGCGGAAAAGCGGAAAAGTACGGACGGAGCGTCGCCTGATCTGCTACAAAATACTGCTGGAAAAAGAACAGCCACACGGAACAAAAAACAAGGAAGAAAACCGCGGCTCCGTAAAAAGCCGGCGCTGTAAGGTACTGGAAAAGTTCTTTTCGCGCGAGAATAAAAGCGCGGTAAGGTAAATATTTTTTCATTTATGAATCCTTATGCCCTGCTGTTTTTGTCTCATCCCCTGTAAGCTTTACAAATATATCTTCTATGCTCAACTTCTTGCAGTTCATGCTTAAAATTTTTAAATTTGATGCAACCGCCCAGTCAAAAATTTTTTCACCAGCGTTTGCATCTCCCATGTTTTCACAGGAGGCGGCATTTTGCGCTGGTATAAAAAAACTTGTTAATACAGTTCCGTTATCTGAAACTTCAGCGCAAACGCCTGATACCTGTCCGAGTAATAACAGTTTATTTTTTACAATGTCCGCGCCAGCTCCTTTCAGAACAAGCTCCCAGGTGTCGCCTCCCTTCATGGAGAGCGCTATCTCTTCCGGCCTGCCCTGAACGGCGATGCGCCCGTCATTTATAATCAAAACCTGGGAGCAAATGGCCTCTACTTCCTGCAAAATGTGGGTGGAAAGAATAACAGTTTTTCTTTTACCCAGTTCTTTTATTAGCGAACGTATCTCAATAATTTGATTCGGATCAAGACCGGTTGTAGGTTCATCAAGTATTAATATCGGAGGATCATGAAGAATCGCCTGCGCGAGACCCGCGCGCTGACGGTAACCTTTGGAAAGCGTTTCAATTTTACGGTTTCTGTAACCTGTAAGGGCGCACTCCTTTAAACAGGTATCAATTGCCGCCTTACGCATCTGTTTTGGAATAAGGCGCGCCTGGGCTGCGAAGTTCAGGTATTCATCAACTGTCATGTCGCCGTAAAGCGGCACATTTTCAGGCAGATAACCAATTCGTTTTTTTACTTCCAGAGGATGTTCATCTACAGCGATACCGTCCACAAGCGCTGTCCCGCTTGACGGAAAATGAAAACCGGTAAGTATTTTCATTATGGTGGTTTTTCCCGCACCGTTAGGTCCCAGGAAACCGAGCACCTGCTGCGCTCCCACTGAAAAAGAAACATCCGTTACAGCCTGCACATTACCGTAAAATTTTGAAAGATTTTTAACCTCAATCCGGGTATTCATTAATAAAACTATTCCTCCATGTGATGATTAAAAGTATTTATATATCAGGAAGGTAACATTATTTATCAATATATTCAATAGGGAACAACATACGGTCGCGCGTCAGCACCGTATCCGGGAAAATTTCCCTGGCTTCTTTTAACAATTGTTTAAGTTCATAATCATTATAACGCGGGCTGTAGTGAATGAGCGCAAGTTTTTTTATATCCTGAGAGGCAGCCGCAAGATGAGCGGCTTCATCAACTGTCATGTGCTTTTTTTCATGCGCGTCTTCGGCTAATTCCTTTTCAAACATTCCTTCGCAGATAAAAAGATCGGAACCTGTAACATGAGCTGATATTTCAGGGAAGGCAAGCGAATCTGTAACAAAAGAAAATTTTCTGCCGCTTCGGGGCGGTCCTAAAACATCGTCAGGATAAACGTCTTTTCCGTCCGCAGATTTAACCATCTCGCCTTTCTGCAGCTTGCCCCACAGTTTTCCCATCGGAACATTCAACTCCTGCGCTTTTTGAGGGTGAAACTCACCTGAACGGATATCTTCTTCAAGCGTATAACCGTAACATGGTTTTGTATGCTTCAGCGGAAAACACCGGACATGAAAACCGTCTCCCCTGTATACAATACCGGGTGAAGTAATTTCCTGGACAACTATTTCAAAATTGATATACATTTCAAGAACGCGTCTGCTGCTTTCAATGTATTCGGCTATCCGCGGCGGCCCGATAATGTAAAGCGGATCATCCCTGTCAACCTGCGAAGAGAGCATCAGAAGTCCCGGAATTCCTGTTACATGATCCGCGTGTGTATGGCTTATGAATATGACAGAAATTTTTTTCCATTTAAGGTTAAGCCGCCTGAGCGAAACCTGAGTTCCTTCGCCGCAGTCAAATAAAAACAACTCCCCTTCCCTGCGTAGCAATACCGATGTCAGATGTCTGTTAGGCAGCGGCATCATTCCGCCGCATCCCAGAATAAACGCTTCAAGATTCATTTGTTGAATTATATATATTTTTATATACTGATGCCAGAGGTCGCTTTTTAGTTAATGCAATCACTTATGTTTACATTTCCGCCTTTGCTTGATTCTTAATTTTTTGTTACAATAGTCTCACCATGGATTACGCGAATGAGTCATTAAAAAAACATTATCAGTGGCGGGGAAAACTGGATATAGCGCCAAAGATGCCGGTATCAACACGGGAGGATTTGTCGCTTGCGTATACTCCGGGCGTCGCGCAGCCTTGCCTTGAAATTCAAAAAGATATTGAAAAAAGCTGGGAGTTAACAGGGCGCTGGAATACGGTTGCTGTTGTTACTGACGGTACTGCAGTTCTTGGTTTGGGCGATATTGGTCCTGAAGCGGGAATGCCAGTAATGGAAGGAAAATGCGTATTGTTCAAAGCCTTCGGCGGAGTGGACGCTATTCCCCTGTGCATACGCTCAAAGGAAGTTGACGTAATAGTAGAAACGGTATCATTGCTGGCCGGCAGTTTCGGCGGTATAAATCTTGAAGATATTTCAGCGCCCCGCTGTTTTGAAATTGAGCGAAAACTAAAAGCCGGATGCGACATTCCTGTTTTCCATGATGATCAGCACGGTACGGCCATTGTAACAGCCGCCGCGCTGTTAAACGCGTTAAAGCTGACCGGTAAAAGACTGGATAACATAAGCCTGGTGATATTGGGCGCGGGAGCCGCTGGCATTGCCGTTATGCGGTTATTACAGGCTCTTGGACTAACAGATGCGGTGTTATGCGACAGACAAGGCGCGATTTATAAAGGCAGATCGAATCTAAACAGCGAAAAAGAGCAAATCGCCGAAATTTCCAACAAACAAATGAAGAAAGGAAGCCTGGAAAACGCACTGCGCGGTGCCGATGTATTTATCGGCGTTTCAGCTCCCGGCATGGTGACTTCTGACATGGTTAAGTCAATGTCACCTAACGCAATACTGTTCCCGATGTCAAACCCGGTGCCAGAAATTATGCCTGATATCGCCATCGCCGCCGGAGCCGCAGTCGTTGGAACAGGGCGAAGCGATTTCGCCAACCAGATAAACAATGTCCTGGCCTTCCCTGGTATCTTCCGGGGAACCCTTGATGTCCGCGCGAGCGACATCAACGACGAAATGAAAATAGCCGCTGCGCACGCTCTGTCAAATCTGGTAAGTGAAAATGAACTGCGTCCCGGTTACATAATCCCCGCAGCATTTGATCCAAGAGTGAGGGACGCGGTAGCGAAAGCCGCAGCACAAGCGGCTATAAAAAGCGGAGTGGCGAGAGTAACTAACAGATGAGAAATTAGAAGAAGCGCTATAAAATATTGTTCAAAACATGATATACTTAAAGAGTATCTGGAAATTCATGGTTCGGAGATATTAAATATGATATTAGAAGAATGGAACACAGAAGACGCAATCGCCTATGCGCGCAAAGAAGGCCGCGAAGAAGGCCGTGGAGAGGGTCGTGAAGAGGGTTTAGTAGAAGGTCGTGAAGAAGGACATAAAGAAGTATTCGATTTATTATCTCAGGGGTTATCTTTTGAAGACATAAAACTTAGATTAATGCAAAACGCTGATAGTTATAGCAATTTAACACAGTAAAGCGGAGATAATGAACGAACACCGCTGCTTACGCTAAACTTGACCTACAGAATATTTAATAATTATTTACCCATCCCGCGTGTAATTAAAAAAATCTTCCCCAAATAAAAAAAACAGAACAGATCAAATGACCTGTTCTGTTTTATTACATCCAACCCGCGCAAATTGCGGGTCCTCAATTATTAGAAATTGACGCCTACATTAAGATATGGACCAATTCTGATCCTGGGACCGTAATCACTCATAAGCCCACTGTTACTAGAATATTCATCACCATTTGTCATATATTTCGTTTCATTTTGAATTGCAATGAATCCCAAGCCTAAATTTGCGCCAAACTCAAAAATAAGATTCATTTTACCAACTAATGGCAGATGATACTGTAATGCCGGGGTTATTCCGATACCAAAGTTCATTTCTGAATATTCTCTTTTTCCCTTATAAGTAAGACTAGGATTAGAAGTATAATAATACCACCAATCGTAACTTGCCATATCCATGTTTAACAGAATACCGGCATCCGCTACAAAAGCTAAACCGGAATCTCCAATGTGCGCTCTTAAGGTGCCGCCGAGTAGTCCGCCCATGTTCATCATATAGTTATAATTACTTCCTGAAGGTTTCCAACCGTCCATTGTTTGGTTTACAAAACCATAGTTCAGCATAATAACAACGCCAATCTGTATACCGGTGTCGCCGGGTTCAGCTAAATAACCGCGGGCGCCAATATTAATTGAAGGGATTAACATTTTACCGTTCATCTCTGCCTTTGTATCCCAATTGTTAACTTTCTGGAAATCCATGTTGAATTGGAAGCCAACAAATGTCTCTACCGGAACTCCTTCGTTTACATCGACATAATCGCTGTCGCTTGATTGGGCGAATGCTGTCGTCCCGGCCAGTATGAACATTAATACCAATGCTCCTGTAAAAAATTTCTTCATCTTACTCTCCTGTTTACTTGCTCTGCATTTATTACACCTGACAGATGTATATATAATAACCCCTTTTTTTGGTCACTATATCAAAAATAAAACCTGTCCGGAAACCCTGAAACCCAGGGTTCAGGACTCCTGAACAGGTTAGTCTTACAGATTCCAGTTTGCGCTGGTGTCGCTTGAATAAACTGTTGTCCTTGTTGACATATCGAATACTTCAAGCTTCAGGCGGCGCATACTGCCGATTCCTGTTACTTCTATTGTTATCATTGTATTGGCGCCCGCGGCGTTTCCAATACTGAAGAAGTCATCATCGCTTACAACGCCCGACATTTGGAAATTCTCTTCCGCTTCCATTAATCTGGTATTGTTCCTGTCTACTACAGTTACCCCGGCTTTAAGAAGACCCGCTGTAATGCCGTCTACAACCTGAAGCGCCAGCGCTCTCTCTCCGCTTTCGGACTTGTTCACAATCCAAATCTGGGATCTGGCGTTAATCGCTTTTCGAATCTCGCCGATTGCGTATTCCTGAACTTTTTCCCTCTGACTGCGCGTATCGGCGTACTCTGAAGAAAGCATTCCCTGTTCCGTAATATAACTGTTCAAACGATCCATTTGTGTTTTAGCTTTTGGATTGCCAGAATCCTGGTAAAGGTTTGTCATCAATTGCACCGCTTCCTGTAATTCACCCAAAGCTTCGTGCAGATATGCCGCGTTAATTGCCGCCGCGACACTGCCGTAAGTTTTATATGTGTCCAGGTAGCCGTTAAGAGCAACTTTATAATTTCCTTCCTTTACATAGGAAAAAATTGCATCCATCTGTTTTACCAGATTCTTGTCTTTGGATGTTTCTTTCTCCAGAGTGCGTTTTTCTGTAGCCGTGTACGGCGCTACGTCTTTATAAAGGTCCGCAAGCCTGTTGCTGACAATGGTCTGAGCTAACCTTGACGGATTGGCCAGTTCGCTGTAGTTTTCTTTTTCTTCATAATTTCTTCCCATCTTGCTGGCTGTGCCGATAATGCTTCCGTCTCTGGAACGGTAAAAACTGTATTCAAAAGCCAGTTCAACTTCCCGTCTGTATAAGGTAACAAGTTCAGTGGAATCTGTTCTATAGTTGTACCTTTCTACCTGCCTTGAAGACTCGTTTATATTCAGGGATATAATATTACCTGTAAATAACGCGTCAACATGGTTCTCGATACTTTCATTGTTTGACTGCAGCCTCTGGATTTCGGCGGGATTAACCAATGTAAAGTGATTTGTTCCCTGGATTCTGGTGGTAGCGGTCGAGGTAAGCATCTGGGTTACCTCATTGTGCAGGCTTGAATTTTCCCTGGATGTAAAGGGCATTACAGCAATACGCCTGATACCGGTAGTGTTAATCGTCGGCGTCCTCGGTACGCTCAAAGTGATTGTCATCGACGCGCACCCTGATAAAATCAGCGTTGTCAATACAACAAGCGCTGTCAATACGGCAAGCGATGCCCTGTGTTTTTGAATCATGATTTTCTCCTTTGTACTCATAATTAATATATTACAAGAATAAAAGAATTTCTTGCAATTTGTAAATTATTCCAAAAAAAATATTAAATGTCTATAGAATTTCATTTAAAATAAAAAATTTTATTTTCTGCCATGTTTTACCTGTTTACCCGGATACAGTTTACTACTATAATATGCTAAACGGGGGAAGTCATGGAAAAACAAATTACCAAAAAACGTCTGCTTGGAGTGGTAGTTCCTGTAGGGGCGCTGCGAAGTAAAAACGGTATCGGAGCAGGTGAATTTTCCGATTTGACCGAATTTGCCCAATTTTGTAAAAAAATGAATTTGGGGCTTATTCAGATTTTACCTGTGAATGATACCGGTTTTGAAAGTTCTCCTTACGCGAGCTTAACCGCCAATGGCCTGCATCCCCTGTATCTTCGTATCGAGGAACTGGATGAATACGGGGCAGCGGACGCTTCCATAAAAACCCAGGTAAGCAAGGCTAAGAAAAAATTTGATAAGGATATCCGTTTCTCCCATTATAATGTTTTAAAAGAAAAACTTGAAATCTGCCGTTCCATCTATAACGCGAACAAAACCGCAATTCTTAAGAGCGCAGGTGATGAAAAGAGTAAATTATCAAAATGGATAAAATTAAATCACTGGGTAGTGGAATACGCGGTATACCGCAGGCTGAAAGAAGCCAACAGTGAAAAATCATGGAAGGAGTGGAAAGACTATCAGACTGTAACCGCTTCTGATATGGAAAAATTATGGAATGACAAGAAATTGCTGGAAGAGCATCTTTTCTGGGTCTGGCTTCAGCAGGCTCTGGATACCCAATTCTCAAAAGCTGCCAAAGCTGTCGCAGACGAGGGGATAGTTCTTGAAGGCGATCTGCCGATTTTAATGAATGAAGACTCCTGCGATGTCTGGGCTCATCCGGAGATTTTTATCCAGGAGCTTTCCGCCGGAGCGCCGCCTGATATGTACAGTCCCGACGGTCAGAACTGGGGTTTTCCCATTTACAACTGGGAAGCGCAGGAAAAGGACAATTATTCATGGTGGCGCAGACGGCTGGAAACAGCGGGAAAATATTACCATGCTTACCGTATCGATCACGTTCTTGGATTCTTTCGTATTTGGGCGTGTTCCCGCAGGGATATATCCGCCGTTTTGGGGCGTTATGTTCCATATAAGCCCGTCACATTAAAAGAATTAAAAAGCCTGAAATTTGACGAAAGCAGAATCCGCTGGATAACTCAGCCGCATATTCCCACAGGTGATATATGGGATGCGTTAAAATTCAATTGGGGCGGCGGTTATTCCGATTCAGAAATCGCTTCGGCGGCTAATGATGTTTTTTCAAAAGTTTTAACCCGTGTTAATAATGATGAAGAACTGTGGCTATTTAATAATACCATAAAAGGGGAGAAAGACATTATCGGCGCGGATATTCATCCTGCCGTACATAAATACCTTCTTGCAAAATGGAGTGACAGAACCTTCCATGAATTTGAAAAAGGCAAATACTTCCCTGCCTGGTACTACAGAAATTCAATGTCTTATAACAGTTTATCACATACAGAAAAAAACGACCTCGCCGTTTTGCTTGAAAAACACGATAAAGAATCCCAAAAAATCTGGGAAGATCATGGAAAGAAGCTTCTGTCAATTTTAGTAGAATCTTCCAATATGCTTCCCTGCGCCGAAGATTTAGGAGCAGTTCCAGAGTGCGTTCCGCTGGTTCTTGCAAATCTGAATATTCTGGGGCTTCGCGTTGTACGCTGGTTCCGTAGTTGGAATAAGGAAGGACATCCATATATACAGTTTGAAAAATATCCGGTTTTAAGTGTTTGCACTCCGGCAGTCCATGACAGCTCTACAGTACGGGAATGGTGGGAAAAAGAGACGAATCAGGAACAGTTTTCAGGGTTTATCGGGGTTCCTTCACTGCCAAAAATCTATAATCCGGGAACCGCGAGGATAATACTGTCAAAAATAGCCTCATCAAGCTCGGTTTTCCGGGTTTTCCAGGTACAGGATCTGCTTCATCTGTCCAATAAATGGTATTCAAAAGACCCCGCCTCTGAAAGGATAAATGTTCCTGGTACAGTAAATAATTTTAACTGGTCTTACCGGCTTCCGGCCCTCATCGAAGATATTGCCAAAGATAAAGAACTTATTCAGGCAGTCATCGAATTAAGTGAAATAAAACCTTTTAAAAAAAATAAATCTGAAATAAAAACTTGACATTTTTTTTTTTTTGTGGTATTTATTCCTGTAACGGTAAATTACACTTTGGATTATTGTAAAAAAATCATAAAGGGTGGTTTATTAAAAAAAATGTTCCCTGTATTAGGAACTAAAAAAATTAAGGAGAAAGAATTATGAAGAAAACAACATGTATCATTGCTATCATTGCAATGGTAGCGGCATTGTTTGCCTCCTGCGCAACAGGCGGCGGCGGTGGCGGCGGAAGCGGCTCGGTTTCATCATCTGGTGCGGCGGCATCCAGCACAAGCGTTAGAAAATCTGCCAGCAGAGTTCCAGAGGGAATTATGAACGCTCTTATTAATGCTCCGGAAGATGCATTAGTCGGTATCGGCAGCGCAAAAATGGGTACAGAATCAATGTCAAGAACAACTGCGACACTCCGCGCCCGTGCAGAAATTTCCAGGCAGATGAGCACAATGATCCAGGACATGATCCGGGATTATACAGCGTCAAGCGAAGTAGACCCGTCAGCGACATTGTCATTTACAGAAAACATCACGGTAGCGCTCTCAAAAGCGGAATTAACAGGTTCCAGAGTAACATTTTTTGAGTATACAGATGATGGTACTTGCTATGTTGTAGTAACTCTTGGTCAGTCAAATGCAGCGGAAATCATCAATCAGCAGCAGGCAGCCGCAAAACTGGCAGTTCCCGCCATGGCATCCTTCAATGCTGAAGATCGCATGAAAGAAGCTTTTGCCTCAAACTATAACAAAGAAGTTCAGGTCAACACTACTGCAGGTAACTAATCCATTATGCGGGGCGGTCTTCGCCCCGCTTTTTAATTCAAAAAGGAAAAATATGTTGAAAAAATCCTGGCTGCTTTTTCTGTTATTACCATTATTTCTAATGTCATGTTTCAGTATAGGTACAGGCTTTAATGTATCAGAGAACAGGCATACTCAATCTGCATCTGTAAGAACGCAGTATAGTGAAATCTCCATGCAGGAACAAAGTGATCTGGGGCTTTGGGTTTCCGGTCCGCTTAACGGTCAGTTTGTGATTATTGGAGTATCCGGAAGGCTTTCAAGACCGGCAGACGAGATTGACGCCGCAAAACTGGATGCCGCTCGAAAAGTATCCATGTATAACGGAATACAGGGTAGTGTGGAATACGCAATCACCTCAGGATCAGCAGGTTTTTTTGACTACTCATCAGAGTCCAAACTTGAATTAAATTACGACACCAATTATCAGAATTATGTATCAGATTTATCATTTGATCCTGAAAAAGATGTCTTAAGAGCCACAGGCGCAACGTATATTCGTTTTACCTACAGCGGGATTTCCTCAAACCTGAATTATACTCCGGAAAAAAGCAATGAACGTCCGGCCTGGGTTAACAATCTGAACATACCTCATTTCGATGGTTATGATACAGTTGTCGGATTTGCCGGCAGGAGAAACAGAATAAGGGATACTATCCAGGCATCCTGTGAATCCGCCGCGGCCAGACTGATTGAAAACGTTTCAACAAGTGTTTCAAGCCAGGACCATTCTACTACCATGCAAAGAACCAGTTCCGCAACAGCAACTTATGTTTACAGCGAAGGCCGGTTAAGTAATTTTCAGGTTCTCGCTTTCTGGATAGATCCTGTTTCAGGAGCGGTATCAACATTGGCTGCAGCCCGTATTTCAAAATAATTTACAGTTTAAAGTGATAAAAAATTAAAGGAGAGAAATATCATGAATAAAATCAATAGGTCAATTACCGGGATAATAATCCTGTTATTACTGTCAGGTTTATGCCTTTCATCATGCGCCAGCGGCGGCGGAAGTACTTATGTGCCTCCGTCTTCAGGCAGCAGCGCCCGCGGAGCTCCCGCGTGGGTCAGTAATCCATATTCTGCGGTTTCAGAAGCTCAATATGTCGCCGCGTTTGGAGACGGCCTCAGTTTGGAAGAAGCGCAGTATAAATCCAAGGCAAACCTTCTTCAGGTTTTTGGAATGAAACTGTCGGATGAATCTGTCATAGCTGAAACATTTAATCAGACAACAACAAACAACAACACGAACTGGACTGAAACAGTTTCCAGTAACAGAAAACTCGCGGCAAGCGCGGAAGGTATTCTGGTTGGCTGCGAAATCAGGGAAACATCGCAAAGCGGAAATAATTATTACGCTCTTGCTGTAATGGAAAGGTCGAAAGCTGTAAGTTCTTATAACGATATTATCGCGCGATTATCCACAGATATTAGTCATGTCTTAAATGTCCCCAACATGAATACCATAGACGGTTATGCCCGTAACCTGGTTGCCGCCGAATTCGCAAAAGATATTGACGCCTGTATAAATGTAATAAGGTTTGTAGGCGGAGCCGGTAATGTTCCTGCCGGGTTAAAATCCGAAAGTCAATATAAGGCTGACGCAAATACAATCCTTAAATCTATTCCTGTCAATGTAGTATTGGTAAGAGGCGCTGAATTTGATCCGGAAAACAGAATTCAAACCGCTTTCGCGCGTGCCATCGGCGCTGTCGGTTTCATGACAGGCACAAACACCGCTCCGTATGTTTTGGAAATAACTTTGAATTTATCTGAGGTTGTACTGGACAATCCAAATAAATTTTCACGCTATGAAATTACCGCCGCCTTGCTTGATGCGCGCACCAGACAGGGTGTAGTACCGCCGTGGCCGATAAACGGACGTGAAGGACACGCGAATTATTCAGAAGCTCAGCAGCGCTCAGTACGCGCCGCCGAAGCGAGAATAAACAGCGAGTACAAGGAACTGCTGCAAACTGCTCTTGATTCATTGTATTAATTATATTAATCTGGCATTGTAACTATTGGGAGGAACAATGCCGGATCAGTATATCTTCAGAAATAACGAATACATCAGAATACTGCCTGCCTGGGCACAGGAACTTGCGTCCAAGTACGGATCAAAAACCGCAAATCTTTACATACTGCACGGAAATATAAGGGATTTACTGCCTCATAAAAGAAAAGAGGGCGAGTTTACCTTTACCAGGGTGCAGGAATATATCTCGGAAATACTCTTCGGAAACCAGGATATTATAGCGTTCTATGATCGTTCAGGCGGGGTTTCATTCTGCGAACCGGAAATGGAACAAAATTATCTTCTGGCGGCTCCATCATTATCTGCAAATCAGGATGTTGATAAAAGCGATTTCATTTCAAGCGACCCGGAAAAATGTTTTCCCTATCTTGAAAAATATTTTCTTTCGCGGATACCAAAGGATAAACGTGAAAAATGCCGTATGGTCTTTATCATCGATTATGCCGAACATATAGTCCCGGCAGGAGATTTAATCCGTCTATCCGATACCGACCGTTATTGCATGGTGACATTCAACCGCTGGGCGACAGACCCTAAATTTATTAACGGCGATATTTCCATTATTCTTTTAACAGAAAACCTCGCCGATATTTCTTCCCGTCTTGCAGGATCTCCTTCCACAGTAAAAATCAGCGTTCCGTTTCCTGAGGCGAAAGTCAGAGAAAGTTTTCTGCGCTCCAAAGAGAAAGAAAGCAAGCTGCTTCTGGAACGCGGGCTGACGCCTGAAAAACTTGCCACTGTCACTTCCGGCCTCAATCTTATGAATTTAAACCGTCTTGCTGCGGAAAGTTATGAAGAAAATAAACCGCTGTCACTCGATTTTATGCGTTATAAGAAAAAGGAAATAATCGAAAACGAAGCTGCAGGGTTATTGGAGTTTATGGAAACTTCCTATAATCTTTCTCATGTTTCAGGACACGATTTTATAAAAAAACGTTTCAAAAACGCCGCAAAAGCCATAAAAATGGGACGCCCGGATGTACTGCCAATGGGTTATTTAATCGCAGGTCCCGTCGGAACCGGAAAAAGCTTTATGGTTAACGCCTTCGCAGGAGAGATTGGAATTCCAATGGTAAAATTCCGTAACTTCCGCACCAAATGGCAGGGCGAAACTGAATCGAACCTGGAAAAAGTTTTAAATATTCTTGTCGCCATGGCTCCGGTCGGCGTAATGATTGATGAAGCGGACGCTTTTCTGGGAGACCGCGATCAGGAAGGCGACTCCGGCACCAGCAACCGCGTCTTCGCGCAGATTGCAAGCTTTATGGGAAACACAGAATTCCGCGGAAAGATAATCTGGTTTTTAATTACCTGCCGCCCCGATCTTATACCGATTGACCTTAAACGCCAGGGCCGCGCAGAAGAACACCTTGCCCTGTTTTACCCGGAAACAGACAAGGACAGGGAAGATCTTTTCAAGACACTTGTCCGCAAACTTGATCTTGATATCCGTAACTTTCCGATTACCGACCTTTTTAAAAAGTACAAGCACGAATATTCAGGCGCCGACCTTGAAGCGGTGCTTGTCCGCGCGAAACTGTTAGCCGCCATGGACGACCGCGTTTTTGTCAAGCGCGAAGACATGGAAGAAGCAATGAGCGACTTTGTCCCCGCCGCTTATCCTCATGAAGTAGAATTGCAAAATCTTGTAGCTGTCCTTGAATGCACTTCCCGCGAAATGATCCCAAAAGAATTCCGCAGTCTCCCCCGCAGTAAAATAATAAGCAGCATTCAGGAGCTTAAATCGCTGTTAGGTGAAAGATAATGCATTCGCGTGCCCAGTTGAGCTCCGGACGCGCTGCTCAGGCTGAAGCCTTCGCGCATTTTTCATCCTGTTAACTTTTATTGCGCGTCACGCCGTGATGGTTTATTCATCTGCACGCTTTCGCGTGCCCAGTTGGGCGCCAATCCCGAACAGTGCGAAGTCATACTTTACGGGGTCTTGCGGGCAGAATACGCGCAGTTTTTCTGTCAGCTCTATTACCGCTTTTTTATCATTGGACTTGCGGTGCAAAAGCCCTATTCCTCTCGCTGTGCGCGCTACGTGGACATCAAGGGGGATGTAAAGAGAGTCAGATTTTATTTTTTTCCATAGATTTAAATCTACAGGACCTTTGCGCACTAGCCAGCGGAGAGCGAGGTTAAGCCTCTTGCACGCAGAGCCGCTTTCATTATCCGCGCCTGAATCCGCAAGATGTTTTGAGTACAGTCCCTTATTCGCGCTGGCCATTTCTTCGCGTAATGTATAAAAACCTTTCCATACGCAGGAAGGCGATTGCGCAAAAAGATTTTCCAGATTACCGTATTTCACATAACATTGCCTGAAGCCGCGGCAGAAATATTTTAGATCGTGTTCAAAGAAAGTGCGGTGTATGTTTTTGTCTTTTAAATTTTTATAACCGCCTTCCATGACATAATCATAGGGGCTTGGCCCCAAAGATGCGAACATCTTTTTCGCCGAGCGCAGGATTAAATCGCGCCTTCCCCAGGCAATGGTCGCGGACAGAAATGCAGCGATTTCAATATCTTCGCGCCTGGAAAACATACGCGGAAACTGAACCGGATCCAGTATAATAAAATCCCTGTTGCAAATATTTTCATAAAAGCGATCCAGTTCCGCCGCCAAATTGTTATCTGTCATGTTAATTTTAAATTTTATAAGCGCGAATAATTCGGGGCTTCCTGGGTTATCTGCACATCGTGAGGGTGGCTTTCCCTTAAACCCGAGGCGGAAATTTTAACAAATTTCCTGTATTGTTTAAGCTCCGTTATATTTCGGCAGCCGCAGTACCCCATGCCTTTTCGCAGACCGGAGGCAAGCTGGTTCACATAAGCGCGCAGTTCGCCTTTATACGGAACACGCCCCTCGATACCTTCCGGCACAGGTTCCTCATCCTTGCTCATCTGATAACGGTCTCCCGCGCCGTCGGCAATCGCGCCGATGCTGCCCATTCCGCGGTACTCTTTATAGATTCTGCCGTCAAAAATAATTTCGTTTCCGGGTGATTCTTTGAGACCCGCGAACAGGTTTCCAATCATTACCAAATTCGCTCCCGCGCCGATAGCCTTTGTTATGTCGCCCGAAAATTTAATGCCTCCGTCGGCAATTACCGGAATGTTTGATTTGGAGGCTTCTTCGGCGCAATCAAGGATTGCGGTAAACTGTGGAACGCCAATTCCAGCGATAATACGCGTTGTGCAAATTGAACCCGGTCCGATGCCCGCTTTTATAGCGTCAGCTCCCGCGTCGATCAGTCTGCGCGTGCCTTCTTTGGATGCGACATTTCCCCCAATTACAGGGATTTTATAGTCTTTTTTTATCTGCCTGATCGCATCTATTACATTTTTTGAATCGCCGTGAGCGGTGTCAACAACTACAAAATCCACTTTTGCTTTTTTAAGCAAAGGAAGGCGCACTGTGTAATCCTGCGGTGAAATTGCGGCTCCTACAATCAGCCTGCCGCTCTTGTCAACCGCCGCGTTTGGGAAATTTTCATTCTTTTCCATGTCAGTTACTGTTATAAGCCCTGTAAGCCTGCCTTCATTATCCACAACCGGAAGTTTTTCAATGCGGTATTCCGCGAATTTTTCACGCGCTTTTTCGACAGTAGGTTCTCCTGTAACTATTACAAGGTCTTCCACCATTACCTTTGTGACAGGCAAAGAATCGTCACGGCAGAAACGCAGGTCGCGGTTTGTAATTATCCCTTTTAATTTTCCATCCTTGTCCACGACTGGCAGACCGGAAATCCCGTTCTTTATGACAAGTTCCCTTACATCCTTTACATAAGCGTTTTCCGGAACTGTAACAGGCGAGTCGATTATCCAGTTTAAATAACGTTTTACATTCGCCACCTGACGCGCCTGTTCCTCAGGCGGTAAATTACGGTGAATGACGCCGGCTCCGCCTTCCAGCGCGATAGCTCTCGCGAGTTTTTCCTCCGTGACAGTATCCATCGCGGCGGAAATTACAGGCAGATTTAATATAATGCCGGCGCATAAAGCAGTATGGATGTCACAGTCCTTAGGCAGAATTTCCGAATATCCCGGAAGCAAGAGAACATCGTCATAAGATAAACCTTCGCTAAACATAAATTTCCTCCCATTGTTTTGCGGTAATTATTGATAGTAATTCTAGTACTAAAAGAAAAGATAAAGATTTTATTTTAATAATATAATGAGCTTCCATATTCCATACTGACATAAAGCAGTTAATGTGTCAAGTGAAAAATTGTACTTTTTTCCTCTTGAAAAAAAGACATTTATATATGAAAATAGTATACGGGAGGAATTTATGAGCAGTATTACTATCACTGTTGATAATTTTGAATCAGAGGTACTACAATCACCGGTTCCGGTATTGGTAGATTTTTGGGCTAAATGGTGCGGCCCATGTAAAATGATCTCGCCGGTGCTGGAGCAAATCGCCGATGAATATTCAGGGCAGCTTAAAGTTGGCAAGATCAATGTGGATGAGGAAAGCGTCCTTGCGGAACAGCATGGGGTAAATTCCATTCCTACGCTGTTCCTGTACAAGGACGGAGCTCTGGCAGGTCAGAGGAACGGAGCCGCTCCTAAACATGAGATAGAAGCTCTGTTCAAAGACCTAATTTGAGAACTTGTTCCGGTTATTTGGTTTTCCGGGCGTTGTGCCGCTGGTAACAGTGATGTACCAATCCGCAGCAGTGTTTGAATCTTCCCTGGTTTCATCGCGGCAGATGGTTCTGGTGTTGGTCGCTTTATCGCTCATTGCCGCGCCCGCGGGTGAACATATACTTCCGTCAATGGATTTCCATTTATCCTGCTGATGCAAAAAACCGGCGGCTTCCGCGAAATATTCCTTTTTCCACCACACATCGGGAGTTGATGAGATCATTACAGCGTCAAGCACATTATCATCCTGATCCAATACATAAACCGCGCTCGCGTCCTTGTGTATCAGTTTTGTGTTTCCTGGAACCCAGAAATCCCGCCCTGTAGGGGAAGCATCCTTTCCGCCTGATTCATTTAAATTTTCACCGTATTCATCTATACACTCATCTCCGACGGTGCGCAGATGAAGAGTCACATAATCATCTCTTTTTACTTCTACAGGTTTAAATTCATAAATTGTTTTCTGGCTGGCGTTTGTGTTTCCAAGGATAAACACGCGCATCGCTCCCAAATTACCGTCCGATTTCATTTTAAATTCAATAAATTCCGGCTTCTTTCCGGTATTGGAAGCGGCGTTCTCGGTACACAGTTCATTGATTACCAAAAGCGGCATCCTGTTGTTTCTGGAACGAAACGGTACAAGTACATTGATTGTGTTTTTATCCGCGTCTTCAGCCAACAGATCAGCTGTGAACTCCAATCCGGAAGCAAGGCTTTCCTCCAGCTTTACCTTTACTGTACTGCCGCTTTCTATTGACGCGACAGAAAGTACAGGATCAAAACCGATGAATTTAACCGTAACCGGCTGCGAAAATTCAAACTCGATCTCGTCTTCCGATACCGCTTTGCAATTAATAAAAAGCAGCGCCTGCGAACTGCCCCCGAACATCTGCGATATAGCCGCTGATGCTGCCTCTCCTGTGGAACATGCGCCCAAAAACAAACAAACGCCCACAAGGAAAAAATGAATATTCTTCATCATAAATGCCTCCACACATATTTATGGCGCGTATATGCGCGGCGCTTTACTGAAGCTGTGAATTTTCCGCTGTATCTGGACAAAAAAAACAATAAATGCTATTGTTTCAAGGCATAAAACTAAATAGAGGTGTGCTTTATGGCTAAAAAGAATAATATTGTCCCTTCCGATAAAGAATCAGGAACTTCAGAAATTATCCGTAAATTTAAAGCAAGTCCGGGTCTTTATATAGGATCTGTTATTATACTGGTTTTGGTAGTCGTTACATTTGTAGGCGGCGATCTTCTTTCCGGCGGCGGTTTCAGGAGAGGCGCAAGCTCGGAAATGACATTTGGATATTACGATAAAGTTCCCATTGCCTGGGTACCCGGCAATTACTTTGCTCAATACTATGAACAGATATTACGGTATTACCGCGGTTCCATAGATGTAAATGATTATCAATATGGAATCAGCATCTGGCGGCAGGCATACGAAGGCGCTGCTGTGCATACAGCCATTTTACAGGAAATGAAAAGATCAAATTATTTTGTGCCGGAAAAAACAGTTGACAGGAATGTAGCTCAATTATCCCAGTTTCAGGAAAACGGCCGTTTTTCCTCCGCGCTGTACAGATCAATGTCTGAATCGGAACGCTTGATTCTTTGGCGTCAGGTTCAGGATGAAATTATAAAAAACCAATACTATTCGGATTTATTCAGTCTTCAGATTTCAGGAAGCGAAGCGGAATTTTTCGGAAAAATGTCCGCCAGCATGAGAAGTTTCGATTTAGTTTCTTTTTCGGTTGATGATTTTCCGGATTCTGAATATGCCGCCTATGCAAGGCAGAATTCCGATCATTTCCGCAATATTCATCTTTCAAGGATCAGCGTAAGTTCCAGTGAAAGAGAGGCACGGAGAATACTGGATTCCATTAAAAACGGAGTAACTACTTTTGAAGACGCCGCAAGGTCGCAGTCGGTGGATGGTTTTAATGACCGCAGCGGAGATATGGGTATCCGCTATACCTATGAGCTTGATTCAGAAATAACAAACGCATCGGATCGTGAAGCGATATTCAAACTCAGAAAGGGAGAGTTAAGCGATGTATTTAATGTTGGCGGATTATGGGTCTTTTTCAGGGTTGAAGATGAAATAAAATATCCTGATTTTGATGATGCAACAGTTCTTAGCAGAGTAAGGTCTTATGTATGGAGTTATGAAAAGGGCCGTATGGAAGACTGGGCTATCGCACAGGCAAGGGAATTTATCGGCGAAGCGGAACTTTTGGGTTTTGACGAAGCGGCGCTTCAGTCAGGCATGGAAAAGTATAGTATCGGGCCGCTTCCGGTAAATTTCGGCAATGAAGATCTCTTTACCTCTTTGAGTTATTTTTCCATTCCTTCCCTGTCAAGCTCTGAATTCTCCGATATGGCATCAAACCAGAATTTCTGGAGAGTCGCATTCTCCACCCGCCTGAATACTCCTTCGGAACCTTTGGTTCAGGGAAGCAAGGTGCTTGTATTATTACCGACAGAGCAAATACAGGCGGAAGCGGACAGTATAGAGAATATCGTATCAATGTACTCGTCTTACTGGGTGCATTATAAAACAGAGCAAACTCTTAATACTTTCTTTATGAGCAACGCAAAAATGGAAGATAATTTCTGGGATACTTACTTTAACTTGTTCATGTCCGGTAATTAATTCATGGAGGAGAGACCTCTCATCCGGGACGGGAAGACTCTCATCTCATCTTTTGATCCTGTCCGCCGCGCCGATAAACTGGCGGATGCTGTCTGTATCAAAGACAGAACGCTTTACTTTTGTCCTTCACCTCTTTACGGCTACGGTCTAGCGCGGCTTCTTTCGCGTCTTGAAACAGACGCGCCAAATTCCGCTGTTTTGTGCACGGAAGCCGACAGCGAACTGTATAAATTATCGGCGGAAAACATGCCTTCTTCCCTTCTGGTCTGCGGCAGATTGCGTTTAACAGACATTCGCGGTGAAACTGAGCTTTGCTCCCTTGTCCGTGAAGTATGGGGAGGGCGTACATTCAGGCGCATTGAAATTATCCGCTTTACAGGCGGCTGGCAGTTGTTTCCGCAGGTTTACGATTCGCTTTTTGACGCGCTCAGGCAGGAAATCGCCACAAACTGGAGTAACGCGCTGGTTCTGACCAAATTGGGACGTTTATACATCCGCAACGCCATACGCAACCTGGCGCTGTTACCGTCTTTTCCTTCAATAGAAAATCTGTCTTTCGGAGAAAGGCCTGTACTGTTACTTGGCGCAGGCCCTTCGTTAGACGAAACTTTAAATGAGATTGTTAAACGTTTTTCAGTCACGAAGGAAGAAAGGCTGTTTAAAATAATATGCGTGGATACAAGTCTGGGCGCTTTAAGGGACAGGGGCATTGTACCTGACCTTGTGGTAATTCTTGAAAGCCAGCACTGGAATCTCCGCGATTTTATCGGCTGCAGCGGATGGAATGCCGCATTCGCCGCTGATTTTTCCGCTCTGCCCGCCTCGGTAAAAATACTTGAGGGGAATGGTTATCTTTTTTTTACGCCCTGGACACAGATGCGTATTTTTGACCGGTTAAAAAAAGCGGGACTTCTTCCCGCAGCCATTCCCCCTCTGGGATCGGTTGGCCTAAGCGCGGCGGTACTTTGCCTGAGTCTCACAAAAGGGAAAATAATCTGCTCGGGTCTGGATTTTTCCTTTACTTTCGACAAATATCACGCCCGCGGAACGCCGGGTCATCGCAGCCGTCTGAACACACAGACACGGTTACGCGGTTTATGCAACGCCGCGCCAGGCGGGGACGTTTTTACCTTATCTTCCAAATCAGGAACGCCGGTTTACTCTAGCCGCACAATGATGAATTACCGCAATCTTTTTCAGCGGGAGTTCGGCGGCAATCCGCGCTTTTTTGACATTGAAGGTTCAGGGCTTCCGTTAGGTGTAAAGACTCTTTCCATGGACGAGGCGATGGAAACCCTGCAGGGAGGAATTTCACATGTGGAAGAAAAAAAAGGGATTGCTCCAGAATCAAATTCAACCGGCGGGAAAAATAATTTTTCAGAATGCGGCGGCGAAGAAGAAAATAATAAAAATAAATTAAAAGAAAATTTACTCATTTTTATAAATAGTGAACTGGATAGGCTGGTTGAACTAAAGGGGATTCTAAGCGGCGAAGCGGAAACTGATAAGGAGAGACTTACTGCCCTTATTGATGAGTGTGATTATCTTTGGGCGCATTTTCCTGATTATGCCGGAAAAGACGAGCGCCCTGTTTTGGGCGATATTTCGTTTTTAAAGAGGGTGCGGGCGGAGATTGAACCAATGATTAAATTACAATTAAATAATAAAATACTAATTGAAAGAACTATGGAGGCTTATAATGGATATGGAATTAATAATTGATTTGGCGATTTTCGCAATTTTGATAATTCAATTTATCGTAATAATCATACTTTTTTTGAAGAACAGAAAGGGATCTCAACTTGATGTAACTCAAAAATTGAGCGAATACTCACAGCGTCTTGAAAAAAATGAGTATGCCGTCCGGGATGAATTTTCCAGGAACAGGGAAGAAACAAATAAATCCGCGCGGGAATCCCGGGAAGAACTGTCATCATCCTTAAAATCCGTTTTTGAGCAATTATCCGCGACAATAACAGGTTTTACAGGGCTTGTTGACAACAGGATGAAAGACATTCAAGTGTCGCTTGATTCAGGTTTTAAATTCAACCGCGAGGAACTAAATAAATCCATATCTGTTTTTGAAGAAAAAGTTACGGGAAACATTTCAAGTTTTTCTGAAACATTAAACAGGGAACTAAAATCCGTTCAGGACAGGGTATACTCATCCACAAAAGAAAGCAGGGAAGAACTTTCATCCACCCTAAAAACATTCGAGGAGAAATCATCCGCAAAGATTGAAACCCTGACAAAAGACACAAAAGACGGACTTGAAAGAACACGCGACGCGGTTGAAAAAAAGTTAGCTGACATCCAGCAGGGGAACGAAAAGAAACTGGACGAGATGCGCCAGACTGTAGATGAAAAACTGCACAAGACTCTTGAAACAAGGCTCGGTGAATCATTTAAGATTGTCAGCGAACGGCTTGAACTTGTACAGAAAGGGCTTGGAGAAATGCAAACGCTCGCAAGCGATGTCGGCAGCCTGAAAAATGTGCTGTCGAATGTAAAAAACAAGGGAATATTCGGAGAGTATCAGCTTGGATCCATATTGGAGCAGATTCTCACCCCCGGCCAATATTCGCTGAATGAAAAAATTAAGGACGGAAAAGTTGAGTTCGCCGTAAAGATTCCAAGCAAGGAAGATTCCAATAAGGTTATTTTGCTTCCCATAGACGCGAAATTCCCGACTGTTGATTATGAAATACTGATAGCCGCCTATGACTCAGGCGAAAAAGACACGGTTCTGCAGGCGCAAAAAGATCTTAAAACAAAAATTGATAAATTCGCCAGGGACATACATGATAAATATCTGGACCCGCCGAACACAACTGAGTTCGGGATAATGTTTCTCCCCTTTGAAGGACTATACGCGGAAGTATTGCGCATTCCCGGAATGCTGGAAAACATTCAAAACACATACAGGGTTACAATTACAGGCCCGACAACAATCTCCGCTTTTTTAAACAGTTTACAAATGGGTTTCAGAAGCCTTGCCGTGGAAAAAAGAACCAGCGAAATTTGGGATTTACTTGGAGCTGTAAGATCAGAATTCGGAAAATTCGGCGATGTGCTTCAAAAAACAAAGGAAAAACTGGATTCCGCAAGCAAGGAAATCGACAAAGCGGGAACGCGCTCCAGGGCGATAGAACGCAAGCTGCGCGATGTCCAGACATTACCTGAAGGAAAAGCTCAGAAATTATTAAATGAGTTTGATTTGAGTTATGAGGAGAATGATGAGGAGTAAACTATACACCTGAAACCCGTCGGCGATAATTGAAATTTTTTGTATGGAAGATCGCGTGCTGACAGCCAGTTCGGAAACGCCATGGGCGCCGTTGTTGATGTTTTTGATGCCGTCAGACATTTCTTCCATGCGAACCATTATTTCGCCGGCGCTGCTTTGCAGAGTATTAATTTCCCGCAGCATAACAATGCTGCTTTGATCCATCTCTCTCGCGCCGCTGTTAACTTTTTCTGTATGATCGTTCATCATCCGCAATGAGTGAATCACCTGATCAGCGCCGGTTTTCTGCTCGCGGATTGCGTTGTTTACTTCATGCACCAGTTTTCCCGTTTCGTTAATGCGGTTGGAAACCTCGACAAACGCGTTTGTAGAGGCTTCGGAATCTTTTACGATAAGCCCGATTGTATTTACAACCTGTTTAAGCTCGTTACTGATCTTGTGAGACTCATTGGTCGAATTAATGGCCAGCTGGCGTATTTCATCGGCAACCACGGCGAACCCGCGGCCGGATTCTCCTGCGTGAGCCGCTTCGATGGCGGCGTTCATTGCCAGTAAATTTGTCTGAGCGGCAATAGCGGAAATGGTTCTGTTCGCTTCCTGTAAAGCCTGGGACTGTTCTACAATCGCTTGGATACGCTCGGCGCTTTCCTTCTGGATTTTGCTTCCCTTATCCGAAGATTCGCCTACAGTTTTAAACTGCGATTCCATTTTTTCCGTTAACGAACTGATTGATGTAATATTTCCAACCATCTGTTCTACAGCTGCGGAAGCGTCGTTCATGCTGGATGTCTGAACGGTAATCGATTCATCCAGCGACTTGATATTATCTGACATTTGCTTGACCGCCTGCGATGAGGTGTTTACGCTGTCCATCTGTCCCTTTGTCTTTATCAGTACCTGTTCAGTCGCTTCTGTTATTTTTCCGACAGAATCCGCCATACCGGAAGCGTTTTTTTCCATCTGGTTTCCGACATGTATAAGATCATTCTGTCCTATCTTGATATCATGAATCCCTTCGCTTAAATGATCGCTGAAGGAATTTACCATACCGGCGATAGTACCCAGCTCATCCACCGAACAGACCGTTATACGCTTCCTTAAATCTTTTTGTTCTGAAGAAAGATTTTCCAGCTGCTCAATTATTGATGAAAATAATGTTGACGCGTTCTTTTTCAGGGCTATTGAAAGAAAAGAAACGCAGATAAATACAATGATGACCGGAATTAGCAATATCGCCCAATCGCCGCCGTTAAAATCATTCATGTTTCCGCCGGATTTAATTACGCTCAGCATTGTTACAGAACAGGCGAATACCAGCGCCATTAAAACAGCGGCCATGGGGATTATCATGGCTTTAAGTTCCTGCCGCCTTTCACGCAGTCCGCGCGGATAACTTAAAAAATTATGAGATATTAAAGTACGCGAAACAAGGCCGTCATTTATTACATAGATAAACGTCCCAACCAGCATTCCAAAAGCCAAAGACGCCAAAAAAAGAGGCCCGCGCATACCCGGAAGGATGGAAAGATATTTAGCATTGATATAAACACAGCCCAGAAAGAAAGCATGAATTACCACACTGAAGGCTATCATTTTTATTGGTATCGCTCCAATTTTTTTAAGCCGGTCCAAATACGCTTCATCCTGCGCCTCAAGCTTTACATCCCCTGGTTTTGTCTGCTTAAAAAATGACGCGTCGAAACATTTCGCGCTTTGCCCCAGAACACCGCCGTAAACGAGCAGAAAAACAATGCCCGGAAGACCCAGCCTGACAATCAAAAGTGAAAAAGCGTAATCAAAATAGATCAACAGCAGAAAATCCGCCGTCAACATACTGAGTCCGGTAAGCGTGATAATTGTCCAAAATGTGGATTTAAAGTTTGTATTATTCATTTGTTATATTATATTACAAATTATGGAAGAATATCAATTGTTTCCTATTACTATGGCTGGAATAACCTTTTGTACCGGAAACATCACTGTAAGTATCATTCAGCGCATATACTTAATAATATCTCGTAGAGATGATGAGATCGCAAAGAAGTATATTTAAGTTTTCCAAATTTTTTATCAAGCTTTATATTGTTTCTTAACCATCTCCATAGCAAGGTTTACATGTTTGGAAAAATCCTCAGATAAACGGTCTGTAATGCTTTCTTCATGTATGTTTGTGATTCCCTCGCCCTTGAAAAGCTCCCAGACCTGAACATTAAGGGATTTTGCGAGGTTACAAAGCGTTCCAGCCTTCGGGAAATTGTTTCCCCGTTCAACATTTGAAAGAAAAGTAATAGATATATTCGCTTTCTCTGCAAGGTCTGCTTGTGAATATTGCCTACGGAAACGGAGAAACTTGATGTTTTTACCGAGAGAGGTCTTTAACTCTTTCTCTTCCATATTATTAAACTGACCCTTCAATAGAATTAAACAATCTCTATAATTCAATTGACAAATATTTATTGTTTCTATAGTATAGAAGTAATACTTCTAGTTAACTTGTTGAGTTTTATAGGAATCATGGAGATTTTAATAAAAAAAAAAGTAATTAGATAAGGAACATTTATGAAAAAATTGTGTTTAATTATTATTATATCTTTTTTGCTCACAGGATGCGTTACTCCTGTAAAGGTAAAGTATGGCGTTAATGTTTCAGATGGAATTTACGCATTACCTATAGCAATCGAATTCGCGCAGGATCCGGTTAAATTAAAATACGCTGTCAACTCATGGGTAATGGAACAGGGCTATACATCTTATGATCTGGAAGTAAGAAGATTTGAAAAAATGGCAACCTGTTATGTTACAATCCCAGGTTCTATACCTGTAGAAGATTTACCGCCGGTAAAACATTATAGCATGCGCAGAACTTCAGGTTTAGTTTTACCTCTTATGTTTTCTGTATTATATGCATTAAATGTACTTTTTTTTGCTTTTATTGAATTTTAAAAGGGGAGACTAAACATGAAAATGTTATTAACCGTTTATTATATTTTTATAACCGTAGGTGTTTTCGCTCAGGATTTAATTATATTTAAAGATGGAAATACAATTGAAGCGAAAGTTATGGAAATATCTCCTACAGAAATTAGGTATAAACGTTTTAACCACCTTGACGGACCTACCATTGTTATTCCCACGGAAAATGTACTTTCAATAAGATATGAAAACGGCATTACAGATATTATAAACGCCATTACTCAACCGTTAGCTGAAACTCCGCCATTAGCTGAAACCTCAATTATAATTGAAACGCCAACTGAAACCACAGATACAACTGATCCACCAGTTCCAACAACTGTTTCAATTACAGACATTCAACCGGAAACTGCGCCTGATCGTAATCCTTTATTAAACACGCTTGGCATTTCATTAGGGTATCTGGATATATCCAATTTTGGTTTTTCGGTATTTGGGACTGTTTCGCCGGGCCCGTATACATTCTTTGATTTTAATCTTGCTCTGGGGTTCTGGGATTTTTCATTTAACGGTAATGTAAATTTTAATGGATTCGTACCGTTTAACAGGGGCGGCTGGTACGGAGGGCTGGGGCTTGGAGGCGGGGTATATGAAAAAGACGGTTCCTATAATGGATTTTTTAGTATTAACGCTGCCACCGGTTTTATCTTTTTTGACTGGCTGAATATATCCGCCACGCTTCAGATGGAGATGTTTCCGGAATTTAATTTAAGATTCAAACCTATGTTAGGTTATATTTACCGTTTTAATCCTCCTGACGAACCGGCGCAGTCTATTACAGAAACCGTACAACCAACTGTTGAACCTGCGCCGCCAATCTCTGATCAATCGCAGTTTCAGGTTAATGTCCTGCATATTAAGTCTACGCAGACTGCTTTATCCCAAAGGATCTCACAGGATGATACTGTCCAATCTGATCAACATAAACAGCCGGCAGCTTTGCCTGAGAATTTTGTTAGCATAAACGAAGGAACGTTTCTAATGGGTAAACCACCATCAGAAAATAATACCAGTGGAGGATCACAACATCAGGTAACAATCAGTTCATTTTACATGAGTAAATATGAGGTAACACAGAAAGAATACCAGGAAGTGATGGGAGCGAATCCAAGTCGTTTTATGGGAGAAAACCGGCCTGTAGAGATGGTAAGCTGGTTTGACGCTATAGAATACTGTAATAAAAGAAGCATAAAAGAAGGATTAAGACCTGCGTATATTATTATTAATTCTGAGAAAAACATTACTGTAACATGGAACTGCAACGCTAACGGTTATCGTTTGCCAACAGAAACGGAATGGGAATACGCCTGCCGCGCTGGAACTATAACATCTTATAATACCGGAAGCCAACTAACAAAAAACCAGGCAAATTTTAAACATTCAAAACTGAAACAGACTGCTGATGTAGGCAGTTATGATCCAAATCCATGGGGTTTATACGATATGTACGGAAATGTTTCGGAATGGTGCTGGGATTGGTATGGTAATTACACAAATGCAGCAGAAATTGACCCAACAGGAGCAGTAACAGGTTCCGGCAGAGTACTTCGCGGCGGGTCTTGGGATAGTTTAAATAATAGCTCAACTTATCGTACAAAGCGTAACCTGATGTACAGAAATGATCAAACCGGTTTCAGGGTGGTTATATCACCTCTGCCTGTAACGGAATACTCTGCCCTGCTGCCAGATAATGACAATCAGCATTCTATAATTGATCATCAACAGGTGTATGATAACAATGAACACTTTTGGAGTTTTGGAATATCTTTTGGTACATCATTTGCCGCTCCGCTATTAGCCGGAAGTTTAAGCGTAACTCTCTCTCCATACAGGAATTCATTTTTAGAAATGGGCGTAGATTTTGGCATATTAAGCAGTAATATAAATATTTTTTATACCTCAGTTTCTCCCTTTATCCACTATTCTTTTACCAAGCCGCTTGCAAACCTGGGAAGATGGTATATAGGAGCGGGAGGAAGTTATAATGATATATCAATAAACGAAACTAGTGTAAATATATTTGCACTTGATATTAAAGCCGGTTTTTTCTTTAACTTTGGGATAGAAGTATCCTATACCCTTCGGACAGATTTCTCTTCGGCCAGTAATACATTATTGATTGGATACAGACATCGTTTTATTAAGGAGTAAATATATGAAATTAAAATTAACCGTCATCAGCAGTTTATTGTTATTTTTTATCTTTTTACTTTCAACTTGTACCCTTGGCGGCAGTGTTGAAGAAATATTAGAAAATGCCAATTCAGATAAATTAATTTTTACATTAATAGATGATGAAACAGCATACTCAATTTCAGTGAGAAGATATATACCAATTTATAATGGTAATTATAAATTATTTGGAAATGTGATAATTCCTGCATCACATAATGATAAACCGGTTGCAAGGATAGAATCGTTCAGTAATAATAGTGCCATGACCAGCATCACAATACCATCAAGCGTAACGAGTATCAGTTATGGTGCATTTTATAATTGTAATATATTGACTAGAGTTTTCTACGGCGGTGCGGATAGTACTGTATGGAGTGGGATAACAATTCATGGTTACAGCTCACAACTTACATACGCTACTCGTTACTACTATTGCGATACACATCCGGGGACAGCGAACACTCATTGGAGGTGGGTTGACGGAGCGCCGACAGTGTGGAATTAGGCAACAAAGCAATAAATCGCCAGCAGAGTTCACACACACCTTAGGAGTGATTTTCGCAGGAAATTTACAATAAATTTTCCCTTTGATAGTGAAACATGATCCATAAAATGAATTAATAATGAATAAAGCGGGCTGCGCAAATCCATGGCAGGGGCGTTCGGCGTGGATCACGTACAATGCCACTCTAAAAATTGACCACATAAGTGGTCTTCTTTGCGTGCGTTGCAGACGGCCACGGCCGTTTATGACCCTGACAGGGATTTGCGCAGCCAGCGTTTAATAATTATTGAATATTCTGCGGAGCAAGTTAAGCCAAAGGGGAGCGGTATAAAAACTACTTGCGAATAAGTACGCGTTAATCTCCCATATCATTCAATATCTGAGCCGTATTTGTTCCCTGCATCTCGTCTTCGCCGTGACGTACAAAGAAAATACTTGCCATTGCGAGGGCGAAGGCTATACACGCGTACAGGAACAATATCCTGTAATTGCCGACAGCATCGTGAATTAATCCAAAAAGGGCTGGAGAAACAATCTGCGCACTGAAGGAGAACGCGTAATAGTATCCGATATATGTTCCGATTTTATTTTCGCCTGATATCCTTACTATCATTGGTAGAGAGTTAACATTTACCATCGCCCATGAAAGGCCGCAGAAAAAAAGGCAGATGCGCGTAAGCCACGCGTTGGCGATAAATACCATGGGAAGGAAGAAAATGATTAATCCCGATAGGCCTATCAGTATCGCTTTCCGCCTTTTTATCCTTGCGCCGATAAAACCGGCGGGAACAGCAAAGGCTACCAATGTAAGGGAAAATACCGCCAATGTCATGGAAGCGTCTCCGGGAGTCATGGAGAGAGTGTTGGTGGCATATAACGTAAAGAAAGTTTCTACGGCGTTGTAGCCTGTAAACCAGAAGAAAATGCCGAATAAAATCAATATAAGGCTTTTCCGTTCATCTTTATTTAATTTTACTTTAACAGTTTCATTTTTACTTTCCGGTTCATAAGCGAGTTTCGGTTCGCGCACAAAGAACGCGAGCACAAAAAGGGCGAGCAGCATCATGCAGGAGCTCATTATAAAAGGAAGAGGGTATCCGTTTCCCGTACCTGTAGATTCCAGTGTTCTGTTATACATGAAATTGAACAGAAATCCGCCTATAAGGAGCGCGAACACAGCGCCTATACCGCCCATTAAATTTACAATTCCGTTTGCCTGGCTTCTGAAAGGCCCCGGCGTAAGGTCAGGCATTAGAGCCACAACAGGGGATCTCCATGCCGACATGACAAAAGTAAAAATAATCAGAACAATCATTAATGACCAAAGTGAGTTCATATACGGAATTAATACAAACGCCGCGGCGCAGATTGGAAGCCCGATAAAGATAAAAGGCATCCTGCGGCCGAAACGCGTGCGCGTTCTGTCGCTCATTCTTCCGAATAAAGGCTGGAATATTACGCCGAAGATATTGTCAAAAGTCATTATAAAGCCAACCAGCAAGGAAGAATTAATAAAATCCTTCAGGAAGCCGTCAAGTATTAACGGCACATAGGCGTTATAAACTGTCCATGCAATTGTTGACGCAAAAAAACCAAAAGATAAAAGCAGCGTGGTTTTTACATTTAACTTATTTTCTTTTAATACTTCCATTACTGTCTCCTATGCGCGTATTGGTATCAGGTATCACTCATCCCGTGATTTTAATACAGCCAAAAACGCGCTTTGCGGCAGTTCAACATCGCCTACCATCTTCATGCGTTTTTTGCCTTCTTTCTGTTTTTCAAGCAGCTTGCGTTTGCGCGTAATGTCGCCGCCGTAGCACTTTGCAAGCACATCCTTGCGCAGGGCGTTGACTGTTTCCCGCGCGATAATATGGCTGCCTATCGCTCCCTGAATGGGAATTTTAAACTGCTGGCGCGGTATCTCGTCGCGTAACCTTTCGCACACCTTGCGCGCCCGGTCGTAAGCGCTTTCCCTGAACACAAGCTGGGAAAGGGCGTCTACAGGCTTGCCGTTAAGGAGTATGTCCAGCTTCGCGAGTTCTGTCGGTTTGTAGCCTGAAATATCGTAATCAAATGACGCATAACCGCGGCTGATGCTTTTTAACCTGTCATAAAAATCAAA